>JBBRHE010000017.1:0-29672 GCA_038223165.1 Tepidisphaerales bacterium
TTGTTCGCCGTCGGCAGCAGTAGCCGCGTTTACAAGGTTGACTTCACGAGCACCGTGGGCGTCGCCTCGCTATTGCAGGTTGGTAGTGGGCCGTTCTCACCGGCACTGAACGGTCAGGAGTTCGGAATCGACTTCAACCCGACGGTCGACCGAATTCGCGTGACGAGCAACTTTGAACAGAACCTGCGGCTGAACCCGATCACCGGGGCCGTCGCTGGCACAGACACCCTTCTGGCTTACGCCAGCGGTGATATCCTCGATGGCAAGAACCCGGGCATCGTCGGCTCGGCGTACACCAACAACTTCGCTGGCGCTACCACGACCACGCTCTTCAACATCGACCACAACTTCAACACGCTCGTTCGTCAAGGATCAGCCGATGGCTCGGTTGGCCCGAACACCGGCAAGCTGTATACGGTCGGCGTCATGAATGTCGACACTAACGCTCTTGTCGGGTTCGATATAACCGATGGCGACGTTGCTTTCGTCTCACTGACGACGCCTGGCGATCTGACGTCGGCGCTGTACCGGATTAGCCTGTCCAACGGTGCTTTGACTCCGTTGGGCAACATCGGTGACAACGACGGCACCATGCTCATCCGTGGCATTGCGGTCCAGAGCGCAGTTCCCGAACCGACCACACTGCTCGGTTTGGCGACTTTGTCAGCCGCCATGCTGCTCCGTCGTCGCGCGAACGTGGCGTAACGGCCGATTGATCTGTTTTGCAAGATTTTTAACCGGCGGATCTGCTTTGGCAGACCCGCCGGTTTTCTTTTGCGGGTCAATGAAAAAAGTGGGGTTGTGGCAGTAATATTTGATTGCCAGCACCGCGGCCCATACGGTCGCCCTTAATCTGCTTATTTACTGAAAGTAGCTATGCCGAGCGTCGTTGCCCCAATCCGCGCATTTCGTGCGTTGAGGGCACTCCAAGCGCGTGTATAATGTAGACGGCGTAAAGGATCCGTTCGACTGCTTTTCTTTTGTATCAGGGACAGTCAAATATGTTTTGTATCAACCGACAGTTTGTGGTTGGCACGGGTTGCCTTCTGTCTATCTTCACTGCACACCAAGCGTTCGCCGCATCAACGATTACCAGCCTAACCACGGTCGTTGAATCGGGCCCATCGCAGACTTTTGACGACGTTAACGGAGCGGGCCACGGTGCTAACTTTCCCGAGTCGCGCGAGTACGATCTGCAGTTTACCGGCGACGTGACGCGGTTGGATGCGATCAAGGCCGGTGGACTGACGTATTATGCTGGTGCACAAGCCGACTTTGTTTTTCGCCGGACGAATACCCCCGACAACGACATTGCGTGGTACTTGGGCGCGGGCAACACGCCATCGACCACGCTCGTGCTCAACGGCCCGGCACCTGAAAGCCTCAGCACGTTCTTCGGTGGAAACAACCTGAACATCGGTGTTGACAACATGTTCGCCAACCGGTCGGACGGCAACGGTAACTTCAGCAACATCGAGCGCGTCGACTTCGTCTTCGGGAAAGGTGTGACCGCTGCCCCGACACGTGGCTTTGCGGTCATCGATCGCGGAAACATCGGTGACCATGATGCGTTCGGCATCGTCGCAATTACCGGAGTGGACCAGGCCGGCAACCCGAGCGCGTACGGCACGATCAAGAAGTTCGGCACCGGTGCCTGGGGCAACACGGCCTTGGATGACAAACAGGACTACCTCGTCCTGCGCAAGGACAACGACGAGGACGGCGCGGTCTTCGCACCGTCGGCCCATGTCTACAACACCATGGGCGGCGTCTTCATCCCGCTGAGCGACCTGGCGATTACCGGTACGACGATCTACGGCTTCTCGCTCGTCGGTGGTGACGTCAACGTTTCAGGCAACAAGCTCGTCGATTGGTCCAACACCACCTACTTCCCCGGCGACACCCTCAACGACAACGACAACCGCGATGCCAACGGCAACCTGATCAACAGCAGCCCCGGTGGCCTCGACCCGACCGGCACGCTCGCGATGCTTTACGACATTACCCCACCGACGCTTGCGCCGATCCCCGAGCCGGTGGCGCTGTCACTCGTCGCATTCCTAGCAATGCCACTGATGGCTCGCCCACGTCGAAGATAAGTTCAAGCTTTCGAAGCATAATTTCGTGTAGTGTCCATCCGATCTCGATGGCATCCCGAGGTGACCGGTAGCGGCGCGCGGGATCGTCGGTGGGTTCGGGGGCGAGGTAAAGCATTCCGCTATCCCGCAGGTCGCTACCAGTTGCGTCGCAATGACACGCCTCAGCGTACGGAAACCGCTAATCAGGACGGAAGCAGCTATCGACGACGTCCGCGACGCAGCGAAAGCAGCGCGGCGCTGGCGAGTATCAAGCCTGCAGGTTCGGGCAGGTGGATCGGTGTGAAGATCGTGCTCACTGTCGACATCTCTGAGAAGTTCATCCCAGTTGACCGCACGTCGATCGTCTTGACCACCATCAGATCCGTCGTGAACTCGGGCAGCATGGAGGTGATGTTGAGCGTCCCGACCGTGGTGGCATCGCCGCGCAGGGCATTGTAGGTGGTGGTGGGCGATCCAGAGTCCGGCGTGACCGCGTCAACGACGCTTGCCCGTCCACTTCCACTGGTCGCTGCGCTCCGGCCGGTCATCGTCGTCGTCACCGACTTGAAGTGGTTCAGCGACACGCCCGCCGCCACACGGAACTGCAGGGTGATCGACTGCGCGCCGTCGACCAGTGAGGTCCAGTTCGCCGACAAGGTCAGTCCAAGCCCGTCCGCTGGCGCATCGACGCGCACCTGGCTCGGTGTCGGTGCCGTCAACCCACGGTAACCATAGGCGAAGTCGTAGTAACGGATGTCCCCCACTGTCACGTCGCCGCGCGTCAGCAGGTCGGCCAAGGTCTCCACCCCGGGCACGAGCGCCCCTTGCGAGCGAGACGTCAACAGACTGGTCAATCCCAGAATCGTGATGGAGAGTATGGTCCAATAACGGGTCATAGTTCAGCTTCTTGTCATTGCTCCTATCGATCCGATCGACCCGCGACTTTGGCGGCATCGCCCGCAAACTCGTGGTTTTCTGTGCAGGGACCCTACTTTCCGTTTCGAAACCCCGGTGAGGTTGGCTATGATCCCCCTCGACCGACCAACCGACCGCGCTGCCTGGGCTGATCAATCGAACGTTGAACTTGCCCCTCCGTCCTAATCGACGGGGCTGAATATGCCGACAATGACGACTGTCCGGTCGCTTGTTGTGGACCGGGCATAGCTGTTGACGTCGTTGCACACTCACATACGAAAGTGACTCCGAATGCCTCGTGATATCCCCGTCGGCAACGGCAAGCTGCTGGTAACCTTCGATCACCAGTACCAGATCCGCGACTTCTACTTCCCGCATGTCGGTCAGGAGAACCACGCCGGCGCGGGCCCCTGCCGCTTCGGCATTCACACCGACGTCCCGAACACGGCTAAGCAGCAACTGGCCTGGACCAACGACGGCTCCTGGATTATCCGCCAGCGATACCTGCGCGACACACTGACCACCAGCGTCAGCCTCGAGCATCGCTCGATGCGCATCGCGCTTTACTGCAACGACGTCGTGGACTTTCACCGCAACATCCTGATCCGTAAGATCAAGCTCAAGAACCTTGCCAAGCACGAGCGCAACGTCTGCGTCTTCCACCACCAGGACTTCAACATGTGGGGCACGAAGGTCGGCGACACCGCCTACTTCGACCCCGAACTGCGCAGCCTCGTCCACTACCGTGGCAAGCGCTACATCAGTGTCACGTTCTACAGCCAAGGCGAACAGCGCATCGACGAGTACGCGACCGGCACCAGTGGCTTCCACGGCGCCGAGGGCACGTGGCGCGACGCCGAGGACGGTCACCTGCAGGGCAACGCGATCGCGCAGGGCGCGGTCGACAGCACGATCAGTCATCACGTTCACCTCGAGCCCGAAGGGGAGCGCACGATCTACATGGCGTTCACCGCCGCCGAGAGCCGTGAGGAGCTCATCGAGCTGCATAAGTGGCTCGTGAAGATGACCCCGCAAGGCGTCATTGACCGCACGGGCAGTTACTGGCGGCTGTGGGTTGGTGGGACGAACATCAACTTCGGCAACCTGCCGGCCAAGGTCGTCGAGCTGTTCAAGCGATCGTTGCTCGTCCTGCGCACGCAGATCGACAATGAGGGCGCGATCATCGCGGCCAACGACAGTGACATCATGCAGTTCTCGCGCGACACGTATTCCTACATGTGGCCACGCGACGGCGCGCTCGTCGCCGACTCGCTCGACCTGGCCGGCTTCCCCGACGTCGCGCGCGGGTTCTACAGCTTCTGTCAGCGGGTCATTACGGATGATGGTTACTTCTATCATAAGTATAACCCTGACGGTTCCCCCGCCTCGTCGTGGCACCCGTGGGTCATGAAAGGCCAGCGCGCGATGCCCATTCAGGAGGACGAGACGGCGCTCGTCGTCTGGGCGATGTGGCGTCACTACTACCGCTATCGCGACATCGAGTTCATCCGGCCACTCTGGGTCGATGTCGTCCAGAAGGCCGCTGACTTCATGTGCAAGTATCGCGATGAACGTACCGGTCTGCCTCTCCCCTCCTACGACCTGTGGGAAGAGCGCTGGGGTGTTCACGCGTTCACCGTCGCGACGGTTTACGGTGGTCTGAAAGCTGCCCGCAACTTCGCGGTCTGCTTTGGTGATCGTGACCGCGCCGAGAAGTACGCCAAGGCCGCCGCCGAGATCAAGGCCGGCGCCGCCAAGTACCTGTTCAGCGACAAGCTCAATCGCTTCGTCCGTCGGCTCGTCCCGGTCGACAACGCCATCCCACCGGGTGAGAACGGCGTGTACAAGGAGATGGTCGAGCTCAAGCCCGACGAAGAACCCGAACACTACTACGAGGTCGACGAAGTCATCGACGCCTCCCTCTACAGCGTCTTCAAGTTCCACCTGTTTGAAGCTGACGACCCGCGCGTCGTGTCGACCATGCAGCAGGTCGAGAGCAAGCTGTGGGTCAAGACGCGCGTCGGTGGGGTCGCTCGTTATGAGAACGACTACTACCATCGCATTAGTAACGACATCGCCGCCGTGCCGGGCAACCCATGGTTCATCTGCACACTGTGGCTTGCCGACTACTTCATCACCCGCGCCAAGGATGCTGCTGACCTCAAACTGGCGCTGCCCATCTTCGAGTGGACCGCCGGTCACTCGCTTGAGAGTGGTGTGCTCGCCGAGCAGGTGAACCCCTACACAAACGAACCGATCAGTGTGTCCCCGTTGACGTGGAGCCACGCGACCGTGGTCAGCACTGCGATCAAGTACCTCGAGAAGCTCGAGAGCCTTCAACTGTGCGAGGCCTGTCACCAACCGGTGTACCGCTTGCGTCGCGCCGGTCCGGTCGAGGTCAAGAGCCAGGCAACGTTCGACCGTCTGGACGCCGAGTTCGAGAACATCGAAAGCCGCGAGACGATGTCACCGGTCGGTCAGTTCAACAAGGTCGACCCGCGCAGCAAGCAGACCCTCAAAGCCACGCTCGCGATCGACATCCGCGACTGCATCGGTTGCGACGTCTGCGTCGCCCACTGCAACCAGGGCGTGCTCAAGATGGTCGACGGTAAGGCCCTCATCGACCTCCGCCATCTCAACAAGTGCGACCTCGACGGTGAATGCGTCGAGGTCTGCCCGACCGACGTCGTCAGCCTTAAGATTCAACCGATCGGTGATGCCCCTTCGCTGCCGGTGCCCACAGCGATGGTCACGGCGAACGAGACGACGTAGAGCATTGTCATCTCAATCGTCACTTGTCATCCCAAAGGGAGCATTGCGACCTGAGGGATCGGAACGGTCCAACGGTTCAGCCCGTGGCGATCCCTCACGTCGCTACCGCTCCACTTGTCTAGATGACAGGCCCACGAACCCCCAGCGACAGGCCTTTCCACAATATAAATATTTGCAAGACGTCAGTTTCCGTAACCATTTAACTTGAAACACTTTACAAAATAATTCCCCCTCGAATTGCAGTTTGAAACCGACCGCGAACCGACATGAAACCGACATACAACCGACGGTAAACGACACAAACCGACGGCGGTCGATATGGGCTGTGCTCTGCCCATTCCCAAAAGCGGGCGCAGCATCTCCCCGAACCTCCGAGCCCCTCCGCTATTCAGTTGCCAAAGAGCACGTCGGACCTTGCGATCCGATCTGAACATCCTCCTAACAGTATACCACCGTCATTGCCAAAAAGCGGCGAAAATCTGAGAAAAGCCGCTGCGGGAGTGACCTTTATGTCGGCTAACGCGGCCCATTCCACTTTGGCCCAACGCAATACTCTGTGTATTATTCTTGTGACGTCGGTGGCGCGTAGCGATACTATCGTGTATTGTGTGGGCGTTCGTGGGTGACAGTGCATGTCGATGACGTTCCAGGGAGATCGGTGATGCAGTTGGCAATATCGCGATGGTGGCGTTCGCGCGCGAGTGTAGCTGAACAGCCTCTCCAGAAGCAGCGGCGCCGCTCGGTGCCGGTGAATCTCTATCGCATTGAAGCGCTCGAAGGTCGCACCCTACTCGCCGGCGACCTGATCGCCGGCTCGGGCTTTACGCTTTACCCGGGGATCGACGGTGGAGCGTTTCCCGGATTTACACCCATCCCGTCCGGGTATGAGACGCGGATCGAGGGGGTGGTTGATCGCGCGGCGTCGAACAACCTCAACGACGCCAAAGCGAACACGCCCGAGGGGTCGCTCGTCGTCGAATGGTATGGCGGGCCCGTCCTCGCCGTGCTGCCCGTCACCGCCGTTCCGACGCCGAACGATCCGAGCGGCTATGCAGGCTACTCTGAAGTGGGCATCCAGACCGTCACGCTCAACCCCGCCAACGCGGGCATTCCGATTACCCAAGGACAATACGCCGGCGATTACCTGCTCTATGCCTATTTTACCGGTGGCGGTGGGTACGCCCCGACGCCACGATTCTCCGACTCCGATTATGCACTAGCCCAGCAGGGCAGCGTCCTTAACGCATACCACATCGAGTTCACCGATGGTCCCCAGACTGGGCCGGAGGACCACATCGCCTTCCAGCAGTCGCCCGACGACAACGTGCTCGGCGAGCCACTGGACCCGGCCATCACCGTGGCCGTTTTCGACGCGGAGGGTAAAACGGTCACCTCGTCCAACTCCCTCATCACGCTTACCCTTACCGGTGGCGACGAGACCGCAACCCTCGGGGGGACGACCGGTGTCAACGCCATCGACGGCATCGCGACCTTCAGTAATGTCACAATCGACAAGCCCGGCGAATACCAGCTCATCGCCAGCAGCAGTGGTGGCTCAACCCCGATCTTCTCCAGCCCGTTCGATATCAGCGCCGGTAAGCTCGTCTTCAAAACTCCGCCCAAGGCCGGTGACGCCGGCGACCCGCTCAAGCCCATCGTCGTGGAAATTCGTGACGGCGACGGCAACGTCGTCACGGACGACAACGAGACCGTCATCACGCTCGATCCCATCGGATTTAACGGTGACGCGCCGATCGAAGGCAACGTCGCAACGGTCGTCAACGGGGTCGCGACGTTTGACAGCGTCGTCCTGAAGCGCCCCGGCAGCTATCAGTTGCAGGCCAGCGATGGTTCGAGCACCGTCGCGACCAGCAAGAAGTTTAAGGTGTCTGGCGGCAAGCTGGCATTGACGCTTCAGCCAACGACCTCCGACGTGAACGCCCCGCTCGACATCAAGGTCGTGGTCAAGACCGCCAAGGGCAAGCTCGATACCGATTCAACGTCGTTCGCGCAGCTCACGCTCAACCCGGTCGACCCAGCCTCGACCGCAACGCTGGGCGGCACCTTCGTCGTTCCGTTCATCGGCGGCATCGCGACCTTCGGTGGCGAGGCAGGACCGTTCATTGATGCCCCGGGCAAGTACACGTTCACGGTGACCGAAGTGGTCGATTCGCTCGGCAGCTATATCAACGCCGAAACGAGCACGCCGATCGATACGAAACAATTCCAAGTCGGTGGGTACAAGCTGACGTTTCAGAAGCCGCCCGTTGCCACCGACGTGAACAAACGGCTGGAATTCGCGGTCGCGCAGGTCGACCCGAAAAAGAAGGTGAACAAGAAGCTCAACGCACACCACGTGCAGCTGACACTGACACCGGTGATTGCCGGTGTGGATGGTGTCCTATCCGATTTTACCAACGTCGGCTTCGTCGCGGGCGTGCAAACGTTCAGTGGAGACCAGTCGCCGTTCATCAACATCCCCGGCACCTACACGCTGACCGCGACGGAGGTGGATGCCAACAACGTGCCGATCGCCACCACCGAGCCGGTCACCAGCAAGCCGTTCAAGGTCAGCGGGTTCCACGTCATCTTCCAGCAGCAGCCCAAGACGGGTACGGCAGGCAAGCCCCAGCCGTTCAAGGTCGCCATCGCCAACTCGAAGAACAAGGTCGACACGACCCAGAACACGGCGCGCATCAACATCATGGCGGCCCCGGACGCGGGCGTTGAGTTCACCGTGTCCACATTTGCGAACGGCGTCCTGGAATTTGCCGAGGACAAGGGCACCGGCACTTCGCTGATCCTCCGCAAAATCGGCACGTTCAAAATCACCATTAGCGCTGAAATCCCTGGCCAGCCCGCGTCGCTGATCGAACCGATCACGTCCAAGGCATTCAAAATGACCGGCCAGCGGCTGATCTTCCTCGATCTGCCCAAGATCGCGACCGTGAACGACACGATCCCCATGCGGATCGCGGTCGTCGATTCGAAGGGAAAGATCGATGTCGATCAGGACACAGCCGAGCTCGTGCTGTCGGCCGACGCGTCGGCGGACCTGGAGTTCGAACGCATCACGTTTACCGATGGCGTGGCGGAATATCCGAAAGCGCGGCTCGACGCGTTCAACAACTATACGAACATCGCGGCCATCCATGCCCTGGGCAGCTTCCCGATCACCGCGACCGCGATGTTTGGCGAGGTGGCAGCGACGACGATCGACGCGATCACCAGCAAGCCGATCAAGGTGCTGCCCATGCGGTTGTCCTTCACCATCCCCCCGGTGACGATCGGTGGTGGCTTCCCGATCCCACCGTTCCAGATCGCGCTGATCAACATCGACGGTGACGTGATGACCGGCGAGTTTGTCCGCGTCCTCGACGTCACCTACCGCGCGACGTCCGGCCCGAACAAGGGCGTCGAGACCCCCCTGACCACCGCGACCATCGAGGGTGGCACGACGGTCGACCTGAACCTGCTGTACATCAACGAACCGGGAAAATACGTGCTGATCTCGACCGACACTGCGACCGACGGACATGCGTCGCCGGTCACTTCGAAGGTATTTTCAATTCTGGAATGATGCGCATCATCGCTGGCAGTCGACGGTGTTGATTGATTAGAGTTTGGCGCGCGTCTTACGACTGCGTTTCGGTCGTTTGCTTTTCGGGCGCGGGCACCGATTCGGTCGACTCGACGACAGCCGATGGAGTCACCGGCTCGTCTTCTTCTACCTGGATCGAACGCAGCACGTCCGATGCGTTGCTTTGCCGACCGGTGGCGGCAGGTGGGGCCTTTTTCTTCATCTCCTTCTTTTCCTTGGGCTTGTTCACGGCCGCATCGGGCGTGAGGTGCTCAGGGATGTAGAGGATGCGGCCACAACTCGTGCAGAAAACCAGATCGTCGCGCGTGTGCAGGCGGTTGTAGACGTCGCGCACGAGTTCCATGTGACAAGCCGTGCAAAGGTATTCCTCGACACGTATGTCAGGGCGAACCAGCGGGCTCATCGCTTCACCTTCATACCGGTCGGCCAGGCGGGCAAAGGCATCGCGGGCCTTGGGAAGCAGCTTTTCACCGAGTGAATCGCGAATGGGGGTCAGCCGGGCGACCTCGTCTTGCAGGCTCTTGGTTTTGTCACCGATGCCAGCCTGCAGCGTCGTCAGCTTTTCCTGCTCACTGGCGACGGTCGTCGTCAGGTCGGTGGCGGTGGCTTGGTCTTTTTCCAGCGACTCCATCAACTTGAGTGATTCTTCTTCCGACTTGCCCTTGTCGACCTTGCCCGTGTTGATCTCGATGAGGAAGGCCTGATATTCCTTGTTATTGCGGGCGGTTTGCTGCTGGGTGCGGAGCTTTTCGATGTGGACGTCGCGGGTCTTGATGTCCAGATCGAGGTTGGCGATCTTCGCCTGCTGTTCCTTGATCGTGTGCTGCAGGGTCTTGAGCTTCTCCGATGCATCGGTAAGACGTCGCTGTTGCAGCCGCACGTTTTTCGTTGCGGCATCCAGACGCTCCTGGGCATCGCGGAGGTCGCGTTCGGCTTGAAATAGATTGACCAAAGCAGTGTTCGTCGGACCCATTAGGCATTTCCTCAGCGAAACCAGCGGGCTTTACATTATGCCCAATTGTAGGGCATTGGGAAGAGGGACGGCGAACACAGTCTGACGGCTGTGAGAAAACCACGGTATTCCCAGACAAACGGGGATTATTGCAGGCTGATGAACCGCAGCAGAATGACCAACCAGGTTGTTGGATAGGATTTACGCCTGCGCCGGATCGGCGCTGCGTTGCGAGACACCCATGGTTTTGTAACCGGTGTCCTCGACGGTCTGCATGAGTTGTTTAACGGTGACGGTCCCTTTGCTGAACAGGACCGAAGCTTGCCCACTGGCGAAGTCGACTTCCACTTCGTGGACGCCTTCATGTGCGACGAGCGCACGCTGGATCGCCTGCTCACACTTGCGGCAGTGCATGCCTTCGATCCGAATGATTGCCAACTGGTCGTGGCCGACGTTGCTCGACATGAGGACCTCCGCGCCTAACGCAATCGTATGCATGAAACGCATATCGTGCAACGAATATCTCGTTAAACCGACCTCGAGCGATGTCGCGACACAGTCTCAAGTTCGACGCCAAGCACGGTCACCTGGCTAACGGCGCAGGGGTCGCTTTGTCGCGTACCGTGACAGGCATTCCCGTCGCCAATCGGCCGGCACCAGACGTGATCACATCCGTCGCTTCCTTCATTCCCTTGGTGATCTCCACGTAGTCGTCTTGCGCCACACCCGTATCGACGATAAACTCCTTGCCCTTGACATCCACGACCGTAAACACCTTGCTGACGCCTGCAAAGTTAGTGACCGCTGACCTAGGAACGAACAACACGTTCGGCTGGACCTGCGTCGCGATCTGGGCGCGGACAAACGCGCCCGGTTGCAATTTGCGTTCGGGGTTGGCGACGATCACCTCGATCTGGAACGTCCGGCTGGCAGCGTCGATCTGCGGGTTGATGCGCGTCAAAGTCCCTTTGAACACCTCTGGATACGACTCGACGGTTAATGTGACCGTCTGCCCCACCTTCACCTGACTGGCAAATCGCTCGGGGACGGCAGCGCGGAGCTTCACGGGGTCGTCAGCGACGATGCGGAACATCGGGGTGCCGGCCTGCACATACTCACCGACCGAGACCAACCGGCTGGCGACGCCAAAGATTGTCGTCGCGGGGTTCGTTACCGGCGCGCCGGCGGCGGACATCGGTTGCGAGGCCTTGATGACCGGGGCCCGCAACGTCGAGTCCGCTAACTGCTGACGGGCGATTTCCAGCGCAGCCTGGCGCGATCGCGCCTCGGTCAGTTGCGACCGGGCCGTCAGCAGTTCCACGTCGTAACCACTCTTGGCAACGTCCCACGAAGTCTGCAGGTCGGCAAAATCCTGATCGCTGATGAGCGGTTGGGGTTGATCGTGCAGGCGTTTGCCACGGTTGTACTTCGCTTCGGCGGTGTCGGCTTGCAATTTGGCCCGGCGGACGGTCGGCACCACCGTGGCGTCGAACTCCCCTTTGGGCAGTTCCATCAGCCCCAGTTTCGCTAGCAGTTCCGTGACGGCCGACTCTTTGGAACGTTGTTCCAATTCGTAGTCGGTCTTGTCGATCTGCGCCAGCGCCTCACCGGCCGTCACGCGATCACCCACATCGGCGAAGATCTCGGCGATGCGCCCGGGCACCTTGGCACCCAATGTGACGTCCTGATCGCCGAAGAGCGTGCCCGTGACGTCGACCGTCCGAACCACCGACCGCAACTCGGCCTTGCCCAGCGTGACGCTCACCGCTTGCTGCTGGGGCTTGGCGTCGTCGTTGGCTTCCCCTTGCCCGCAACCGGTCGTGAAGAGCGCCAGCGACGATACGACGACAACCGTCGCAAGCATCGGCGAGACACCGGGGAGGACTGTTGTTCGTTTCATTGCGACTTTCATGTCCGATCCGCTTATACGGTTGCCGCATGTGCACGGGAAGCCCTAGAATACCGACTGGTCAGTTCTCACTTGTGGCATGACCGCCAGGCGTTGGGCCAACCAGGGTTTTAATGCGTCTTCGTGATGATAATAAACGCAAACATGTGACCGCCGTTGCAGCGAAACTGTTTGCGAGTGAACCTTTCCACAAAGTTCGCCTCGACGACGTCGCCGCCGCCGCCGGTGTGGGCAAGGGGACGTTGTACGTTTATTTCAACAGCAAGGAAGACCTCTACTTCTCCATCATTGCCGATGGGTTCGCTGAGATGGTCGACCGGTTGAAGGCCCCTTTATCTGACAACGCCACATCCGCCGTCACACGCATTCGCACCGTCGTGCGCGAACTGGCGCGGTTCGCGTTTCAGCATCCCCAGTTGTTCGAGCTTATGCGTTCCCAGGGAACCTGCAACGACCCCGGTGAATGGGACACCAAACGCCGCGAACTCGCAACGCTCATCGAAGGCGCCCTTCGCGACGGCATTGCCTCCGGTGAAATTTGCGACCCGCACCCGGAACTGACGACCGCGTATATCCCGACGATGATCCGTTCGGCGATCTTGTTCGGGCCGAAAGATTTGCCCGAAAACACACTCGTCGAGCACGTCGTGTCGACATTGGAAAGTGGCATCTGCAAGACTCCAAGGACGTAACGCATGGCCATTGGCCACCCCCTGCATTTGTTGTCGATCGTCGCTGTCGTGTCACTTGGCGTCGCGGGTTGCGCGGTCGATCAGGACAAAGAGATCGCGAAGTACCGCAAGGTGCTGGACGGGGACACGCCCAGCACCCAACCGGCTTACGAGGCAGGCCAACCCCTGTCACTCGTGCGGGCGCTGCAACTGGCCAATGCCAACAACGAACAACTCGCGTCGCAGGGTGAGACGTATGTGCAGGCGTTGATCGACAAGGACCGCGCCGCCGCCGCGTTTTGGCCGACGATCTCACTTACACCGACCTATTTCGTGCAGGACAAGTCGTCGAACGGCGGTGGAAGCACCGGCACGGCGATCGGCTCGCCCGGTGGAGGCACGGTTGTCGTCTCGGGCAGTTCGTCGTCATCGAACCATCGACTCGACGTCCCACTGACGGGCGACTGGAACGCCTTCAACGGCTTTCGCGACGTCGCCAATACGCGCAGGGCCCGCGCGACCATCGATCAGCGGCGCGATGAACTGCTCGATCTGCAGACCGCGCTCCTGCTAGACGTGGCCCGTGTGTATTACGAGGTCCTGCGCAGCGAACAGTCCGTGCGCGTGCTCGAAAGTTCTCTCAAGGTGCAGACCGAACGCCTGAGGGATACCACCGGTCGCCAGCAGGCGGGCCTGGCTCGGCCGTTGGATGTCGCGCAATCACAGGCCCAGGTGTCGGCAACGCGCGTCCAACTGCTGCAAGCGCAGACGGACGTGAAAAACGGTCGCTCGACGCTGGCGTTTTTGATCGACGCCCCGATCTACAGTGTGCATCTGCCCGATGGCTTCGACCCCATCACCGATCTGCCGGTGATGCAGGAAATCCTGCGCAACGCGCTAGCGGCCCGTCGGGACCTCGCCGCGGCCGAGGCACAGGTGCGGGCGGCGCGGCAGAACGTGTCGGTGGCGTTTGGGCAGTACTACCTGTCCATCGACTTCAATGCTAATTATTTCTTCGAGCGCGAAAGCTCCCCGACCGACAGTGACTGGAACGGACTGATCTCACTCAACCTCCCGATCTTCACCGCAGGCCTCATTCATGCCGACGTGCGCGACGCCTGGAGCCAGTACCGCCAGACCGTCCTGTTCGAGCGCCAACTGCGCCGCCAGATCGATCGCGACGTCCGGCAAGGATTAGAAAACCTCACCTCGACCCTTGCGAGGCTGGCCGAGCTTCAAGTCCAGGCCACCGCCGCCCGAGAAGCCCTGCGACAGGCAGATGAGTCCTACCAGGCAGGGCTAGCGACCAACCTCGAACGCCTGACCGCTCAAGACCAACTCCTCTCTGCCGAGCTGCAATTGGCCAGTGCCGAATACGAGCGCAAGTTCTTTTACCTGAACCTGTTGCGTCAGTTGGGCCAGTTAAACGTTCCGGAGGGTTCGATCTCTACCGTCCTCTCAGCGACCACCCGTCCCACGGGCGTTTAGCGTAAGACATCGGCCTGTACCGCTAACCTGGGCAGGACCAAGGGCAACTCCCCAAATTTTACACCTAGCCAAGTGACTGGGATTACGTAGATACTTCTAAATGCATGCCGTCGATTCTAGTTGTAGAAGATCAGGCTGAAGCCAGAAAGCCGTTGGTAAGGCTCCTGAAAATGGAGGGTTACGACGTCATTGGCGTTGCTAGCGCCCTTGAAGCCCTGGCCTCGGCTCGGAACCAGAAGCCTGACCTGGTGCTGCTAGACGTCATGATTCCCCAGCTCGATGGTCTGACATTCCTCATGCTCTTCCGCGAAGACCGCCACTTCCGCGACGTGCCCGTCGTCCTGCTGACCGGCGTCTCCGACGAGCACACGCTCAACCGAGCCCGCGAGCTCGGTGTGAAGGACTACCTTCTTAAAGCGCAGTACACACCCGATCATTTGCTGAGCGTAGTCCAACGCAACATCACACAGGGTCAGACCGCCGCGTCGTAGATCCTGGTTGTCATCGTCCTTTTTGGCTCCCCTTACAGTACGGCAGGCAAAGCTGGGTGACGCTGATTCCCAACCGTGGATCACGATGATCGTTTAAGTCTTATCGAAGTTCTTATCGCGGACAGCCAAGACGCAATCGATTGCTACGGCTCGTCTCTCAACTCACCGCCGGCAGGCGGATGGTGAAGTCGGTTCCCTTGCCAGTCTGGCTTTGGACGGCAATCGACCCCCCATGACCGTCGACGATGCGTTTGGCGATCGCGAGGCCCAGACCGGTGCCGCCGGGCTTGGTGGAGTAGTAAGCGTCAAAGATGCGTGGCAAATGGTCGGCGTCGATGCCGGGGCCGGTGTCGATGACGTCGATAACGACCTCGTTACCGTCGCGCTTGGCTGACAGCATGAGGTCCCCGCCGTCGGTCATCGCTTGGGTGGCGTTGATCATCAGGTTCAGGATCGTCTGCTTCAGGTGCCGCTCGTCGATCTTGGCAACGATGGGCGTCGGGGGTTTCCGTAAGCGCAACTGCACCCGGTTGAGCTGCGCCTGTGGAGAGAAAAAATCGACCAAATCTTCCAGCAGTGACCCCACATCGACCGGCACCATCTCCAGTTCGATGCGCCCTGCGAATCGCATGAAGTCGTCGAGGATGTCCTTCAACCGGGCCGCCTCGCGCACGACAGAGTTAAGGCGCGACACCAACCGCGGGCGGTTGGGGTCGTCGGGTGGCAGGTCTTCCTTCAATAGCTGCAGGTTCAGACCGATCGTCGACAAGGGGTTCTTGATCTCATGCGCCAGACCGGACGTGAGGATGCCCAGCTCGGCCAGGCGTTGCGATTCCCGCGCGCGGGCCTGCAGGAGCGTGATCCGCCGATAGACGACAGTGCCCGCGACAGCGATAACGGCCAGGCCGCTCACCCAGCCGATGAGCATGCCCCAGGCAAACGGGGTCATAGGTGCGAGAGAGTACGGGAACGACGAAGGGGTTGCGAGACGGACATCAAAGGTTGAACGTTGCAAAAGCGAGTTGTTCGTGACCAGGGCAGGCGAACAGCATCCTCTTGAGGTTCGCTGTCATCGCGAACCTATACTATCGAATCGTCAGCTATTCCGGTTTCTATACCGCGGCCTTCTCAGCGACGCGCTTGACCTTCAGCGCGGACAGACCCTTGGCACCGGTGACGAGTTCGTATTCCACCGGCTCACCATCCTTCAGCAAGCGAAATCCATCGCCGTCAATACTGCTGAAGTGAACGAAGACGTCCTTGCCTTCGGGCCCAACGATAAACCCGAACCCCTTCTTGGAGTCGAACCACTTAACGTTACCCGTGGCCATTGCCCTTCTCCTGAACTGAACACACCCCCGCACGCTTTACCTGCGTCAGCGCATCTGAGTGTTTATACCCAAAGCCACTAAAATAACAAGAATTTTTAATGAATTTACGTATGAGGAATGTTAGGGAAGCCATTGAGGTATCTGGTCGACATCGCCTGCCGTTGAAACCCCTCAGTCTGCGTCTGATCTGGGCATTTGCGATCATTAAGCCTTACGCCATCTGTTCTTGCCCAGGCACACCCCCCGCGCGGACGCGGGCGACTAAGGTTGCCAGCGCCTTGACCGACTCGGTGAGCTTCACGAGGTCGGCCTGCCCCTTGGCAATTTGTTCCAGTGCGGCAGCGGCGTGGGTGATGGGCATGAAGCCGAACGTGCCGGCCGACCCTTTCAACTGATGGGCAAGCTTAGCGAGGACCTCCAGGTCGCGACCGTCCATCGCAGACTGGATCGCAGCAAAGCGCGAAGGCAGGATGTTGATGAAGCTGGTCACGGCCGTCAGCAGGTTGGGGTCGTTGGACAGGTCGCTGTACAGTGGTGGGTGCGTCATCGACGAGTTCGCGTCCTCGCTGGTCAGTTGTGAGCCCTGCATAAACCGCGCGGCCAATCCCAACAGTTTTCGGCGGTCGACGGGCTTCGTCGAGTACTCATCACACCCTGCGTCGAGACATCGCTGGCGATCCGTGGCCATCGCGTGGGCGGTCAGCGCGACGATCGGCAACCGGTAGTTGCGGTTGCGCAGGTCGCGCGTCGCGGCGTAACCGTCGAGTTCGGGCATCTGCATGTCCATCAAAATCAGATCGAACGGCCGACCTTCGTTAAACGCCGCCAGCGCCTTCTCGACCGCCACTTTACCGTTGCAGGCCACGGTGACATCGGCGCCAGCTTTGTTCAGGATGAGTGAGATCATCTGCTGATTGTCCGGTCCGTCCTCGGCCAGCAGGATGCGCCCCTTCAAGGTCGGTAGCGCGTTGCCAGTTTCGGCCATCGGGGTGCCTTCGTCAGTCGCGGGGACCATGGCTTCCCGGGGACGCGTGATCATGCGAACGCCCGCGAGCATGCCGACGCTGCACGTGACCGTGAATGTGCTGCCCTGGCCCTCCTGGCTGGTGACGGTGATGTCCCCACCAAGCATCTGCGCGAGCTTGCGCGAGATGGCGAGCCCCAGCCCCGTGCCACCGAAGCGGCGCGTGTGCGAGGTGTCGGCCTGGTTGAAGGCTTCGAAGAGTTTCGCTTGCTGGTCGCGCGTCAGCCCCATGCCACTGTCGATGACGTCAAACGCCATGACAGCCGGGCCTTCCTCGCTAGCGGTCTTCATCACGCGCGTCACGACGTGTAACCCACCGTGCTGCGTGAACTTGATCGCATTACTGACGAGGTTGATCAGGATCTGCCGCAGGCGTGTCGGATCGGTCTGGATCGACTCGGGAATCTTCCCGACGTACTCGCACGAGAACGAAAGCTTCTTCTCCATCGCCCGTGCCCGCATCAGCGACGACACGTCGGCGACCAATTGGCACGGCGAGCACTCGATGTGCTCGACAGTCATCTTGCCCGCTTCGATCTTCGACAGATCGAGGATGTCGTTGATGATGCCCAGCAGGTGGTTGCCGTTTCGCCGCATGATCTGCAACCACTCGGCGACCCGGGGGCTCTCGCGCAGATCATCCAGCAGCAGGTCGGTGTAGCCAAGGATAGCAGTCATCGGTGTGCGGATTTCGTGGCTCATGTTCGCCAGAAACTCACTCTTTGCGCGACTGGCCTCTTCGGCGGCGTCCTTGGCACTGCTGAGGGCCTGGTTCTGCCTGATCGCGGTGATGTCGACAACTGTGCCCTCGTAGTACAGCAGCTGGCCCTGCTCGTCGCAGACCCTCCACGCGTTTTCACTGATCCAGATGCGCGTGCCGTCCTTACGATAGATTTCAGATTCGAAGCTCGTCAGTGAGTTGTTCTGGTCCATCAACCGGCGAAAGTCGGTGCGGCGCGCGTCGTCGACGTACAACTGCCGGCTGATGTCTCCTACGTTGTTCTTCAGCTCGTCGGCGCTTTCATAACCGTAGATCTCGGCGAGCATCGGGTTGGCAGCGAGGTATTTGCCGTCCGGGCTCGTGCGGAAAATGCCTTCGACGGCGTTCTCGAAGATGCTCGCGAACTGGCGCTCGGCGAGGCAGCGGTCGGTGATGTCGATCGCGATGCCACCGAGCAGTGTCTCGCCGGCCTCGGTGTGGATGGGAAACTTCTTGACAAGGTAGTCGCGCACACCGCCCGGCTGACCAAAGTGCTCGATCAGCTCGACGGCGCGGTTCTGTTCCATCACCATCACGTCGTTGGCGCGCAGTTCGGTGAAGACCTTCGGGGTGAACAAGTGCTCGGCGGTCGTGTTCAGCTCGAACTTCGTATCGGCCGGGAACAGGCTCATCCAGGCATCGTTCGTGTAGACGTATCGACCGTCCAGATCTTTGATGAACGCCATGCCCGGCAAGTGCTTCATGAACTCAGCGAACCGGTGCTCGCTGCTGCGCAGTTGCAGCGCGGCGGCCTTGGAGTCGGTCTGATCGTAGATGAAGCCCTGCAGGCAGATCGGCCTGCCGCTGTCGTCGTAGAGGACCTTGGCGTCGTCCTTCACGTGGATGACGCGTCCGTCCTTGCGGATCATGCGATACTCGGCGTTGTACGCGCCGTTGAGCTTTGCACTGTCCTCGGCGGTCATCACTTGATCGCGGTCGTCGGGGTGGATGCGCTCGTACCAAAACGCCGCATTCTCCTGCCAGTCGGCCGGCTCGAACCCGAGGATCGTCTTGATGTGCGGGCTGACATAATAGCAATGCCCATCGGCACCGAAGTCGGCGGTATAGACGATCGCAGGCACCCGCTCGATCAGCAGGCGGAATTCGTCTTTCTTCTCATGGGTGCGCGCCGTGAGAATCGGCGCGTTATCGGGCGTGGTAGAAATTTCAGAAGATGGACGACGTTTTTGAAAGACGTACCAACCGACTGCGACGAAGCCGCCTTGCACGATCGACAGGACCACCACGAAGCCGACTATCGCGATGACGTCGCGGGCGATGAAATCCATGAAGACCCTAATGGCGTTGTCGGGCCCTGGGGCGCTCACTGAACGCCAGCGAACGACCGCCACGACCCGCGCACACGATCAAGTTGACCGGCGCGTCACCATCGTTATCGGTTCACATTTTTGCCTACTTAATGTCGAGGCCCTCACATGACGATATTCAAGTTTTTGCCGTTGGTTTTTCGCACGACATTTCGCGGTGATATTGACCCGCATGGATGCGGATATAGAGTTTAGTCCATGCGTTTGGCCGCTTTGCCGCCCCGCCGCCAGCGGTTGAGGCGTTGCCAGACGACGCCACCGAGCGTCGCGATCGACAGGTCGGGCAACGGCATACCGCGCCCGATCGATTTGAACGCCGCCCGCGCAATGCGGACCGGCGCCATCGCCCGATCGCGCAGCGGCACACTTGGCGCGTTGCCGTTGGGACGGAACAACAGCGCGGTCACGTCGTCGTTCCTTAACCCACCGTCCGTGCGCGCGTCGATCGCTTCCAGCAGCCCGGGAATGAACGTCGCTGGCACCGTCGCGTCCAGTGTGCGCACGATGTCGAGCAGGCCAGCCTGGCCCACCTCCTGCCCGTGCGGTAGCCGCGCTTCTACGAGCGAGTCGGTGTAGCAGAGGACCAGGTCGTCGAGGCCAAGGCGCACGTCAAACTGCTCGTACTCGCCGAGGCTCATGATACCCAGTGGCACGTTCGACAGGTCGGCGACTGTCTCCTGCTGCAGGTATTCCCATGTCTTGCGCGTGGCGCGATACCAGAGGGGTGGTGGATGACCCGCAACGCATAGCGCCAGCTCGTTGGTCGGCGCGAAGAACGTCGTCACGACGGCGGTCGCGAAACAGCCGGACTTCGCGTAGGTCGTGAACCTGGCGTTCATCGAACCGACGAACTTCGTTTGATCCAGGTGGTTGACGAATCGCCGCATCAGCGAACGCAGTTCACCTGCGGTGTCGCAGACCGCCGCGCCGTGACCACTGACGTCGGCAACGAGCAGGCGCGTGATGCGGCCCGTGGCACAACTGGAGACGTAGTACACATCCCCACCCGCATCCGCATCTTCGTACGGCCGGCAGTAGACCCACGCGTCGAGGCCGGGCATCGTGACGCCCGTGTTGGCCAATTCGTTGCCGCCCCAGATTTCCATGCATTGCATGTGCTGCGGGTCGTGCTGAACGGTCGCGTCGGCCATCAGCACATCATAGCAATGCTAGGCTCGACGGGGCATCGGGATTCGCAGGCGCATCGGCCAGCAGTTCGTCGACGACATCCTGGAGCGTCACGATTCCCTCGACGCCACCGTATTCGTCCACGACGATCAGGAGCTCGGTGTGCTGTTCACTGAAGTGCCGGAAGAGCCGATCGGCCTTTGCGGTTTCCGGGACGAAGTGTGGTTTACGCGCAATGAGCGACAACACGCTGCTGTCACCCGCAGCGTGATACGCGGCGAGAAATTCCTTGGTTTGGAGCACCCCGATCACCTTGTCGAGCCCACCGTCACAGACGGGAAGTCGACTGTGCAGTTTCCCCTCGATGACCTCGCGATTGCGTGCCATGTCCCAACGGAGATCGAGGTACGCGACCCGCATTCGTGGCACCATGATCTGCCGCGCGGTGCGCTTGTTGAGCGCCAGCGCGTTGAGGATCAGTGACCGCTCCTGTGGCGATACGGTCCCGTCCGCTGCCGCACTGGTCGTCATCATGATGATGTCGGCCGTCGTGTGATGTTCCTTCTCCATCTCGTCGACGCGACCAAGCCCCAGGGGTCGACTGACCGCGTTGGCCATCACGTTCATCAACCAGACCAGGGGTCGCACGGCCCGGCGAACCCACAACACGGGAATGGCCGTAAACGTCGCGACAGTCTCGACGTAACGAAGCGTCAGCGCTTTCGGTAATAATTCGCTTAACACAACCGTCAGCAAAGTGACGACGATAAAGCTTAAGGCCGTCGCGAACGTCGTGAAGATCGCCTCGGGGATCACCCGCGCCAGGGGGCCGAGCAGGATGTGCAGCACCTCGCTCATGGCCGGTTCACCGATCCAACCGAGCATCAGGTTGGTCATAGTGATGCAGACCTGAATGGCACCGATAGCACCCACTGGGTCTGCCTTCAACGATTCAATCGCCGTAGCGCTCGCTTTATGGCCACGCTCGCGCATGCGGCCGATGCCATTGGAACGAATCGCGACGACGGCGTATTCAGCACAAACGAAGAAGGCATTGCACGCAATCAGGGCTGGAACGAGAAAAAGTGAAACCTGCAAACTCAGCATGTGACCGGATCGTATCAGTTAGGCAAACCTGGCAAAGGCGATGGTGCCCGAATGCAAATTTATTTTCAGTAGAGCACGCTTTTTGAAGAGTTTGTCGTTGACAGGTTTTGCCGTTTGAACAGAATGTGACTTGCTTGACCGCCTAAGCCTCTCGAGCCATCGAGAAGCGCGGAGAACCCGACGTGGAAGTGGTTGGTTCCACGTTCGTCATCAATGTCTCGCAAAGACGTTGATGGCAGGGGCGAATTGGTCACGCGATTGAATGGGATTCACGGGCAGTTTTTTCTCGCCACGAAATCCGTACGTCTATCGCAGTGAATCGAGGGAGACTTTCAGCTCCCAGCCCGTCAGCTAACTCCGTAGGCACGTGAAAGGGATCTGCGCTTCGTTAGCGTTTCGATCTCTTGTTCTATCCACCTGTGTTTGGCGCCGCTCAGCGGTGAACGTGCCACGTTCGGTACGTCGTCCCCGCGTCGACGCCCTTGCAACAGCGCCGCGTGCGCAAGGAGATCTCCGTGTCTCAGGCCGAAACGCTTCGTCGGGCCATCGAAAATCTTGTCGATGCCAAGCTTCTGGACGTCCTCAGCAAACCAGGTGGTCTTGACCGCCTGCTGGCCCATCGCCGCACCGGCGTCGGTAGCTTTGACATCCGTAACGCCGAACGCCGTCTGCAAGAAACCCTCGCCCAGGTCCTCACGGGGCAGGACACCCTGCAGGAACAGGTCGCGTAAAGCGATTCTCCAAAATGTGTGTTGTCAGGGATTGGGTGGCAATCAGCTGTCAACGATTTCCAAAACATGGTGACCCTTTCACCACTTGAAATGACCTCGGTGACCCCTTGTCTCCGAGCGATCCGTCTATAAGGATCGAGGTCAGAACTTCGAGGATCGTGTGCGTCGATGCCCTCCCACCGGCATCCCGTCGCGATCCTCGATCTTTGCCCCTCGATCCTTTTTTTATTTTTTCAAATGAAATGAGGGAAGGAGGAACGATCGAAATCGTGTGAGTACCTATTTCGTGGATTCCTCGTTTTAAATTTCTGATTCCATCCTTCCCCGCCTTTCCCTTGACCCCCGCCCTCACTTCCACCGATAACCACGCAAATGATTCGCCTTGGTCTTATGGGTTGCGGTGTCGTCGCGAGTTACGGGCATATGCCGGCCATTCAGCGCAGTGGCAACTTCCAGTTGAAGAGCATCTTCGAACCGGACTCCGGTCGCATGATGGACACACGGGCCCGTTTCGGTGTGCCCCACGGGTTTACCGATCCCGATGAATTCATTCGCAGTGGCATCGACGCGGTCGTCGTCACGTCACCGGCACCGGCGCACCTCGAGAACGTGCGGCTCGCGGCGCAGGCGAAGAAGCCCGTGCTCTGTGAGAAACCGCTGGCGATGAACGAGGCGGACAGTCAGACGATGATCGCGCTGATGCGCGACGCCGGTGTGCCGCTGTACGTCGGGTTCACGTACCGCTTTGCTCCGTGCGCTTTGCAGATCAAGCGACTCGTCCACGAAGGCGCTATCGGGACAATCCGATCGCTGAGGTTGATCTACAACTGGGATTGTCACGGCAAGTACGAGCCACGCGACTCGGCGTCACCTCGCGCGGCGCGCGATGGTCGCATGCTTGAAGGTGGCCCGATGGTCGATTGCGGCGTGCACCAGATCGACCTGGCACGCTGGTGGATGGACTCCGAAGTCGTCCATCACTACGGCGCCGGCGCCTGGGTCGACAACTACGGCGCGCCCGACCACATGTACCTTCACCTCGACCACGCCAACGGCGCCCACACCATGGTCGAGATCAGCTACAGCTACGCCCACACCTCTCGCGACGCGCGGTGTCACTTCGTCTACGAGTTGATCGGCAGCGACGGTGTGATCCGCTATGACCGCCAGGCGCGGGTCTTCGAATTGGTGAACCGCCACGGCACGCAGCACCTGCAGTGGCACGAGGAGAAGAACTTCGACGGGATGTACGCCCAGTTTGCCAAGTCCCTGCAAAGTGGAACGGACGGCGACATGCCCACCGGCGTCGATGGTTTGCTCGCGACCCGTGTGGCCCGCGTCGCGACCGAAGAGGCGATCGCCCGGCGGCCCAATGTCGCTCAGTAACGGGTCGGATCAGATCACGCGCTTAAGCGTGGCTTCACTGGCGCGACGGTTGGTTTGCCCAGGCTCAGTCGCCGGGCGATTGCGTCGACCAGGTGCAGCTCCGTCTGCGACTCGGCAATCGATTGCGACGCGTCCAGCGCCGTCAGCGCATCGCGGGCCGCTTCGGACAGCACGCCAAACCCGTAGCCTTCGCCCGAGCCCATCAGGTTCTGGCACAGCAGTCGAGCGGTCGCGACGTTGCCCGCAGCGGCCTGCTTGCGAAGCTGGTCGGCTGTCGCGATGACTTGCGCGAGGTACTGCTCAAGTAGTTCGCCCATTTCGGTGACATCTGCCAGAGTGCTGTAGATCAGTTGCTGGTCCACCCCACTACCGGCTGATTTCAACCAACCGGCCAAGTTGCTGTAGAGCCGCGGCGCATCGTACGGTTTAGCGAACACCTCGTTGGCACCGGCGGTCAATGCGGCCTTGATGCGCGTCGCGTCCGACTCGGCCGACATCACGACGATCTGCCCGCGATACCCCTGCTTGCGGATCGCCGCTATCGCCAGCTCACCCTTTTCAGTCCCGAGGTTCAGGTCGCACAAGATGACGTCCGGCCGCTTGCTCGTCACCGCCTCCACTGTTTCGGACGACGTGGCGCACGGGACGAACACGCACTTGGTCTTCTTCAAATGAAACGCCATCAGGCTGCGGTCGACCGGTTGGTCGTCAAGCATTAACACCGTGCCGTGCAGCAGTGACGGGTCGGTCTGCGCCGTGGCGGTCAAACCTTTGCACTCTTCGGGATCAAGGTAATGCTTGACCCAGATCGGTTTGTCGAACTTCACACGCAGCGAATGGACGATGCCACCGGCATGCCGGCACCGCACGACCATCGCGGCGATCCGGTCTTCACCACCGAGGCGCTTTTTCAGCGTGACGATGCAGTTGGTCCCCGTATGCAGGAAGCCCGCGTGCAACAGGCACATGCCTGTAGCGCTCAGGTCGCGTGATGCCATCGCGACCGGTGTCAGTGAACCGGTCCGCTGCACGATCTGCACCGAGATGAACGACCTGCGATAGCGCAAGCGCGGGTTCTGCCGCCGGCAATGGTCCGGATGTGCAGATGTCGTGGCGTCGAGCTGATCGTTGACGACCTTGAACTCCGCCTCGTGCTGCTTTGACGACCTAGCCTGCCCCGGAATCATATGCAAACCCTTCCACGAAGCGGACAAGAACCAACCACTGCCGCTTTCATCGTCCAGATGGAGGGCATGGGTAAGGGGAATGCTTGTAACGGACTGCGCGGTGTTATCGGGCGTCGTTCCCATACCCCTTTTGCAAAACTGAAGGCGCGACAGGTGGCGGTCGAAACCATGATAAGTGGGCCGCATGTCTACACTCACCTTGCCCGCAGGCGTATAGTGGCTCGCGAGGAAACCCACATGGCTAAACACACGATCGTGCTCATTCCTGGTGACGGCATCGGCCCTGAAGTGACGACCGCGACCCAGCGCGTCATCGAGGCAGCGGGTTTGTCGGTCGAGTGGGTCGAACTGCCTGCCGGTGCGACCGCGCTCACGCAGGGCTTTGACAACGTGCTGCCCGAGCGCACGCTTGCTGCTATCAAGGCTCACAAGATCGCGCTCAAGGGTCCGGTAACCACACCCGTGGGCAAGGGGTTCAAGAGCGTCAACGTCCAACTGCGCCAGAAGCTCAAGCTCTACGCCGCCATCCGCCCGGTACGGAGTCTGCCGGGCATCAAGACGCGCTACGAGAACGTGGACATGGTCATCGTGCGCGAGAACACCGAAGGCCTGTACAGTGGCATCGAGAACGAGGTCGTGCCCGGCGTGGTCACGAGCCTGAAAGTCGCCAGTGAAGCCGCCTGCACGCGCATTGCGCGCTACGCGTTCCGCTATGCCACCCGGCGCCATCGCAAGCGCATCACGGTCTTCCATAAGGCCAACATCATGAAGCTCAGTGACGGGCTGTTTCTCGACTGCGCCCGCAAGATCCACGAGGACGAGTACCCCAACATCGAGTACGACGAGGTCATCATTGACGCCGGTTGCATGAAGCTCGTGCAGGACCCGACGAAGATGGACGTGCTGCTCATGGAGAACCTCTACGGCGATCTGATCAGCGACCTGTGCGCGGGCCTCGTCGGTGGCTTGGGTTGTGTGCCCGGCAGCAATATCGGTGACGACGCCGCGGTCTTCGAAGCCGTTCACGGCAGCGCCCCGGACATCGCCGGCAAGAACGTCGCCAACCCACTGGCGTGCATCATGAGCGGTGTGATGATGCTCAACCACATCCATGAGGAAGCCGTCGCCGAGAAGATCAAGAACGCCTACAACACCGTTCTCGCCGAGGGCAAGTCGCTCACGCGCGACCTGGGTGGCACGGCAACGACCGAACAATTCACAGACGCGTTGATCGCCCAGATCAAGTAGCGCTCCACCCGCAGGGACCGAGCGCAACATCCATTGCCTTACCAGCAATTCCAGGCATTGTCGCTCTTGTAGCGGAGCTTGATCTCCTTTGACGTCCGCCGTTCGACGTGGCCGTCGATCCAGGCGATGTTGGCAACGTCCAGCTTGCCTCGGTAGAAGTGGTGCGTCAGCTCCGGCTCGAAGTCGCTCATGGGCGCAGCGGCCAGGTCGTAGGTCGTCTCGTCGACCACGTTGGTCGACATCACCAGGACCGCGTCGGCGGCGACGGGGTTGGACTGCGCGAGCTTCTCGCCCAACCGGATCGGTCCGCGGATCGGGTCGGGACCGTTGACCGGGAAGCCCGGCGTTCCCGGGTCGGGTGGGTAGACCAGCGTCGCGTCGCGCCGCGGGGTCCAGATCGCGTAGCCGCTGATGATGTAGGTCAGCTCGTTGTACTTCGTCGTGCGCACGTAGTCGGACGACTCGGGACAGAAGAGCACGTCGTGCGGCATCTTGTACGATTGACGCATGGTGTCGTACCACGCATCGGCCTGGTCGACCGTGTTGGCGCCCGTGTCCGTCAACGCCGGTGGCGCCGCAGGGTCGAACCGTGGCAGGAACCCCTTGTGGTCGTTTGCGTACAGGTGCATCGCGAGCACCACCTGCCTCAGGTTCGACGCGCACTGCACCAGCATTGCCTGGCGGCGCGACTTGGCGAGCGCGGGCAGCAAGATGCCGATCAACACCGCGATGATGCCGATGACGACAAGGAGTTCGACGAGAGTGAAGGCTTTGGATTGCCGCATGGAACGCTCTAACCCAATGTGCAGGATACAGCAATCGCGACGCCTCGACAGGGTCGATCTCCCCGTCTATCTTCGACGGACTATGTCCGCCGACGCGTCGCCACCAGCCAAGCCGTATTCCGGCAAGTCGTACCTTGTCCAGAAGTTCGCGCGCCTGCCGTTCGGGCAGTACCACGTCGTCGGGTACTCCGTCGCCGGTGAGGAGACGGTCGTCCAGATCCCCGAGTTGAACGTCTGCTTCGACATCGGTCGATGCCCCTACTTCGCGCTGACCAGCGACATCGTCTGCATCAGTCATGGTCACATGGACCACCTGGCCGGGCTGGCGTACTACCTCAGTCAGCGGTACTTCCAGGGGATGAAGCCCGGCACGATCCTCCTGCCGCGCGAGATGGAGCGGGCGGTCGACACCATGCTGCGCTGTTGGCGCGACGTCGAGCGCCAGGGCACACCGTACAAGCTCGTCCCCATGAGCGCCGGCCAGATGTACGAGGTCCGGCGAGATTTCGGCATCCGCTGTTTCGCGACGCATCATGGTGGCACCAGCCTCGGCTACTCGCTGATCAGCATCCGCGAAAAGCTCAAACCCGAGTACATGGACAAGACCGGTCCTGAACTGGCCGAGATGAAGAAAAGTGGCATCGAGATCCAGTACCGTCTGGAGGTCCCCACCGTCACGTTCATGGGTGACACGTCGACCGGCCCGGCGTTCGACGACCCGGATGTGGTCAACGCCGAGACACTGATCACCGAGTGCACCTTCTTCGATGCCGACCACAAGGCCAAAGCCAAGGCCGGTCGGCATTTGCACGTCGACGAGTTCGCCAAGATCCTGCCGAAGTTGAAGAACAAGCACATCGTCCTCGGTCACGTCAGTCGGCGGACCGGTGTCGGTCGCGCCCGCCGCATCCTGCGCAAGATCGTCGGTGACGAGGAAATGCAGCGCGTCCAGTTCCTCATGGACTTCGATGGCTCCATCGACGCCGGTGACGTCGAGTCCGCAGGCCCAAACCCGGCCGAGTGATCGCAGGACCGACATTGGCGCGAAAAAGAAAAACAGGGTCGTTTCTTCCTCTCTAACTTATATAAGTTCATCAATACAATGCACTTACGACTTTTCCATGTCGCGTGAAACCGACCTACAAACGACCGCGAACCGACATACAAACGACCACAACCGACATAAACCGACGACCTTCCATACAACGCCACTTTCCAAAATTGAGCTGCCACGCCCATCCGTTTAGTGGCTGTCCCGAAGGACGCCCACTTGCCAAAACAGCAACCCCGCGGTCCTGCGGACCAGCCGCTAAACAGCACGCGGCGACCCGTCGTGACCCACCCTATTCACTTTTCAAAGAACATCGTGAACGACCCGCGCCGTCCACCGGCACGACCCGCTCCTACTTTTTACGAATTCGGTGCGCGCCAGAGCGCTGTACGGCGCTTTTTCGCCGGACCGTGTTGAATTTCATCGAGGAATCGGAAGCAAAAATGTCGGCGATGCTCGATCGATCGGTGCGCATCTGGACGCTATGTGGCGCACTTTTTACGCCCAGCGAGAATCTTGCGTCAGTCAAAGCAAAAAAGGCAGGCCCGATCGGCCTGCCCTTTCCACTTCGTTTTCTGTTGGTTCGAGGTCGAGACGGTTTCAAAAACGGGTCCGTTTAGCCGCCGTCCCGAAGAGACGCCTTATTTGCCATAGAAGCACGACGGGCGGCCCTGCGGGCCAGCGGCTAAACGTAAACTCGACGCGGTGGTTCGAGGACGATCTCTTACGCCGCCGCAAGCAGCAGGCCGGTTTTGGCGCCCCAGCGGAGTTTGCGGTAGGCCTGGACGGTCACGTTGCCGCTGTGGAGCAGGGGTTGCAGGACTTCGCTCGACAGGTCGCTGCCGTCGACGAAGAGGCGTAAGCGTGGGAACTGGTGGGCGTCGATCGACATCTGTGGGACGGCCATGCTGATCAGGGGGCGGTTCTCGCAGAGCCAGCGGTAGGCTTGGCCGATGAGCTTCAGGTCGGTCAGGCCCGTGCGCGACACACCGAGCAGGACGAGCCCACGCTGGCGGTCGACGGCCAGGCGGGCGTCGGGGCACATCGGTGGGCGGATCGGGCACTCGATGAGGCCACCCGCTTCGTGGCGGACGATCGACGAGAGGATCGCGCCGGGTGACGCATCCGAACCCGCCAGTTCGACGACTTCATCCAGAACGTCGCTCGTCGCGGTCGGTGTCGGCATCTTGTACACCGGGGTCGACATGTCAGGTGCGGCGTTTGTCGGTGTCGTCGGGGTCGCCGGCGTACTGACTGCTCGCAGTTCCTGCATCGAATACATCGGCTCGTGAATCGGTTCGTGCATGCTGACAGCGACGGTCGACTTCGGTTCGGACATCGGGATGTCCGCCAGATGGCGCGACGTATCGGACGACGGGTGTTGCATGGTGTCGTTCATCGTAATCCCGTTCGCCTTGACGGCGAGCGGCTCTTGGATGGTGTTGAGGAACTTTCCGACGATTTCCCACTGCGTCGCCGACGCCAGTTGCGCCTTGTCGCGCGACGGGCGGACACACATAATCAGGTGTTCTTCGATCGCATCGACATGACCGCCCACGCGCGGCTCACGCGCGACCGGCCAACGCAGAAACTGCTTGCAGACACTAGAGAGCTTCTCGTAAACCTTGTCGGCCTCACCGTCGCTCTCCCCGAGCGCCGCCAATGACAACGCGGGCACACCCATGTGGTCGGGCGTTTCGCCGGGCGTGTGCAGGTCGGCTAAGCCCTT
>JBBRHE010000018.1:0-29112 GCA_038223165.1 Tepidisphaerales bacterium
GTCTCGTCCGCCTGCGGCAACGTGCTCGGGCCCGGCCCGTGCATCTGTCGGAGCACGCTGAACGTCCCTGCGGTTTCGAGCACGACCGCCTCCACGTCGTCCAGCGTCGGGAAATTTTGCTCGCGCACGGCGGCCACGACCTCGCCCTCCGTCACCCGCTCGGCGCGCAGCGCGTCGCGGAGGAACTCGCCGCGAAAGAACAGCAGCCTCGGCTCGCTCTTGACGAGTTGCCCAACGGCCGACCAGCGCACGGACAGCCACGCCACCAGGAACTGCATGAAAATCAACAGGGCGAACGCGAAGACGCCCTCGACCAGCGCGACGTCCTTCGACAGCACGGCCGTCGCGAAGGTCGAGCCGAGGGCGACGGTCACGACGAGATCGAAGGCGTTTAGCTTCGACAGCGTCCGCTTGCCAGACACGCGCAGCAAAAACACCAATGCGACATACGCGCAGACGCCGACGATCAAGATGCGCAACAAGGAGTACCAATTGTTGAAGAACATGGTTCTCATTCCAGCAGATCAGGGTCTCGCAGGACAGGCAGATAACTTAATCCCACTTGAAAGCAACGGGGTTCACTGGCACGACAGGTGTCGTCCCGCCATCTACAGCACATGGCGGTAAACCAAACGCTTCGCTTCAGAAGATGCGAGCCCACTTATAAACGCCAGGATCGGGACGGAGCCAATGCTCGACATCTGACCGATGGGACTTTCTCGAGTGAAAGAACGGTCGCGTCAATGATCCAAGTTTTGAAAGCCGAATCACGAGGTCTGAATTGATGGGTACAATAGGAATGACGTGAGCACGAAAACCGATCTTATCGTTACGCCGCTCGATCGAGCGCTGCAAACCCCGTCCGATTCACCCAAATCGGCCTCAGATTACCAGCGTCGTCGCCTTCGGCTCGGGATCTACGGTGTCGGCTCGGGGACGTGCATCGCGGGGCTCGTCCTGATTTTAGCAATCAATGGCTTTGCGCTACGCGCTGGATCGGGCATGTGGGTGGCGATTTTGCTTGGGACGTCGGTCGCGGTGCTGATGAGCATGATCCAATTTGCTCTCGATGCCAGCGGACGACGGTTGGATCAACAATTCGGATTGATCTCGGGCAATCGCGATGGCGCGGGGTTTGATGGCCTGATCGAGGCGGGCCGTTGGTTGATATCGTTTGTGACTGGTTGCGCGATTACCGCAGTCTGCGTGATGTACGGCGGCCGATCGTGGCCTTGGCTGTTGATCGCGTTGGCTGGTCTTGGTGTCGTTCTTCGACTTCTGCTCCGCGGACGGCCGGCGGGTCGGGAAGTGCCGATCGACCTCACATGGTTTGATGAAGTCCGAGCCATTTTCGCGGCGAAAAAATTGCCGGGAATCGAGAACTTGATGGCAATTGATCTTGATGAAAAGACACTGGCTGGCGGCAGGTGTGGATGGCTCGGCGGACAACTGTGGATCAGCCAAGCCGTTGCGGAACTGCAACCTTCGGTAGCGGCCACGCTCATCTCGCGCGAGCTCGCACACACCGAGTATCGGCACGCGACGACGAGCGCAATGATCAGCTTCATGACACTCGCGGTGTCGATCGGCCTTTCTTTCGGCCTGTTAAGTCAGACTGAACCCAGCCTTACTGCTCACGCGCCTTCGGTCGTTCTTCTTTTGAGTTCGATCGTCACGCTGTGCTCATTCGTAAGCCTGTTTGTTCTTCCCGCAATAGGCCGGTCGCAGGTGATATCGGTCGACCGCTGGGTTGCCCGACATTTTGGTGTCGCTGCCGCATTCGCGATGCTCGATGCGCTTGCGGCGCGAAACTTACCTAACGAGGCGCTCGATCCTGTGAAGGCATATGTCTTCCACCCGATCCCGACGATGTCTGCACGCCGCGCATCGGTCGAAACGATCCAACTTGAACGACAGAGCAAACCATGAACATCGTTCCACGATTCTTATTCGCACTCGGCGGATGGACGCTGAACCTTATCTCGCGCAGCCTGCACTGCCAGACCGGCCGACGTCATGCCGCGCGATTTCCACCGGATTGGGCATAAACATGCCGACCACTCACTCATCAATCGAAGTCCGGGCGCCCGCGAATGGGCGAAAGTTCCTGACCGCGCGCTGGGTCAACCTGGGGATGATCAACTACGCGATCAATCCCGAGCTTCTGCAACCTCTCCTGCCGATCGACTGTGTCCCTGACCTTGCCCCTGACGGGCTGGCCAGATGCTCGCTGGTGGCATTCGACTTTCTTGATACGCGGGTGCTTGGAATCGGTTGGCCGTGGCACACGAACTTCGCCGAGTTCAACCTGAGATGCTACGTCCGTCGTGGCGAACGCCGTGGTGTGTTCTTCGTCCGTGAATTCGTCCCGCGCCTGGCAATCGCGACCATGGCCAGGTGGATTTACAACGAGCCGTATTATGCCGTCCCGATTTCCAGCCAGACTTCGCTGACCGACACAACGATCGAGATCGATCACACTTTCCGTGTGGACGGAAAGCCACAACGCCTTCGCGTGCACGCCGATCGCCCGGCGAGTCTTCCACCGATCGATCACAATGCAGAATGGTACAAAGAACATCGCTGGGGCTTTGGTACTTCACACCGTGGACGTGCCCTAACCTATGAAGTCAATCATCCCCGGTGGGCAATCTATCCGAACGCAAGTGCGATTGTGGAAATCGACTTTGCTCACGTCTACGGCTTGCGCTGGGCCGTCCTGCAAAACGCCACACCCGAGTCAGTCCTCTTGATTGAAGGGTCCGGCGTGAGTGTCTCTCCCTACCATGAAACGAAGTGAGTCAGCGGCCGTACCACGCGATTTCGAAAGCTCATTTGACCCGGGACGTAATACTGTAACGCTATGAATCACATGAACATTAGCACATGATCGAAAGCACTGGAGTTGCTCGGGCGCATTGATCCGGTCGCCTACGGCCGAACGCGGAACCACCTCGACGGCGCGGTCACTCGCGTTACAATGCGCTATATGCCTAACCTGACCGACCTTCAGCGACGATTTGCGATTCCTGGTGTCGTCGCGATTGAGAATGATGCCAACCACCTGGCGCGCCTCGTGGTGACGACACCACTCGCTGAGGCGCATGTTTACCTGCACGGTGCCCATGTGACGCACTATCAGCCTGCCGGCCATCCACCTGTGCTGTTCATGAGTGGGAAAAGCTGGTTTCAGGAGGGCAAGGCGATCCGTGGGGGTGTGCCACTGGTCTTCCCGTGGTTTGGCTCGCATCGTGATCATCGTGAATTTCCCGCGCATGGATTCGCGCGGACGCGGCCGTGGACGCTGCGCAGTGTGCGTCAAGATGCGGATGGCGTGGTCGAACTGTCGCTGGCGCTGGGCCCGGATGACGCGACACGGGCGCTTTGGCCGCACGATTTCGAGGTGGTGTACACGGTTACCATCGGTTCGGTTCTTGGGCTTGCCTTGGCTGTTCGCAATACGGGCTCGACGCCATTCGTGTTTGAAGAAGCGTTGCACACCTATCTATCGGTCGGCGACGTGCGCGGTGTGAGCGTGACCGGACTCGGTCAGCGAGACTACATGGACAAACTGCCTTCTGGTCGACGACTGACCCAGTCGGGGGAACCCATTACCATCACAGCCGAGACCGACCGCGTCTATTTCGGCACCGCAGACACCGTTAACGTGCTGGACCCGCAGGCCCCCGGTGAGGGTGGCGCCCGCACGATCACGATTTCCAAAGAGGGTTCGCTCGCGACCGTCGTCTGGAACCCGTGGGTTGCCAAAGCAAAGGCGATGCCCGATTTTGGTGACGATGAATGGCCAGCCATGCTCTGCATCGAAACCGCCAACGTCGAAGAACACGCGGTAACCCTAAAGCCCGGTGAATCACACGTGATGCAAGCGCAGGTGCAAGCGCAACGTGACCATTGAAATGTGCACTTGGGACATGGCAACCCACGATGTCCGACGGCCCGCGGTCGTTGTGCGGGTTGACCAAGTAAACCGGCCACTTGAGTTCATCCGCTCGACGACTTCCGCTATGTTGCGCAGCCATGCACGAGTTATCCGTCGCACAGGACATGGTTGCCCTTATCGAAGCGCAACTATTGGCCCAGGGTGATCATCGCGTGAAGGTGACGGGCGTCCACCTGCGCATCGGGCCACTGGCGGGCGTGGTTCCGCAGTCGCTGCGCTTCGCGTACGATGCCAGCGTTGCGGGAACGAATCTTGCCGGATCGACGCTGAAGATCGAGGAAGTCGCGCCGACCGTGTATTGCGCCGCATGCGATCGGGAACAGTTTCTGGCCAGCATCAGCCGGCTACGATGCCCGGTCTGCGATGCCGCGACGCCGGAAATCGTCCACGGTCGCGAGTTGGAAGTCGTTAGCGTAGAGGTCGTCGATGTCTGACGCAGCAACAACTCCGCGGATCGTGCAGGTTCGCCAGCAGATTCTTAAGAAAAACGACGTGCTGGCGCGCGACCTTCGCGAACGATATCGCGAGGCCGGTGTGTTCGTCGTGAGCCTCGTGTCATCACCAGGTTCTGGCAAGACGACCCTTCTTCGCGACACATTGAAACGGTTGATCAGCACATACAAGGTCGCTGCCTTAGTAGGCGATCTCGCGACCGAAAACGACGCGAAGAAGCTCGCTGAAAGTGGCGCCCCCGTGCGGCAGATTGTGACGGGCACCGTGTGTCACTTGGAAGCCGAGATGGTCGAACAGTCTTTCACCGTCGCCGGGTGGTCGTTGGCCGATCTCGATTTTCTTTTTATCGAGAACGTCGGCAACCTCGTCTGCCCGGCCAGCTACGACCTGGGTGAAGACCTGCGTGTCGTCCTGCTTAGCACCACTGAAGGTGAAGACAAGCCCCTGAAATACCCCACTATCTTCAACACCGCCGACATGGCGATCATCACCAAGGTCGACATTGCCGATGCAGTCGGCTTCGACCGCGCCACCGCGCTGGCGTCGATCGAAAGTGTTCGTCCCGGGTTGCCGGTGTTGGAACTGTCGTCAAAATCGGGTGCGGGTATGGATCGGTGGATGGATTTGCTACAGTCCCGCTGCGCTGCCAAGCGGTCGATGAGCCAACCGACACTGACCGCATGAACTTCAGGAGCCCAGGATGACCTCGTTCCGCAGAAACGCCTTCTTGATGACCCCCGTTATAGTGACGGTTGGCATTAACGATGCCTCGGCCCATCCAGGTCATTCGCACGATGGTGTGGCGGGTGGTGAGTCGCACGTCACGCTGGTTTACGTCGCCGCAATGCTGGCGATCCTCTTGATCGCCTCGGCGATCCTGTACGTCCGATCGCGACGGTAGACCGTGGGGCGCTTAGTCGACCGCTTTCCCCTTCACCGTCAACCGCGCCGGGTGACCAAACCACTCACGGCGGTCCGTGTCGTATTTCGATTCCATCGTCGCGACGACATCCGCCATCGTACCGGTCGCGGGTACCCAGCCACCGTCGATGTCCGGAAAATCGACCTTGCAGTTCTCGCACTTCTTTCCGTCGTAAAACCGGATCGGACACCAGAACGACTCGACGTTCCGCAGCATTTCGGCGCCGAGTGAGTAAACCCCCGTCATCCAATCGCAATACAGGCACCAGATAAGATCGTGACCGATCAGGCCGTCAAACTTCTGGCGCGACACGTTTACCCACTCACTCTGCTTGTATGGCGGGAAGTTCAGCAACAGGCGCAACATCGGATAGCAGACAACCTCCCCAATGCGAATAAACCAGAACGTCGGCAGGACGATGACTGTGACCCACAACGCTGCGTGGTTGCGAAAGCGACCGATGAGCCGATTGAGGAATTTCACAATGCGCGGTCCACGCGCGGCGTCGCGGTGTATACGCTCGTGAATGAGGCACCACCCGAACATCACCACGAGCTGCCCGAACCCGCTCCCCAACACGCCCGCCCATCCCGCAGCGATCGCAGCGACTGCCCAGGGCAGCCAGGTAAAGGTCGCGACAATCAGGTCGAGAAGTGGCGCCCGTGCCAACCGGTCGCTGATGGCGCGCCCCGTCGAGCCAAGGCGCGGCAGGACCGTTAACCACGCCGCCAGGGCACCCAATACTGCGATCGTTATTCCGATTGTGACAGCGGACCGAACGAGAAACTCATGCATCGTTGCATGATAACGGATGAACCCCATGGGCACGGCATGCGTGCGTTACCAACGATCGTGAACCTGTCGCCGCGCATACGTGTCATAAACGCGCTGCACGGTAGCCATCGTTGCATCGCTTAGGGGTGGGAGGTCGGCTGCGGCGACGTTGGAATCGACCTGGTCGGGGCGCTTGGCGCCGGGGATTGCACAACTGACCGCGTCGAACATCAAGATCCACCGCAGCGCAAACTGTGTCAGCGAAGCGCCCGGCGGAACAAGCTTCTTCAGCTCTTCCACCGCTGCGAGCGCGGCGTCGAAATCTTCCAGGCCGCTAAACGTCTCACCCACGTCGAAGGCTTGGCCGTGCCGGTTGAAGTTGCGGTGGTCGTCCTTTGCGAACTGGGTGTCCCGGGTGATCTTCCCGGTCAGCAATCCACTCGCCAACGGCACACGAGCGAGCACACCGATGTCGTGCGCCTTGGCCTCACGGAAGAACAGCTCCGCCGGTCGCAGGCGGAAGGCATTGAAGATGATCTGGACGGTCGCCACGACGTCGTAGTTGATCGCCTTGAGGGCCTCTTCGACCTTCTCGACACTGACGCCCCAGAACCGCACTTTCCCTTTCTTCGCAATCGCTGCCAGCCCGTCGAACAGCGCCGGCTGATAGTACACCTCGGTCGGTGGGCAGTGCAGTTGCACGAGGTCGAGCGTGTCGACGCCCAGGTTCTTCAAACTGCGATCGACGAATGCTTCGATATTCGCCGGCGTGTAGCCACTGGCTACGTGCGGGCTGAGTCGTCTCCCCGCCTTGGTCGCCACCTTGAACTGTCTCGGCCGTTCTTTGAGCAGCTTGGCGATCAACCGCTCACTGCGCCCGTCACCATAGACGTCTGCGGTGTCGATGAAATTGACGCCCTTGTCCAGCGCCCGCCGCATGGCCGCGAGCGATTCGTCATCGTTCACGTCGCCCCACGACCCCCCGACCGCCCAGGCGCCGAAGGAGATCGTGGAAACGTTGAAACCCGTTTTGCCGAGGGTGCGGTATTGCATGACGGGTATGGTAGCGCCATTTGCGGAGGTTGTCCCCTGTCAAACCACCGGTGAGACCGGCTTGTCGGTCGTCTTCCCGGCCGACGACTCGGCCGCCACGGCGTTCATGATCAGCGCCGATGCCGCCGACGCCAGCGCGCCGAAAATGAATGTCAGGCTCGGGGGCAGCGCGTACATCAGGCTCGTCATCGGAATCCAGAACGCCCAGCACGGCAGCAGCAGGATAATCACCCGCGTCACGTACCAGTGCGGCCCGAGCACGGCCATCGTGCTCAGGAAGTTGTAGCGGTATTGGCGAAAGGTGTACGCCAGCGCGATCATCCACAGGCTCAGGAACGGCGTGAAAACGAACTGGTCAATCGCGACCTTGCTCGCGATCGTGCGGACGTCGACACCGCTGCCCAGCCAGTTGCCGAGGAACGTGTAGAACGTGTCGCACACGACACCCAGCCACGCGTAGAGAAAGCAGTTGAACGCCAGCGTGCGCCAGCGCTGCCGATCGAGGACGCGGTCGATGTTAAAGACATACTTGGCGATCTCCGGCAACACGCCACAACAAAACGCCTGCACGACCGCCGCCAGCGGCAGCCCACCGCGCTGCTTGTAGTCCGCCAGCACCTCACAAAACGCCCGCATGTTCGCCGACGCGTAATACGCGATCACCACCGCCAACCCCGCCACCTGCAGGCCGACCATCGCCTGCCAGTTTCGATTGACCGACCGAATGCCGGGTAAAGCAAGCTTGGTCCATTGCAGGCGAGGGGGGAGCGGTGTTTCGGCGAGGAGGCTCGTTGGGGGGAGTTGGTGTGGGTCTACAGCCGGGGATGGCGACGAGGATTGAGTCATGAAAGTTTTGCAGTACCGCTTACTTAGGGTGGGCACCGCCCACCAATTCGGCAATCTCGGTGGCGATGCCCACCCTACGTCATGCTCACCGTATGAAACGAACCCGACATACCCCTTTGGCCACGAGTGGGTCAAACTCGCGATGGTCGGACGTGACGATGGTTGCACCGAGTTTCGCAGCCAGTGCGATCGCGAAGCAATCGGCCAGGGAGATCTTGCATATCGTGCCTTTCAACCGACCCACCGCTTTCCAGAATGGTTGACTCATATCCTGGCGATTAACGATCCCGAGGTCGAGCAGATCATCGACGACCGACTCTGCCACCTTTGCATCCGCAGCGCGTAGAAAGTCGTAATACACTTCGCAGAGGTTGATTGAATGAATGAATGAAGCACCGATTGGCGGGATCGACCAGGAGCGATTCAACTGCGTCCGCCCCAGCTTCGTGACGCAGAAACGCGATCAGCGCGCATGCGTCAAGCACAACATTCATCGCGCGCGCTCCTCGTTGGCAATCTCGCGCTCCTTGCGCGCGGCGAACGCTGCACTACTGGTGCGGACGTGTGCATATTTACCCTTTATCGCACGAGCTTTGGCCACGCGCGACGCCTTTGCGTTCGGTCTCTTCAAGGCGATGGGTGTTTGAGCAGGCATACCACGATTATACGATGCATTCGATTAAATTGTAGAGAATCTACTGAGCCACGGCCCTCTGGCTCGCTTCTTCCTTTGCCAGCTTCACGAACTCTGCTACCGGCATCGCGCCCTTGTCGTCGCCTTTGCGGGTTCTGACGGCGACGTTACCAGAACTGGCTTCCTTGTCACCGAGGATGAGCATGTAGGGGATCTTGGCCATGCTGGCGGTGCGGATTTTTGAGCCGATTTTGTCGCTGGCGAGGTTGGATTCAACGCGCAGGCCGGCGGCCTTCAGTTCGTCGACGACTTTTTGGGCGTAGTCGTTAAATTTTTCGCTGATGCTGAGGACGGCCACCTGCACCGGGGCGAGCCAGAGAGGGAAGGCGCCCGCAAAATGTTCGGTGAGGACGCCGATGAAGCGTTCCATGCTGCCGAAGGGGGCGCGGTGGATCATGACGGGGACGTGCTTGGCGTTGTCGGCGCCGATGTAACTGAGGTCGAAGCGTTGGGGGAGCTGATAGTCGACCTGCACGGTGCCGAGCTGCCACTCTCTACCGATGACGTCGCGCACGACAAAGTCGATCTTCGGGCCGTAGAACGCGGCCTCGCCGGGCTCTTTGGTGAACGACACACCGAGCGATTCGGCAGCGGCGATGCAGGTGGCTTCGGCGCGGTCCCATTGGCCTCCGTCACCGACGTACTTGGCGCTGTCGAGGTCGCGCAGACCGACACGCACGCGGTAGTCCTTCATGCCGAGCGTGCCCAGGACGATCTTCACGAGTTCCAAGCAACCTTGCACCTCGGCGGCCACCTGGTCTTCGGTGACGAAGAGGTGGGCATCGTCCTGGGTAAAACCGCGCACGCGGGTCATGCCGCCCAGTTCGCCGGACTTTTCCCAGCGGTAGACGGTGCCGAACTCGGCGAGGCGCACGGGCAGGTCGCGATAGCTGCGCTGTTCGCTTGAAAAAATCTTGATGTGCATGGGGCAGTTCATCGGCTTGAGCAGGTAGCCGTCGATGTCGCCTTTTTCCATGCGGTTGGACAGTTCACCACAGCCGCAGTTTTCCTTCGCGAGCATGTCGTAAAACTCGCGATCGATGATCGGGGGGAACTGGGAATCGCGGTAGTACGGAAAGTGCCCGCTGGTCTTGTACAGTTCCAGCCGCCCGATGTGCGGGGTGAAGACCTGGCTGTACCCCTGGCGGCGCAGGTGTTCGCTGATGAAGTTCTGCAGTTCCTGGCGGACGATCGCGCCCTTGGGTTTCCAGAGGATCAGGCCTTGGCCAACGGCTTCGTCGATGGTATACAGGCCCAGCGCCGGGCCGAGCACGCGGTGGTCGCGCTTCTTGGCTTCGTCGATCAATCGCAAATGTTCGTCGAGTTGTTTCTTGTCGAAGAAAGCGGTGCCATAGATGCGGGTGAGCTGCTCGCGATTGCTGTCGCCGCGCCAGTAGGCACCGGCGACGCTCATCAGCTTGAATGACTTGATCTTCCCGGTGGACGGAATGTGCGGCCCGCGACAGAGGTCGGTGAAGTCGCCCTGCCGATAAATGCTGACGGAAGTCTCGCCGGCGGTGGCGAGTTCGTCGATGATCTCGTCCTTGAACCGCTGGCTCTGCTCGTGCAAAAGCTTCTTCGCAGCGTCGGGCGTGACCTCTTCACGCGAAAATTTTTCGTCCGCGCTGATAATCTTCTGCATCTCCGCTTCAATCTTCGGCAAATCATCCGCAGAGATGCTCACACCCTTCGGGAACTCGAAGTCGTAGAAGAAGCCGTTCTCGATGACCGGGCCGATGGTGTACTGCAGGGTTGCGCCATACAGGTGACGCAGCGCCTCGGCCAGCACGTGGGCGGTGCTGTGACGCAGGACGAAGAGCCCGTCGGCGTCGCGATCGGTGATCAGTGAGACTTTTGCGTTTCCAGTCAGGGGATAGGAGAGATCGACGAGTTTCCCATCCACCATGCCTACGAGCGCGGCTTGCGCGAGGCGTTTGCCGATCGATTCAGCAAGCTGGTAGACGGTCGACCCATCAGGAAGTTCCTTGACCGATCCATCGGGAAGTTCGATTTTCGTCATGACGTTGTCCCTCGTGCCTGTTCCTTCGATCCACCCTTGGTGGCGTAAGGCATGCTCACCTGAGGTAAGCACACCAACTGCGTGTTGTCGATGCTTCGCGTACAAACGAAAACCGCCCGGCTTTTAGACCGGGCGGGCATTGGTCGCATCGATTGTTCAGTCTACGACGCGATCAATGCCCGTTGTTCACGGTACGCGTCGTCGTCGTCAGGATGATGCGGCTGACCGACATCGAAAAGACATCATACGGAAGGGAGAAAGACCCGTCAAACGGCCTGGATGGGGTCGTTTAAGCTATTGCATGACCGCTAATTAGCGAGGGATTCAGACGACGTCGGCGTCTTGTTCGTTGTCCCCCAACGCCATGGTGACGGCGGTCAGGCAGAGCAGCGCCGAAAAGGAGGCGCACATCACTGCGGGGACCAAGGACGTTGCACTGGTTGGATCATTATAGGTATGGGCCCGCCACACCATTAACACTGCGACGAACAGAACGACGACAATCTGCACAATCTTCACTGTGATATTCCACCGGTAAAACATACAACCATCCATGGCATAGCCACACCTGTACACATCGGAACATTGCGAGTTGCCCACTTATGCAACACGCAGTTGGCCATTCGCCCAATCTATGCCCGGCAAATGACCCGTTTGTCAGCTTCCCAACCCACCAATAACGAATGATGTGCCATCGGTGTGGAATTGGGTACTTTCGCCGGAGATTTAGCGCAACCTAAAAGCAAGACGGCTTGGCAAGAGCGGCCATGCGGGGAGCGTCGGTTGATCGAACGGTGGCTGTCCAGTCATCGCTTTCCTATCCCGATGCACGGATATCGACCTGGGAAAACTGCCATTCGTTCGATTTTGCGGATTCTTCGCTTGGCACTGCGGCGCGCGTTCGCTTACACCTTGGGATAATGTCCGACACCACTTCCCCCGCTGCGGGTCCATCGGTTGAAAACGAATCCCCCTCGCTTGCCCGCGTCATTGGGCCGTTCACGCTGATTATTTACGGCGTCGGCAGCATGCTGGGCGCGGGCATCTATGGACTTGTGGGTGAGGCCGCGGGGCGCATGGGGTCCGCGATCTGGCTGGCATTCCTGTGCGCGATGGTCGCGGCGCTGTTGACGGGCCTGAGCTACGCGAACCTCGGTTCCCGCTACCCCCGGGCGGCCGGGGCGGCGTACGCGACCCACCGGGCCTATCGCCGGCCAATGCTCACCTACGTCGTCGGGCTTGCGATTGTCGCATCGGGCCTGACCAGCATGGCCACCGGGTCGCGCGTCATCGGGCGCGAACTGGCCAGCGTCGGCATTCCGCTCGGCGCGGAAATCATCGCGGGCATTTACCTTGTGCTGCTTTCAGGCCTCGTCTTCCGGGGCATCAAAGAGAGCATGTGGTTCAACATTGCCTGCACCGCCATCGAGGCGGCCGGCTTGATTTTCGTTGTTGCCATCGGATTGAAGTACTGGGGATCGGTCAACTACCTGCAAGGCCCGATCGCAGCCGACGGTTCGATCTCACCATTGACGATTGCGATCGTCCTGCAGGGTGGTGTGCTGACGTTCTTTTCGTTTATCGGCTTTGAAGACATCCTCAACGTGTCGGAAGAGTGCAAGGAGCCCAAGACGACGATCCCCATCGGTCTGATCGGCGCGATGCTCATATCGACCGCGATCTACATGGCCGTCGCGATCACTGCCGTCAGTGTGCTGCCCCCGGGAGAACTGGCCAAGACCAACCTGCGCGGTGTGGTCGCGGTCGCGGCGCCGTGGTTCCCGTCGTGGTTGTTCACGGTTATCACGTGCTTTGCCGTGGCTAACACGGCGTTGTTGAACTACGTGATGGCCAGCCGGTTAATCTACGGCATGAGCCGCCAGGGATTGATGCCCGCAGCGCTCGGCAAAGTGCACCGCACGCGCCAGACACCGCACGTCGCGATCTTCGTGTTGCTGGGAATCATCCTCGCGCTAATGCTCAGCGGGCAGGTCAGCCGTCTGGCGGACGCGACGGTTCTGTTGCTGCTTACCGTCTTCACGATCGTAAACATCGCGCTGGTGATCCTGAAGTTCCGCCCGGCCGAGCCAAAGGGTCGATTTGAAGTGCCGTTCATCATCCCGGTCCTCGGTGCTGCAGTGTGCGCGACACTGCTGATCACGCGCGTGGCGGCCCGTGGCAAGGACGGATATCACGATTGGGCCGCACCCGCCACGGCTGGGGTGTTGATCGCATTAATCATCGCGCTCTACCTCGTGTTGCGGCCGAAACATGTGCTGATGGATGATTGAGGCCTGTTCCATTCTCAACCGGGTTGGCTCGACCGTTGCTTCCGACCGTAGATCGTATTGATGGCCACCTGCACGCTCATCCTCTTACCCGGTATGCACGGCACCGCCGACCTCTTCGGGCCGTTTCTCGCTGCGCTGCCCAACAATGTCGCACGGTGCATCATTGCGTATCCAACAGACCTCTCGTTGGATTATGACGAACTGGTCGACTGGACTCTGCAGCAGACGACCGACCTGACGGACATGGTTCTAATGGGAGAATCGTTTTCCGCGCCGGTCGCGATTCGGCTAGCCGCCAAAGCGCCGTCGCGCGTGCGGGCCATCGTGCTTATCGGTGGCTTCGCTACACCACCGTGGCCGTCGTGGCTTCGCTGGTTTATCTATTCGGTCGCGTTTCATCTGCCAATGCCGGCGATCGCGATTCGCTTTCTTGTCGCGGGATGGCAACTGCCTGGCGAGTTCATCAATGAACTTCGCCAAGCCATCCGTAAGCCATCGCCGCACGTACTGGCCTTCCGTTCCAACGATGCGCTCACGGCCGACTCCTCTGCGGCGCTGCGTGCGTGCGGCTGCCCGGTCCTGGCGATCCATGGGAGACAAGACCACATCGTTCCGGTCTACAACGCAACCCGTCTGCTGCGGATTCGCCCGGATGTCGAGGTCCACCGGACGGACGGCCCGCACCTGTTGCTGCAGGCGCAACCCGAGCAATCATGGAGCACGATTCGCGCCTTCCTGATTCGCCATCGCGTGTACGCTGACTGATTGCGCGAGCCCGGTTTTGAACGTGTCGGCGATCGCGACTATAATTGCTTTCACTCCCGGAGGAGTGGCAGAGTGGTCGATTGCGTCAGTCTTGAAAACTGATAGGCCCTGGAAGGGGTCTCCTGGGTTCGAATCCCAGCTCCTCCGTTTCACGCACCCCTTATTTTGGCGAACACCCCCCATATGAGTGAGACGGGTTGAAGAACGGCGTCAAAGGGACGCCGACGTTCTTCATCAACGATGTGAATTTCACAGGCCCCATCGATACCGACACGCATTCGGCGGCGCTGGCGCAAGCTGCGATCGGCAACGTCACTTCAGCGTATTACGGCTTCGCACGGGGCTTACCCTTGGCCTTGGCCTTGGCCTTAGCCTTGCTCTTGGGCTTAACTGTAGACGCTTTGGGTGCCGCCTTCGCTCGAGCCTTCCGTGGCGCGGCCTTTTTGGTTGTCTTGACGGCGCGCGACGGGCGGGACGATGCCGGCTTGATCGGAAGCTCCGCCACGGGCTGAGGCTTGACCACTTCTACCTTGGCGACAGGAGCCGGCGCGACAGGCGTCGGCCGCTGTGGGTGCTGACCACCCTGATTCCGCCCCCCGTGATTCTGGCCACCTTGATTCCCACCACCTCGGTTCTGACCACCCTGGTTCTGACCACCTCGGTTCTGCCCACCCTGATTCTGAGCACCCTGATTCCGACCACCCTGGTTCCGACCGTCACGACGCCCACGATCGTGTCCGGTGTCACGACCGCGATGACCGTCGCGTCCACGGTCGCGGCCACCACCATTGCGACCGCCATCACGTCCACCGCGATCGCCTCGCGATTGACCAGCGGGTGGGGTTTCCGGATGTCCACCCCGCGCCATGATCTTCGAGATCGACAGGTCCAGCTCGCGCCTTGCCGTGTCGACCTTCACTACCCGTGCGATGCAGCTATCACCGATGCCGATCTTCTGGCCAGTGCGCTGCCCGCGCGCAAAGCCGGCGCGTTCGTCCACGGTCCACCAGTCGTCCATCAGGTCTTCATAGCGGATCAGCCCGTCGATCAGGTACATGCGAATCTGCACGAAGATGCCGAAGTTGGTGATGCCAGTGATGACGCCGTCGAATTCTTCGCCAATATGGCCCTTGAGTAGCTCGAGCACCTTCACCTGCCGCAGCTCGCGCTCGGCGGCCTCGGCTTGGCGTTCGGTGAAGCTGATGTGCTTACCGAGGTCGACAAGGTCGCCAAACGTCGGCACATCGTCCAGCACGATCTTCGCCTTGCGCTTTCCACGACTGTCGTCACGCGCAGCGAAGTAGGCGTCGAGCAGACGATGGATCGTCAGGTCCGCGTATCGCCGGATTGGGCTCGTAAAGTGCCCGTAATGCTCACTGGCCAATGCGTAGTGACCGATCGGCTTCGGTGAATATTCCGCCCGCGTCAGGCTCTTGAGCACAGCGATGTTGATCGCGAATGCCTCAGGCCGGCCTTTCGCCTCGGCGAGCAGTTTCTGGATCGCGTGGCGGTCCAGGTCCTTGGGCAGTTTGAACCCGGCGATCTGCACGAAGTTGCGCAGCCGTTCGTTGTCCTGCGTTTCCGGTGTCGGGTGCGTGCGGCGAAGGAAAGGCACGCCGAGCGAATTGAGCAATCGCGCAACCGCCTCGTTCGCCTCGACCATGAACATCTCGATCAGCGTGTGCGTGAAGCTCGTGTCTTCCGGCACCGCGTCGATCACTTTGCCGTCCGCGTCCATCACCAGCACGATGCTTGGCAAGTCGAGGTTGATCTGCCCCTGCTCTTTCCGGCGGGCGTGCAGGCGCTTGGCCAGTACGTCCATGTCGTGAACGAGATCGACCACCTCGTGCTCGTAATCACCTATCTTCTTGTCACCGTCCGGGTGCGGGATGGTGTCTTTCCCGTCGATGATCGCTTGCGCCTCGACGTAACGCAGGCGCTTGCGCGAATGGATGATCGTGTTGGCGAATTTCGTGCGGACGGGCTTGGCATTTTCGTCATACGTGATGAAAGCGCTCTTGCAGAGGCGCGGGACGCCTTCCTGCAGGCTGCAGACACCGTTGGACAGAATCTCCGGCAGCATCGGGATGACCTTGCCCGGGAAATAGCAGCTATTGCCTCGCTTGCGGGCCTCTTCGTCGAGTGGTGTGCCCGGTGGGACGAAGAATGAGACGTCGGCGATGTGCACGCCGAGCTCCCAGTTACCGTCCTCGAGCTGGCGCAGGCTGATCGCGTCGTCATAGTCCTTGGCGTCGTCAGGGTCGATCGTGCAGACGATCTGGTCGGTAATGTCCAGGCGGTTCTGCCGCTCGTCGTCCGGGACGAAGGAGTCCAGAGACTGGCGCGCCTGGTCCTTCACTTCTTCGGGGAAATCGCCGGGCAGTTGGTATTGGACGAGGATCGCCTTCAGGTCGACGTCTTTCTCACCCTCCTGACCGAGCACTTCCGTGATGACGCCCTGCGCACCCTGTGGCGAATCGGGATACGACGTCATCTCGACGACGACCTTCGTGCCGACGCGCAGGTATTTCGTGGCCGCGTCTGGTGTGGCGATCGGGGCGATGAGTGTGTTGCCGTCGGGGTAGACGAACCACTCGCTGCCCTGCTTCTGCACCGAGCCGACGAACCGCTTTTGCGTGCGCGTGACGATCTCGGAGATGCGCCCACTGAACATCGGCTTACCGTCGCGCCGGCTGCGGTTCGTGATCGTGGCGCGCACGACATCCCCCGTAATGGCACCGGCGTTGTGTCCCTCGGGGATGAAGAGGTCTTCGTGCCCCGATGGGTCGGTCGGCACGACAAACCCGAATCCGCGCTTGTTGTGGCGGTAGGACCCCGTGACCTCGTTGATGCTCGTCTGCTCCATGGGAAGCAGAACCGAGCCCTTCGCGCCGCGCACGACCCGGCCGATCTCCATCAGCTCGCGCAACGCATCACGAAACGCGGGCAGCTTGCTGCGATCGTGCAGGTTCAGTTCCTTGGCCAGCCCGTGCTCGGGCTGTGGACGATAATCGCGATGGCCCAGACGCGCGAGAATTTGGGATTTCAGTTGTTCAGACATGTGTGTGTTAAAAATCTCGTAAGTAGCCAGTCGTCGCCGTATGGCGTGGGGCTGACGGATACCGCGTCCATCCCGCCTGCATCGCGATGGGTTCCATTTGAACCTCATTCCACGCGCAGACCAACGTCAAATTGCTGAACGAATCCGACTCAGGCGACCGGAACTGCAGAAAACGATTCTGACGGGAGCGGCGGGCAAGAACAGGCGGTTCAATCAATTGTCCGAAAATTATAGGCGTGCGGCCCGCAAATGAAAAGGGTAACCCAAATCGGGTTGCTTTACCCCTCTACCACGCTCATTTCAATCGGCTCGACCGTGACGCCCCTGGACCGCATAAACTCCATGGCCGCCTTCACGTCCAACTCCGGACCCCTCAACAGCACCGCCATGATCCCGATCTCGTTCTGCACGCTCGCCTGGCGGATGTCGAACGAGACGTCGGGGTACTTGCGGCTCATCTCCCAGATGATCGGTTGCTCCACCTGCTTGCGAGACGGAAATGTAAACCAGCAGCGCTTGCTGTATTGAGCGTCGGCCATGATGGGTAGATGGTAAACGATCGGGGCGGGATGGCCAACCTGAGAGGGTGTCACGAAGCACGACATGCCCTCGTCTGGCCCCCCTCCCGGTACACCGGGGGAGGTTAGGTGAAGGTGATATGGAATTACGAGAGACTTTCGAAACTCGAAATCACACTTACCCTGCTCTCCCAAGAATACATCGGGGAGGGGCCAAAGACTCAGGCAGAGACGGCCTCATGCTCCCCTTCCGTAAACTGCCCCTGCTCGCGCAGCACGTAGCGAATTTGGGCTGCTGACACGTCGCGTACGTCTGTTTTGCCCGTCTTCACCGTCAGCGCCGCTGCAACACCACAGGCTTGGCCTACCGCAGACAGCGGCGCCATCACGCGGTAGCTGGAATGGGCTTCGTGGGTACCGCTAAGGCATCGTGAGCCGAGCAGGAGGTTCGTAAAACCTTTCGCTCGCAAGCTGCGGTAGGGAATGTGGTAGTAGCCACTGCCGGGGATTTCTTCGATGCGTGTGCCGGCGCCGTCGGGGTCGTGGATGTCGATGCAGTAGGCGCACGCAGCGACCATGTCGTCAAAACGGGCCTCACCGAGAGCGTCTTCCTGAGTCAGGATGTAGTCACCGACGATGCGCCGACCCTCGCGCACGCCGAGCATCGGGGAGATTTCCAGTTTGGCGTCTTGGAGTGCGGGGTGTTCCTTTAGTTCGTTCCAGAGTTCCATGACCTGTGCCTCTGCGAGCGTCCGGCCGCGCTCAATGTCACCGGGCTGGGTGGGGTCGACGTCAATGACACGCGTGTGGTTGAAGACGATCGTCGTCCCGTCGGGGCTCATGAAGTAGAGCACCCAGGTCTGCGTCTTAGGGTTCGTCGTTGCGCCACCCTGCTGCACCTTCTGCCAGGCGCGGTTGATGCCCAGGGCGTTGCCGATCAGGTGTTTGTCGTCATTGTTACGGATGACCGCTGGCGTTTGGTCGCCAAGACCGAGCTTGCTCTTGTCGATGTTGCGAATCGTGAACGTCAGCGTCGAGGGTTGCATCTTGCCGTCACCGTTACGACCCAGTTTGTATTCCGCGCCCGCCATCGCGCTCAGGTTGCCGTCGGCGGTGCCGTCGATGAAGACTTTCGCGGTCAATTCTCCAGCGTGCTTCCCGCCCAGTTGAATTGCCCGGATCGTCTCCCCCTCGACGACCACCTCTTCGAGCTTCGTGCGCGACAGCACCGTGGTGTTCAGCTCTTTCGAGACGATCTCTTGGTATCGATCGGACAGTTCGTTCGCGTCGTAATCCAACGCCATGTCCGGCACGCGCTGCCGTGTGAACAGGTCTGGGAAAAACTCCCGCAAGATCCCTTCGTTCTTCCACTGATCGACGCGCGGCCCAAGGCCGCAAAGGATGCCCAGCGGGCTGTGCACACCGGTGCCCCCCAGCATTTCGTTCGCGTCAACGAGCCCCACGCTCACCCCGGCCCGCGCCGCGGCGACGGCGGCGCTGATTCCACCAATCCCGGCCCCAACCACGACAACGTCAAAGGTACGACTCATAACGGAAATGGTAACGGATGAACGGGGGACTGGTAACCCGCATCGCAGGGTGGGCACTGCCCACCACTTTCACCCCACGATGGGCAGAGACACTCGCCGTCAGATTTACGCGAGGTTTCCCGCCGACAGATTGAATAAGCGGCGGTATAATTCGTATTAAGTTCGCCCATGCGCAGGGTGCGGATGTCGAGGAAAGGGGTGAAGTCAGGACGGCTCTGTAGACGAAGTCGGCCCACCGCAGACACCGTCGAGAAGTAGCGCTTGGCCAACAGCGCCAGAAGAAAGCCGGCGGTCTCATTATCACACCAGAATGGTGCAAAATGGTGCAGATTGGTGCAAATGTTGGGCTTTGGGCTTACCCAGACCGCCGCGACGGGATACGGGTGGGCGCACGAAAAACCCTCGTCCTTCAGCGAAGGACGAGGGGTCTTGTGTTAGCCAAATGTCGCCAAGCCCGTGGAAAGGGATGCCAATCCAGTGAGTCAGCAACCGCCAGCGATCGCGGGGACGATGCTGATTTCGTCGCCTTCTTTTACCGGGGTGTCGAGATTCTTCAGGAAGCGGATGTCTTCCTCGTTCACGTAGATGTTGACGAAGCGGTTCAACTGTGTTGGGCCTTTGAACAGACGCGTTTCGATACCGGCGGCCTGGGTCTTGAGGTTGTTCAGGACCTCACCGACGCTGGCACCATCGGTCGTGACGGAATCAGCGCCGTTGGTGTACGTACGCAAAGGGGATGGGATGCGGACTTTGATGCTCATAATCGTTTCCTACTTCTGCTTCTTCTTGCCCTTCTCGGCCGGTACGTCGAACGCGGCGGCGCCCTTCATGCTTTCGATGATGTTATTCAGTTCGTCCTTGCTGGGTCGGGCCATCCCAAGTTTCCAGCGGGGCCTGCCCCCTTCACCGGGTTCGACGAGCTGAGCATACTCGACGCCCGGCTCTTTGCGAAGACGCTCGACCGCGTCGGCAACGACGGCACGTTGACGCGGGTTTTCGACCGAGACGGACCAGAGTGTCACCCGCTGACCGACCAATTTCAGTTGATTATTGCCCCCTTTGTTGTCGCCGGCGTGAAAGCGATCCATCGCGTCGCCGAGCCCGGCAATGAACGCATCAGGACTGGCGGGCAGTTTGCTGAACAGGTCGTCTCGGAAGCTGTAAATCGGCGCGTTCATCGCTGCCCTGCGATCGACCGCTTCGTTGAACTTCGAGTTAATCGTGTCGATGTTGACGTTGTCACCTTTGATGGCCTGGTCAAGGCGCTTGCGCTCGTCGGCAGACGCGCCGACGCGGGTCAGTGGCCTTGGGGCCGAACGGTAGGCGTTAACTCCTTTGGACAACAGCTTGTCTTCGAGCGTTCCGGGGATCGCCGACAGCAGTTGCCAGCGGACATAGGCGTCGAGCACAGGGTCAGACCCGTAGGACTTACTGACGGCTGCCAGCACCTTCTCGGGCGTCAACTCGGCGGGGACTTCCGTGAAGTAGTCGCTCGTCGTGCGAAGAGAACCACCACCGCCCTCTTTTTTCTGCGTGGCTTTGTACTCGGCCGTCAGCTTCTCGACCGCTTCGGTGATCAGCGCGGTGGCGGGATCCTTAGCGGGCTTTTTCGCGCCGATGGTGGCGGTCGGTTTGACCATGCCCGTTGCGCCGTTCGTGTCCTTAGCGGCAGGTTTCTTGTCGGTGCCTGTGGACGCAGGTTTGTCAGTCTCGGCCGCGCTCGCGAAGACTGCCAGTGTCAACACAATTGCCGTAACCGTCGTGAAAAGGGAGGTCGTAAGCTGGGATCGTCGCATCAGGGGTCGTTCATGGGGGGTCATTGTCCGCCTCCGACGTTCAACATGCCGGTCTTGTTCATGCGGAGCCTGCGGTACAGCAGGTCCAGCTCACCTTCGGCATCGAGGCGGGCGGTGTTCTTGCTCCAATATAGCGCGCCGCCGGACACCTGGCCGGATTGGTAGTAATCCTGCCCGTTGGCGTCCTTGGCTTTGGCGATCATCTGCACGACCTGGTCGACCTCGCGCGCGTCGGGCGCCGCCGAAGCGCCGGCCCACATACTGATGTCATCAACGAGCTGGGCGACTTTCAACCGAACACCGTCAATCGAGACGGCGTTGAGGCGTTCACTGGCGTCGTTAAACCCTGCCGTGAACTTGACCAAACCCGCAGGCAGGCGGGAATAAAGCTCGTCGCGATAGGCGAAGTTGGGTGCGTTGCTGGCGTCGACCCGCGCGATGGCATCGTTCAAGTCCTTATTCACCTTGACCGCATCGGTGTAGACATACGCTCGCATCCTCTCCAACTTCTTACGCTCGTCAGGCGACTGACCCGGTCGCACGTAGAGCTTCGGCGCTTTGCGGTAGAGTTCCGCGATGCGCTTGACCACTGCGGGCGTCGGGTCACCCGGCAGCGCCGACAGAAGCTGCCATTTCACGTACACGGCCGTGCGCACGTCACCGGAGGAATTCTTTTCCAACGCCGCAAGCACGTCGTCAACGGTGACGTCCGCAGGACGATTGTCAGTAAAAAAGTCACTGACACTGCGGATGGGGGCATCTTTATCGCGCAGATAAGTGTCGTATTCCTTGCCCAGCTTGGCGATCGCCGTTGCAAGCGTTTTTGCACCGGTGAGGGGTTTGGGCGCATTGGTAGCGGGCTTGGGATCGGTGGTGACCGAAGCCGGGCCTATAGGGTCGGCGGCGCGCGTGGGGTGGACCACGACAGCGCTAAAAAGAACGACCAGCAGCGTCATCATTTGGAAACAAAAGCCCCGCATTACCCTGCCCGTCCGTTCAAGTTCAATCGGAGCAGCCGGTTGAACAGCACGGCCGCCAGTCAGAACTACAACCCAAACGCGCGAAAGTTGCCAGATGACCGGTGGGAAGGACTTCCCGAGCAACAAAATCGGATAATTAGACCAAAATATGCGTTAAAAGGGGATGTCGTCGTCCAGATCGCGCAAAGTACTGTCATCCAAGTGGTTGGACCAGTCCAACTCGCGCGGTCGACGGTCTGGTGCATTGTAGTCGGCCTGCTGGCTGACCGAGTCGTGATCGTCGTCCGGCTGGGTGGAAAACGCGAGGTCGCGATCGACCGGCGAGATACCCAGTTTCCACTCATCACCTTCCTCGATTTCCTCACCATAGTCGGCATGTTGGGCGTCGAGATCCTTCCATTTCGTCTCGGCAGGGTCGTACTCGATTTCGCGGTCGGGGTCGTCGAAAACGCCAGTCGGAGCCTCGTCGTCGAATTGGTCGTCGTCGACCCAACCGGCGTTGATCGGGTGCTCGGGATCGGTTGGGAAAATGTCGAAACTAAAGCCCGAACCCTCGCAATTGGGTGTCGGGCATATCCAGAACCCGTCGAGGCCGTGTTGGTCACCGATGACGCGCTGGAACCAGATCTGGTCACTGGTGTACGTCCGCCGACAGTGGAGACACCAGCACTCACACGGCTCGGCCGGTGGCGCAAAGGGGTCGTCACGGTCGTCAATGGGCATGGTGGAAACATGCCGCACATCTGTGAGGATGGCAACAAAAATCTCCGCGCTTTCGGAACGTTAGGCAAAATGGAACGGTTGTGCCCGGTAAGTACAGCAGGCGTCGATGGTAGCAATAGCGAGCATAGGTCGGGTATACTCGGAAGTGACGGAGAACCAACAACATGGCTAAGAAAAAGACTGAAACCGCACCCAAGGCCGGCAAGAAACCGGCTGCTGCGCAACCAAACACGGGTGGATTGCCACAGATCGACACGAATCTCGCCGCCTCGGCCGCTGCTAAAGCGCTCGCGGCCGGTATCGGCACGACAAGCGCCACGCCCACTGGTGCTGCATCACAAGAGTCGGCGGGCTTCAAGCAGATGAAAGCCGGCCTGAACAAGCCCGCCTTCGGTGGCGCCGCAGGCAATTTGCTGGGCAACATGGGTAATGCCAAGAAGTCGAACCAGCCCTTCGGCGGCAACAAACAAGTCGGTCGGAACCAGACCTTTGGCGCCGACGTGAACCGCTCGGGCGTGCCCCGTCGCACCAGTGGGGGATGAGGAAGCTCGCATTCGCAGGGTGTGTGCTGCCCATCGATCGGCCACGCGGTGGGCACTGCCCACCCGACGAGTGCCCCTGCTTCACACGACCTGGACGATCTCTATGTCCATGATCGTCCGGGGGTCGAAGTCGATCCTTCGTTCGAACTTACCGGCTAAGCCGGTTCGATCGGTCGCGATGATCCACCCTTCCTCGACGATCAACTCGTCGATCACGCGTCCCCCTGCCAGCGTCACCTTAAGCACGGCCGTGTACTTGCGCTTGGGGACACCGTGCTCGACGAGCATCTCACGCCATTCAAGTGGCAGGACCTTGGCCAAACGATTTCGAGAGGGGGTCTTGGAATGCATGTGACGAGCGACGCATTCGCGACGCGCCGGTTAGGGTCTATGGCCGGTCTTCCACCCATACGATCGCGACTAACTCTTCGCTGACGATCGCGACACCCGCGTCCAACTCGCGATCGCGGCGACCACTGGCCCAACGATGCGGGGCCTGTTCAAGGTCGGCGTTGGGCCGGATGTTCGTCAGGTAGATCGCCTCACCCGGGAAAAAACCCATCACCCGGTTGGCCAGGCTGTAAGCGACCTTCTGCGGGACGCGCGGCGCTTGGGTTTCCAGATCCTCGTGCAGCACCGCAGCGATGATGTCGCAGGCACGCATTCGTTCGACCTGCCGCCAGTGTGGGCCCATCACCGGCACGTTGACGAGCGACAGCATCGCGTCACCCAGCATGCGGGCCGTTGCGATCGTCAGTTCACCGCTTGGCCCGTCGGTGAATTCAACCATCACCAGACCACGGTCGCGGGAGGCCAGCAACGCATGACGCAGTTGATGAAGTTTCAGACAAGTCTCGGCGTTCATCGCATGATCCTCGTGACGATCGGCAGCGGATCGTACCACACGTCGCTCACGCGATCTCGCAACCCTGCAGCGATTCGTTCACCTCGTCGGCAGCATCTACTGCCGGCCAGACACCGGGACCGTCGCTCGCGTACCACTTGTCGAGCACCGCTTGCCAGTCGCGAAGGCTGCTCGTCAAGATGAACGCCGATTTCACGTCAGGAGCATTGGGATGGAAACGACTGTACTTGATCCCCTGCTTGCGCATCCGTCGACCGGCGTTCTGCTCGCCATGGATGAGCATCGCCTCTCTGAAATGCTCGGACAACGCGTCACGCTGGTCGTGGATGGTCGGTGGAACGAGCTCGGTTATCTGGCCCGCTATGCGGTCGGCCAACAGCTGCGCCGCGTGCTTGAAGATCCACGGGTTGCCGATCGCGCCGCGAGCGATCCACACCGCGTCCACACCAGTTTCGTCGAGCATACGGACGACGTCGTGCGCTGTGAACACATCCCCACTGCCCAAGATGGTCTTGTCTGGATAGGCCGCCTTGATCTGCTTGAGGAACGGCCAATGACTGCGCCCGAGGTATTTCTGCTCGACTGTCCGCGCGTGACAGCGAACAGCGGCGTAGCCGAGTTTCCACATTTCGTCGGCGAGCGTGAAGAAGGCGTCTTCACCCTCGGCCGACTCGTCAAACGCCCGCCGCAGGCTGACGGAGATCGGCACGTTGTACGGCACGACCTCGCGCACCGCGCGCAGGATCGACATGCCGCGCTCGATATCGCGAAGCATGTGCCCACCGCGCGCCTTGTTCTTGATCTTCTTGACCGGGCAGGCAAAGTTCAGGTCGACCGTGTCGTACCCGTTGTCGACGATGATCCGCGCCGCCGCCGCCATCGTCGCGGGCTCGCTGCCCATGATCTGACCGGCGATCGGGTGGTCCTCATCATTGATGTCGATGCTCTTGCGCAGCCCCTCACCACCGTTAAGCATGATGGTGTCGAGCAGCGCCTCAGTGACCGCGTACGGACACCCCCGCCGTCGCGCGACAAGTCGCATCGCCCGGTCGCTGTACCCGGCCAAGCCCGCCTGACAGAAAGGCAGCGCCAGCGAGATGTGTCCTATCTTGGTTGCCACGACCGGCAGATTGTAACCGAGATACCTGCCGACATGACAGGTACGGGCAATACCCCCCATCTCCCAGCCCTCAGAAAATCAAGCGATTCCAAACTGTTTGTTCCGGCATCGCCTTTGCAAATCGGACCCACATCATGAGCACTACAGACGCCCCCGCCACACCCGCCGAACGAATGGAGTTCAAAACCGAGGTCAAGCAGTTGCTGAACCTCGTTGTCCATTCGCTGTACACCAAGCCCGAGATCTTCCTGCGCGAATTGCTCAGCAACAGCGCCGACGCGATCGACAAACTGCGGTTCGAGGCTCTAACGACGCCGGAGTTGACCGAGGGGCAAACCGACTACAAGATCGAACTGATCCCCGACGAAGCCGCCAAGACATTGACGATCCGCGACAACGGCATCGGTATGGACCGGGCCACGATCGTCGACCACCTCGGCACGATCGCCAAGAGCGGCACCGCTGCGTTTATGAAGCGTCTGAAGGAGACGGACGCAGCGAACCGGCCGGAGCTGATCGGTCAGTTTGGTGTCGGGTTCTACTCGGCCTTCATGGTCGCCGACCGGGTGACCGTTACCACCCGCCTTGCAGGCACACCTGCTGAACAGGGCGCGCGATGGGTGTCGGAAGGACAAGGTGAGTTTTCGATCGAGCCTGTCGACAAGACGTCGCGCGGGACAGACGTCGTCCTCCACATGAAGGAGGACGCCCTGGAATTCCTGAAAGACTGGCGCCTTCGCGAGATCGTCAAGCGGTACTCCGACTTCGTTGAGCACCCGATCGAGTTGGTGCAGACAAAGGATGACAAGGAGTCGCGCGACATCCTCAACAGTCGTAAGGCGATCTGGCTAAAGCCCAAGAGCGAGGTGAAGGAGGAAGAGTACAACAGCTTCTACAAATCCATCTCGCATGACTTCGACGACCCGCTCGCGACGATCCATTACGCCGTCGAAGGGGCCACCGAGTTCCGCGCATTGCTGTTCGTCCCCAAACGTCGGCCGTTCGACATGATGTGGCGGGAACTCAAGCCAGGCGTGTCGCTTTACGTCCGCCGGGTGCTCATCCAACCGGAGAGTGAAGATCTGCTGCCGCGCTATCTGCGGTTCATCAAAGGTGTGGTTGACAGCGCCGACCTGCCGTTGAATGTCAGTCGTGAGACGCTTCAGCACAACCCGATCCTGACAAAGATCCGAACGAACCTCGTCAACCGCGCGATCAAGACGCTCGAGGACCTTAAGACGAACGAGTATGACGCCAAGTACGTGGCGTTTTTCCAGGAGTTTGGCCTGCTGCTGAAGGAAGGCGTCAGCGACTTCCCCAATCGCGAGCGCGTTGCGGACCTACTGTTGTTCTCGTCGACGAAGACCGAGGCCGGCAAGTTCACTTCACTGGATAAGTACATTGCAGCGATGGGTGTCGAGCAGAAGGATATCTACTACCTGTCCGGCGAAAGTCGCGAAGCGGTCGAGCACTCACCGCTGCTGGAGCGATACCGGGCCGAGGACAAGGAAGTGCTGCTGTTAACCGAGCCGGCCGACGAGTTCGTGGTCGACACGCTGCGCGAATACAAGGGTAAGAAACTCGTAGCGATCGACCTGGCCGACGCCGACGACAACAAGGATGAACTCAAGCAGCACGAGGAGTCCTATAAGGGCTTACTTAGTATGCTCAAGGACAAGCTCGGCGCCGCAGTGAAGGACGTGCGGTTGACGACACGTCTGAAGGACAGCGCCGCTGTCCTTGTCACCGATGCCGGCGCGATGTCGCCGCACATCGAACGGCTGATGCGCCAAATGGGTCGTGGGAATGAGGTGCCGGAATCAAAGCGGATCCTGGAGCTGAACCCCACGCACCCCGCCGTTCAGGCTGTGCAAGCGCTTTACGAGAAGGACGCGAACGACCCGCGCGTCGAGGCGTACGGCTCACTCCTTCACGACCAAGCCGCCATCGCCGCCGGTGAGAAACTCTCTGATCCAACGTCGTTCGCCAAGCGGGTCAACGACCTGATTACGAAGGCCACGGCATCTGAGTAGTAAGGGAAAGCTACCTGTCGGGCTCGAACCGACGACCTGCGGTTTACAAAACCGCTGCTCTACCAACTGAGCTAAGGTAGCGCGGAAGGTGTTAGTTGCAAATGGTTAGTTGTTAATTGGAAAAGCGAAGACATCCGGTTGTCTCCGCTCTTCAAATAACCACTCACAACTGACATCCTACACGATCTCCAGAATCTTAAACTCCATCGACCCTCGTGGCGCTTTGACCTTCACGGTGTCACCGATGCGGGCCTTCATCAGGGCTTCGCCCATGGGGCTCGTAGCGCTGACGGGGAGGACGTCACTGTTGGCGTCGGGGACCGTGGCTTCGCCGACGATTTTGACGAGCTGTTCACTGTCGTCGTCGAGGTCGAGCAGCTTGACCGTGTGACCGAGAAAAACCATGTCTTCAGGGATATTGTCGGTCGCGACAACTGAGACGTTTTTGATCTTTTTTTCGAGGTCGGACAGCTCGCGGTCGATGCTGCGGTTCTCTTCCTTGGCGGTGTGGTACTCCGAGTTTTCCTTCAGGTCACCGAGACTCGCGGCCCGGCGGATGCGCTCGGTCACGTCGATCTTGGCCTTGAACAACTCCTCGCGCTTCCGCTCCATCGCGGCCTTTTCCTCTGCGGAGACAATCTGCATATGACAACTCCCATAAACGCGAAACACCGCGCTAGTGGCGCGGTGGGCGTGCTACACGCGCCCGATTCTAACCCGCCCATGGGCGATGGCAATGGGAAACGCAGCGAATAACCCAGTTGGTTTGAATGAACCGCCGTCGACGGCGATTCCACCCCCTTAGCAGATGCCTTACAGCTGAGTCTGGGCCCTCGCGGGCGTCGCGATACGCTCGGTGATCACGAATAGTCGTGGGTCGACCACCCTTTCCCGAAGGCCTGCAGGAAAGGGGGCCGGAATGACGTCAGTCGTTGCCCGGTCCACGCCCGGCCCGATCCCGGCCATTGGGCAGCCCTTGCACTTGCGTTGACACGTGGCGGATGGAATAGAGGTGATGCGCTGGCACATCGGTGTCTCGATGAACGACGAAGACCGCGGCTGAAGGCACAGCGAATCGCGAGCGTTCAAGCTCGTCACACACCCGCGGTCGCCATCTCCGGTTTGCGAACCGGGATCGGTTGCAGGATCTTCCGCTGCGCCGGGGTCACGCGGGCGAGGAGTTCGTCACTATAGCGGAAGCCATTACGCGTGTTCCCCCAACTGACGCCGTAGCGATAGATGACCACCCGGCGTTCACCGGGGTTTGTACGTGCGCTGGCGCCGTGGCAGATGCCGTCGACGAACAGGATCGCGTCACCAGCCTTAAGGTGCACCTCGACGGCACCGGGGATGTTGTTGTGCCCGCGCTTCACCTGATCGTCCCACGATCCAGTCAGCGTTGGATGGACGAAGTTGCTCTTGTGGCTGCCAGGGATCACGAGCGTGCCACCATCGCCGGCACCGACGTCGGTCAACGCCAACAGGATGTTGCACTGCCCACAACGGAACTGGCCGTTGGCGTAGTGATACGCACCGCGGAGCGCGCCTTGATATCCACCAGAGTGAAATGGGAAGAAACCACCGGTCCGACGCACGCTCGCGAAGCACTCATCGATGAACAGGCCGTCGACGTAGCTCCCTTCTTCACCGCAATACTTGTGAACGCTATTGACCCACGACGGGTGGTCGATCAACCGCTCGAAGGGTTCGCCCCCCTCGACGATGTTCTGCATCTCGAGCCCGGCGTGCTTGTTGTTGTCGAGCCGCTGACAGTTGCCCCACCACCCCTCGTACGCCAAGTCCTGTGGGAAGCTGTCAAACGCCTCGTTCAACTCTCGCAGGTGCTGCGGGTCGACCGCATTCTTCAGGACGATGTATCCGTTCAGATCGAAGAAATAGTCTTGAATGTCGTGTTCCATGACGAGAATCATGCCACCAATCTGCTGAAAAAAAATAGATTCGCGTCCATTCGGCATATAAGATAATCCTGTACAGTGATAACAAACCCATGGCCAAACACGAGACCAACCTCCCGACCGCCAACCCGCTTTTGACGGACGAAGACGAAGGCACCAGCGAGGGCTACAGCGCGTACCGCCCGCGGGGCACGCTCGACTGGCTGGCCATTTACACGATCGGTGGCCA
>JBBRHE010000019.1:0-29109 GCA_038223165.1 Tepidisphaerales bacterium
AAGAAGCGGGAAATTGAACGACTCGGGAAAACATACAGAACCGATTATCCGAAAGAAGAACTGGTTGATGTCCTCGAAAAAACACTGGGCGTTCCCTTATTTCAAGAACAGGCCATGCGACTGGCGATGGTTGCGGCAGGCTTCACCGGGGGTCAGGCCGATGCACTACGAAGGGGAATGGCCGCTTGGAAGCGAGGGGGTGGGGTCGAGCAATTTCGCACTCCCTTTATTGGCGGTATGACCCGGCGCGGCTACGAACTCGACTTCGCCGAGCGGTGCTTCAAGCAGATCTGTGGTTTCGGTGAATATGGCTTTCCCGAGAGTCACGCTGCGTCGTTTGCCAAGTTGGTGTACATCTCCGCATGGCTCAAGCGGTTTCACCCGGCGGCGTTTGTCGTGGGACTGCTTAACAGTCAACCAATGGGGTTTTACGCGCCGGCGCAGCTCATTCGCGATGCGCGCGAGCATGGAGTAGACGTTCGACCGATCGACGTCAACGCGAGCGATTGGGATTGCACGCTCGAACAGGATGGCGTGGTATCGGCTGCATCGGTTGACGCTGGAAAGTCGACGTGGGGAACGGGTGGCCCGAGCGTGCGATTGGGATTTCGTCAGGTGAAAGGCCTCAGTGAGGTCGACGCCCACCGGATCGTGGTGGCGCGGAAGCGATGTGGGCGCTTCGTGTCGATGCTTCACATTCAACGAATGGCGGATCTGGATGTGTCGGTCCTGCGACGGTTGGCGCGGGCGGACGCGTTGTCGTCCGTTCCGATGAATCGCCGCACGGGTGCCTGGGATGCGCTGGCGCTGTCAAAGTCTGATGCGCCACTGTTCGATGCCATTGTCCGTCCACCGGGCCCGGCCGTGCCACTGCCCGTGATGCCGATGGGGGAAGAAGTCATCGCCGACTATGCGACGACCGGTCTGTCGTTAAAGCAGCACCCTGTGTCGTTGGTCCGGGGTGCGCTCGATCGCTGGAAGATCGTCACCGCGGCGCAGCTTCAGCATGTCGATCAATGCCCTGTTGGTCGCGTCGTCAGTGTGGCGGGGCTGGTGCTGGTCCGACAGCGTCCCGGGACGGCGTCGGGTGTGGTCTTCATCACGCTGGAAGACGAGACCGGTGTTGTCAACTTGATCGTGTGGGCCAGCACGTACGAGCGTTACCGCCTGGCAGCACGGCACGCTACACTGCTGCAGGCCAATGGCGTCGTTCAACGTGAAGGTCAGGTCATTCACGTCGTTGTACAAAAAATGATCGACCGCACGACGTTGCTACCGAGCCTGACGCAGCCCTCGAGGGATTTTCATTAACGCCAAACTCGCCTCAACCCTTCGGGGTCGTTATCAACCCCTTAAACTGCCTGCCTCAACCATGTCCTTCAGAAGTGACCCACAGGCTTCGATTTCCTCTTCGTTGATTGTGTGCGGCATGCCAGCGTAGCGGCGCAAGTCGACTGTCGCGCCCATGCGCGCCAAGACGTCCGCGGTTTCCTGGGCGCGGGTGAACAGGACGTGCATGTCGGGGTCGCTCGTGCCGATGAAAACAGGTGTGCCGTCTAACGCGCCAGCGTACTAACGCGGTGTGCCCGGTGGGCCGATCAGCCCACCGGTCAACACCATTACCGCGCCATATCGCCTCGGGTTGCGAGCGACGAACTCGCTCGTCAGGCAGGCACCTTGCGAGAGAGGCAACACCAAGCGGTTATAACGGCTTCAGGCCCGCCTCGATGTCCTTCCGATGCGGTTCGAGGAAGGGTGGCAACGCGAGCGTATCGCCCATCGTTTCCAGGGGTTCATCCGAGTGGAATCCTGGCCCGTCCGTTGCCAGCTCGAAAAGGATGCCGCTTGGCTCGCGGAAGTAGAGGCTTCGGAAGTAGAAGCGATCCACCGGCCCGCTTGTCGGCACACCCAGCTTTCTCAGGCGTTCGCTCCAGGCGTCATAATCTGCAAAGGTTGGCACCCGAAAGGCCACATGGTGGACGCCACCCGCGCCACTTCGCGCTGGCCGAAGATTGGGCTCGACCATGACGTGCAACTCGGCGGCGGGCCCACCGTCGCCCATAGAGTAAACGTGAACCGTCGGCGTGCCCGCAGTGCCATCGCTGGCGGTCATGGCGACGTACTCGCGAGCCTTGCGCATGTTCATCACTTGCGTCAGAACCGGCTCGGTACGCGTCACATCGGGCACGCTAATCGTGATCGGACCCAAGCCAAGGATCTGTTGATCCACAGGCACCGGGCTTTTGACCCAGGGGTGCGAGAGCGCGTTGCCATTGTCAGCGACGAGGCTTAGACGCAGACCCTCAAAGTCCTGAAAATCGAGCGTTGCACGGCCGTCACGTTCCAGGACGTCGGTATGCGTGACGTTCAGTTCCGTCAGCCGCGCCTTCCAATAGGGCAGGCTGGTCGGCGCAACCCGAAGACCGGTGCGAACAATCGAATTCGTCCCGCGACGTTCACGAGGTGACGGCCAATCGAAGAACGTGATGTCTGTTCCGGGCGATCCCAGACCGTCGGAATAAAAGAGGTGATAGGCCGAGACATCGTCCTGGTTCACCGTCTTCTTCACCAAACGCAAACCTGCTGGACCGGTGTAAAAGGACTTGTTGCCTTTCGCGTCGGCGCTCACGGCAGTCAGATGATGGATTCCAGTCAATTGCATAAAGCACCTCTCAAAAATGAAGTTGTAGGGACATTTGGTTTACATGTAAACCATATTGGAAAATAAATTGCGAAGGTCACTCGCATGTTTCCCGAAGCCGTACAAAGCATTGGCGTAAGGTCGTGACCGCATCGTCGGAGAGACAACCAAACAGCCGCTCGATCAACGCATCGTGATCGGGCAGCACCTTCTCGACGGTGCGCCGACCATTCACCGTCAGATAAAGGCGGTTCGCTCGGGCGTCTACAGGGTCGGGTCGGCGTGTGACCCAACCGGCGGTTTCCAGGCGGTTCAGCAGTCCAACCACGTTGCCTTTGGTCACCAGCAACCGCTTGGCCAATTCCTGTTGGGTGACCCCTTCACTGAAAAGCAGGGTGGCCAACACATCGAACTGCGGTAAGGTCATGTCGTGCCGATCGAGCAGTGTGACCAATTGCCGCTCGATCACGACGAACGCGTGGACCATCTGAACCCACGCGCTCCGACGGGCCTGACCCGCGCTTTCGTATAAAGCCAGGCTCCGAGAGGTTTTGCTCACTTCTGTGCTCAATATGGTTTAAGTGTAAACTATATTCTTGAAAAGTCAATTCGGGTTAGTCATAAGGGTGATCCCGCCGTCAATTTGCCTCCGGAAGGTCCGATAACCACCGATGACAGAATAGGTAAGCAGGTCCCGGAAAAACAGTGGAACTGGCTGCACCGGTGTTCCGATATTGGATGGCGTCAAATACGTGAGAATGCCGTCCCGGTGGCATTGCCGAGGTCGGTTTCGTGTTGCAATATGCGGGTGGCCCCGTACAGTACCGCCGCCGATCGCAGGGTGTGGAGTCTTGCGATCGTGGGAATGGTTCACGAGAGCCACTGCCCGCGGATTGACGTTGTGATGATGTAGAGTCGATCGCATGTCCCGCATCGTGTCGCGAGCCTGGTCTCGTGACGTGACGGGCAGGCCGACGTTGCCACCGAGTGGGTCACGATGTGTGACCTTGCCCGGTGGGTCGGTCAGGTTGAAAGGAGCGCGTCTTGCGTCTGCTGCCGAGTTTGTCGAGTTCTAAGGCATTGTTCGTCCAGCATTCGCTACGCAGCGCTGCATTGGCAGCGTTGCTGGCGATGGGTGTCGGTTGCGAGGTCAAGTCGTTCCTCGACCCCTCCGAGATGGGACGTTACGAGCGCCAGCCACTCGTGTTGAAGATTCTGGATACGCTCGACACGGGTGAGGAGGAGCCGAACACGGACTTCCTCAACGCGACCGATCCGTTGCCTGAAGACCTCATCACCAACCGTGTCGACTACCGCTTGGATCGCGGTGATCTGGTAAGTGTGTCGGTCTCGGACCTGCAGACGCAAGGCGTCGACACTGTTCGCACGGTGCGCATCAGCGAGAGCGGCAACATCAGCTTGCCATACATCGGCCAGTTGAAGGCGCTCGGACTGACCGAGGCCGAACTCGAAGCAAAAGTCATCGAGGCCTACCGCACGGCGGACCTCATTCAGAACGCACAGGTGTCGATCACGGTCGCTGAGGCACGCGGTCGCGCGTTCAGCATCCTGGGGGCAATCAACGCGCCGGGTCAGTACGCGATCATTCAGTCGGACTTCCGCGTGCTGGATGCCCTGGTCCTGGCGCGCGACACGACATCACCGACGCTCGACTATATTTATGTCATCCGCAAGAAGTCGGTTGACGCTGCTGAGGGACCTGCGACCGTCGAGTCCGCACCGGCACCGGCGACGGGTCCGGCACCAGATGCTCTGGAACCGAAGTCTGACGCGACCATTCAGTCACCGGCTGCCGGTCGACCCGTGTTGCCGGAAGCCGAAGGCGCTGCAGCGAACACCGCAGCGACGACCGAGCCTGTCGATGAGTCGGGTGGGCGTTACATCACCATCGACGGTAAGCCAGTCCTCATTCAGGGTGGCAACATCGACGCAGCACCGGTTGAACCCACGACGCAAGAGGCCGCTGCCGACGCCGACCCCAAACCGTTCGAGTTCAACGATCTGCCTGAATTGGCCGATCAACGCATCATCCGCATCCCACTGACTCAGTTGCGCCAAGGCGAACTGAAGTACAACATTGTCATCAAGCCTCAAGACATGATCGTCGTCCCCAACCCGGTGGTCGGTGAATACTACATGGGTGGTCACGTGGCTCGGGTGGGCGTCTACAGCCTCACGGGTCGCAAAATTACGATCAAGCAGGCCGTTGTGTCCGCCGGCATGCTGGATGGTCTGGCCATCCCCCAGCGGACGAACATTGTGCGTCGCGTCGGTCCGAACCGTGAGGTGTTTGCCCGAGTCGATCTGGCCAAGATATTCGAAGGCGCTGCTCCGGACATCTATTTGAAGCCTGACGACGTCGTGCAGGTCGGCACCAACTTCCTGGCGCCGTTCCTGGCCGCCATCCGTGGTGGCTTCCGTGTGACGTACGGTTTCGGGTTCCTGTATGACCGAAACTATGCTGATGACAGACAGACCAACAACTAACCGGTTTGGCTCTAAACGGGCGTTTTAGCCCGAACATCGCCTGCAGTGGGTCGTATCAAATTTCTAGTGCAACGGGTGCCGTCGAAGCCCATGATATAATGGGGTCTGGCGGCACTTGTGCATTATTACCATTGACTTCGGTTACTCTCATCTTTAGACGATGTGGAGGGTGTTCTGAGCCGTTTAGCGTCAAATTCAGCGGTTGATGTGTCAAGAGAGGTGGCGCACGCGCCGACATCCGGTCGTGCGCGGCGGGGTGAGTTCTCCCGTTCATTCTGGATTAAGGCCGGCATCATTGCTGGCCTGTTCGTCCTCACGTTCTGGCCCAACTTGCGTCGGCTTTGGTTGCAGACGGCGCCTTTCATCGGTGAAGCCAATTGGGGCCACGCCGTCGCCATCCCATTTATCGGGCTCTATTACCTCTACACCAATCGCGATGAACTGCTCGCAGAACCGGTCAAACCGTCCTGGTTGGGCTTAGGCATCCTGTTCGGAGGCCTGTTCATCTGGACGTACGGCATCTGGATGTTCCCGAGCGACTTTGTCAGCAATGTGGGCGTCGTGGTCACGCTTTTTGGCTTGGTCGCGATGCTGTGCGGTTGGCGCGTCATGCGGATCGCTTGGTTCCCGATCGCGTTTCTCTTTTGTGCGCTCCCTTGGACGCCACTTCTGTACAGCAAGATAGCCTGGCCGTTGCAGGTGCTGGCGGCGAAGACGGCGGTGTTTACGCTTCAGATGTCGGGCGTGCAGGCGTCGTCCAACGGCGCAACGAAGATCTTCATCGCCGCCGGCATCGATCAGCAGGTTCGAACGTTGAACGTCGCCGAGGCGTGCGCGGGACTGCGGTCTCTGATGACCTTCATATCGGTCGCCGCTGCCATCGCGTTTCTGTCCAGCCGACCGCTGTGGCAGAAGGTTTTCATCACGCTGTCTGCTATCCCCATCGCGATCTTCTGCAACGTAATCCGCATTGCCGGGCAGGGACTGCTGGACACCTATTCCAGCCGCGAGTGGTCGGAAGGTTTTGCTCACCAGTTCGCGGGTCTGGTCATGCTGGCGCCGGCATTCTTCCTGATTCTGCTAGTGGGATGGATCCTGGATAACCTGTTCATCGAAGAGGCGAAAAAGTCGGCCAATCGGGTCGCACCGCGCCGAGTGGCCACTGCGACCGCCACGACTCCAGTGGCTGCCACCATGACGCCACCACCTGCCGCGACGGTGCTCCGACGCAAGACCTCAAACGCGACCCCCGGCCAGGAGGCCCAATGAGTGATCAACCTTCCAAGTTCAAGTGGAACGTCCACTTCATCGTCGCGGTCGTCGTTCTGGCGATGTCGGCCGTCGGGCTAAACGCTGCGGTTCAGATGCTGCAGATCCACTTCAAAAAGGTTCCGATTCCATTGGCCTATCGGCTCGACGACCCGAAGCATGGTTTGACCCAGCGCATCGGACCGTGGCAGATGGTCTCTCTCGATGCTCCGCTCGACGCCGACCTCGAGGCCAATCTCGGCACCAAGAGCTATGTGTTTCGCGACTACGTCGATACCCGATTGATCAGTGATGTTGAGCTGGCCCGATTCAAAGACAAATCGCCTAATGAACGCAAGGCTCTGCTTTACCAGATTCAGACCCAGAAGCCCGAGGCCGTGATGAACATCGCGGTGACATATTACACGGGCATGATCGACACGGTGACGCACGTCCCCGACATCTGCTACGTGGCCGACGGTTATCAGCCTGTCAATCCTATGAACGACATGTGGGACATCAAGAGCCCTCTGCTGGACGGTGGCCGACTGCCCGTCCGGTTCATCGACTTTGAAGACCAGACGGGGGCCCGTCAGTTCAAACGGAACGTCGCCTACTTTTTCCAGACGCAAGGTCGGTACGAGTGTGTGCCGTACAACGTCCGACTCGAATTGCAAAAGCTTTCACAGCGTGAAAACTACTACGCCAAGGTCGAGCTGATGACGCTCGTGAAAGATCGCGAACAGTCGATCAAGCTGATGAAGGCTTTCTTGAACGAAGCGTTGCCGGAAGTCGAACGCTGCCTGCCCGACTATCGGAAGCTAAAGGCTTCCCAGCAGACGTCCAGCACCGCGACGACGAGCGTCCGCAAGGACGGGATGGCCACATCCGTCTCGACCCATTAACTACACCAGGGATTCATGGCACGCCGAGTCAATACACGGTTCTTAGTGATCCTCACCGCAGTCGTTGTCGGTGGTGGGGCGATCGCGTTTGCGTCTGCACTGGTAATGAAGAAGCTGCGGCAGAACCCCGAACGGTTCGTCACAGAAGGCAAGGCTCTGCTTGAACAAGGCAAGCCCGCCGACGCCGTGACCGTGCTGGGTCGAGCCGTCCAACTGTCCCAGCAGCGTGATCCTGCAATCTGGGTGCTCTATGGCACCGCAGTCGAACAAGAGGCGGCGCAGGACCGTGAACCGCGCGAGAACATTGAGCGCTCGCGTAACGCGTTTCGTTCTGCCGTGGAAGTCGACTCTAGTTACATGCCTGCGTTGCGCAAGCTGTTCGCGTCCTACGAATCTCAGCTTGAACTGGGCGTACAATCCGACTTGCTGAACGCGTTGGGAGACACCGCTAGCAAGATTCTCGCGATCGAGCCAGACGATCAACCCGCCAACGTCGCCAAGTATCGCGTGACGGTGTTGCAGTGGGCGCTGCTGGGTGTGGAACCCGAAGCCGGCGCAATCGATGCAGCCCTGGCAGGGCTTGAAGCCGCTGCCAAGGCGGACCCCACTGATGCGAAGCCGCTTGAGTACATCTCGCTCATCCGCACGCGCAGGGCATCTGAGGTCGCGCGATCTAATCGCATAGATTCCGAGCGCATTACCGAGGTCGACAAAGAGATTACGCCACTCGTTGCCACGGTTGAAGCGGCCTACAAGGGCCAGGAAACAAACGCCAAGGTTTCACTCGCCGCTGCCAAGGCGTATTTCGCCATCGCGCAATTCAACCTGTTGGGCGCCGAGCGGGTGAAAGGGTACGACACGCGAGCGCGCGAGATCATCTCGTCGATCCAGGAGAAGGTCGCACCGACGGATCCCGCGTACGCCGATGTGCAAGCCACATGGGCTGAAGTGCTCAAGCGCGACCGCGACAACGCCGGTGCGGAGAAAGTCCTCCGAGACGCCATCGATAAGGTTCCGTCCGCCCGCACACCGCGGCTGATGCTTGCAGGATTGCTCGGTGAAGATCCTGCCCGTCGAAACGACGCGATCGCAGTCCTAAGTCAGACCGTTCCGACCCCACCCAATGCCACGGCGTTTGACGTCCAGGCGACCAAGTTCTTTGAAGAGACCGCGCTGGTGGAAGCGACCAATTTTCGCATCATTGCGTTCACCGCGACCCAGGACGAAGTCGAACGCGGCAAGTTAAAAGGGGAAATCGAGTCGGCCTTTGACAAGATGCGCGATTCCCGTCTCGTATCCGAGTCTGGCGCATTGCTCGCAATGCAGGGGAAGTACGAAGCTGCTCAGGGCAAATTTGTTGAGGCTATCGGAACCCTAAACAAGGCGCTGGCGATCATCAACAAGAGCAATCCCCGCTATCTGGACCTCCAATTCCAATTGGGTCGTGCCTATCTGGCCACCAAGCAGACCGGCCGGGCCAAGGAAACGCTGACGCAGGTCGCCGAGCGAGCGCCGGGATTCGTCATCGCGCGGGCGCAGCTTGCGCAGTTGTATCTTGAAGACAACCAGCTCAATGAAGCATCGACTCAAATTGATGCCGTCGAACGATTGGCCCCCAACGCGACGGATACAGTGCGTCTTCGTTTGCAGTTGATGATCAAGCAAGGCAAGCGCGAGCAAGCCCTGGCCGAGTACGCGAAGCTTCCGATCACGAATAAGCAGGAACGGCTGACGAAGGTACAGGCCGCCTTGTTGCTGCAAGATCAGCCCGAAGCACTCCGGCAGCTTGAGGAAGCCGCCAAGGCGTTGCCCGGTGATTTGGACATCATCGTCAACCAGGTGCAGTTGTACGCCGCTCTCAAGCAACCGGAGAAAGCCAAGGCCGTCGTTGAAGCAGCACTGGCTGATAACCCGAACAACACGGTGCTCGCCAGTCTGAAATCGCGTTTGTCAGCGAGCACACCGGAGCAGATCACCGACACAATTTTGGAGCAGGTCGAGAAGAATCCCGACGCGTTTCTTCGCGAGATGCAGCTCGCCGAGCTGTCGCGGAATGCTGGGAAGTTCGACGATGCGCTCAAACACCTGAACGCGGCTCAATCGATCAAGCCCAACGAGCCTCGGTTGAGCGAGGCGTTGTTTCAGGTCTATCTCCTTCAGCAGAAGTTTGACGAAGCAAACAAGCTGATACCCGAACTGGCCAAGGGCAACCTCGACCAGACCGGAGGGTTGACGTATCGCTACCAGTTGGTCGCCGCCCAGGGCAAATGGGTGGACGCCGAAGCCGTCGCGTTAGAGATGACAGCTAAACTGGCCGACTTCGCCCAAAGCTGGTTGAGCTATGGCCGCGCCCAGCAGGCAAACGGCAAGTTCGTCGAAGCGATCGACAAGTATCAGCGGGCCCTCGAGCGACAGAACAACAACCTTGAAGCGTTCCGCGGTTTGATCGACAGTTACAACCAGATCGGCAAGCCCGAAGAGGCAAAGCGCTATATCAAAATGGCTCGGTCCGCCGTTCCCAACGACCCGACGTTCCGCGAACTGGAACTGAATCACGAGCTGAACTTTGGGAACCCGCAGGACGTGATCCCCGCGCGGCAGGAGGCGTTGACGAAGGACCCCGAACGCCCGGCCAACTGGCAAGCGCTGGCGATGGCTTACCTTCGATCGGCTCAGGTCAACGCGACCCGTCTTGACGCCAAGGCTGCCGTCGAAGGCTACCTCACAAAAGCCCGCGATGTCCTGAAGGACGCGATGACCAAGTTCCCCGACGAACGGGCCTTTGTCGCACTCTATGCGGATGCGTGCGTCTCATTGAACGACTTCGCCGGTGCCGAAAAGGCGTTGACGGGCTTCGCTGCGCGTGACGCGTGGAAAGACAAGTTTGAACCCCAGGCGATGCTCGCCGAACTGTACGCCCGCATGGGCAAGCCAGACGAGTCCGAACAGGCGTACAAGCTCGCGTTGCAGCGAAGTGACAACTCAGCGGAATTGCGGCAGCGTTACGCTACCTTCCTAACCGCTCGCGGGAAGATGGACGAGGCTTTGGCTCTTCTGCCCGAGAACGATCCAGACGCAACCATTCGTCGTCAGCGCATTAACGTGTTGTCCAGCACCGGGAAGTTTACCGAGGCTGAGCAAGCCGTTCGCGCTTCATTGACGTTGACGCCCGATTCGCTCGAAATGCAGGCGCTACTGGCCAGCGTGTATCTAGACCAGAAGCGTTTTGAGGATGCGACGTCGCAGGTGAAGACGGTTCTCGATAAGGACCCGAAGAACCAGATGGCGTTGTACGTGCGCGGGCTGACGAAGATCCGCCAAACGCCACCTGACCTGGAAGCGGCCATCACCGACTTGCAACAGGTAAACGAGCTTAATCCGAAGAACATTGATGTCCGAATCGCATTGGCCGATGCATACCGGATGCGCAACCTGGCCGATCAAGCGATCCGCGTGCTTAACAGTGGTTTGCAGTTGGCCCCGTTGAGCAAACCGTTGCGAGTGCGCTTGCTGGATCTGTATGTCTCGGGCAACCTCCAGCCGGACGTTGACCGTGTGATCCGTGACGCCAGCTTTATCGCGCCACTGCAAGGTGATCCGGAATGGTTGGTCGCAGAGGCGGGTGCCTACGCAGCGCGTGGGAACTTCGATAAAGGTGCCGACCGGGTGAAGGCGGCGTTGGTCATTGCGCCGGACAACCTGAACCTCGTCAATACGTACTTGAGCATGCTGCAGCAGGGCCGCAACTACAAGGCGGTTATCACCGAGGCCGACAAAGTCATCGCCAAGCAGGATGCCTGGTGGGCGCACCAGTACAAGGCGCTGGCCAAGAACGCGATGAACGACAAGAAGGGCGCTGCCGTCGATCTCGCCGCAGCCCTGAAAGCCGCCGACGCCGCCAAGGCGGACGATGCAGCGGCGGCCGTCATCAACACGTGGGTTTCCACCGTCGGGCCGGATGATGCCATCGCCCAACTGAAACCACGACTGGACTCCGGGCTCCGCTGGAAGCTACAGGCGGCGTCCATCTATCTGAACAAGCAGGACTATGCGACGGCCCGGTCCATGGTCGAGTCGGCCATGGTCGCGTTCGATAAGGCCACGCCTAACGAACAGTTGATGACCTTGAGGTTTGCTGGCTCGTTCTACCTGACCGTGCTGCCCGCCGATCCGGAAAAGGCGCTCGATGCCTACATCAAACTGCTCGACAAGACGCCCAACGACCTGGCGGCGCTGAACAACCTCGCTGTCCTTCTGGCAGAAGGGGTGACGCCGGCTCAACCCGACCGGGCCTTGCAGTTCAGTGGGAAGGCATACGAGCAACTTCGGGAAGTGGGCCGCTTCGATCCCCTCGTGTACGACACGCATGGTTGGACGCTCGTGCTGGCTGGTAAGATCAACGACGGAATCGACGTCCTGAGAACGGTCGTCGACCGAGCGCCTTTTGCCGATGCGCATTACCATCTAGGCATGGCCTACTTGAAACTTCCGACGCCATTCGTCGAAGAAGCTCAGCGGCAACTGAAGTTGGCCGGTGACGCCTACGACGCTGCGGCCAAACTGCAGCGAACCGACCCAGCGTTGAAGAAGAAAATCGACGACGCGATGACCGAAGCGAACGAGCTGTTCAAGAGCAAGAACGCTGCCCCGGCGGCTGGTGCGAACTAGGTGAACTGACAGAGCTGACGATGACAACGACTACGATTCGACCCCACCTTCAACACCGCAGCGAATGTTGAAGACGGTCGGCATCGAAGGAGCATTTGACTATGACGACGTTGCCACAGACGACGACCCCGATGCGCATCCCCCGAGGGACGAATGCAATCACCATTCCCGGCACCGGTGGGCCCGGCGGTGGTGGCATGATGCCGCCAACGATGCAGCCACAACAACCGTTCACTCCCGGTGACATCTGGCGTATCATCCGCGCCAACTCGTGGATCATCATCAGCCTGCTGATCGTTTCCGCGGTCGCCGGTTACTGCATCAATCAATTCTGGCTCGACCGGTACTATCGCAAGTACACGGCGTCGGGTCTGATCGAAGTGCAGACCAACGTTTCCAACAACCCGATCACTGGCACCCAGCAACAGCAGGATCTCAATGCAATCGGTTATGAAGTCCGCACGCAGGTGCAGTTGTTGCGCCACAATTCGCTGCTCAGCAGAGTTTTCGAGAACGCGAACGGGCGCATCAGAAACACGACCTGGTACCAGCAATTCAACGGCAACACCACCGAGGCAAAGCGAGAGCTGTCCGAGGACCTGGAAGTGGCCGTCATTCCCGACTCAAAGTTGATCCAGGTTTCAATGTCCTACTCGGTGCCGAGTGACTGCACCGACATCGTGATGGACATCATCGACCAGCACATCAAGACTCAGCGGCGAGGTTTACAGGACGAGCAGACCGAGCGGACGCGCATCCTGCAGGATATGCGCGCCAACTATGATCGCCAGTTGATCGACCTTGCTGCCAGCATGCGCGACAAGCAGCAAATCTTGAACATGGACGAAATGGGCGTGCCAGGCCGGCTCGGCATCAAGGAAATGAAGATGCAGTCGCTGGTCGCAGAGCAACTCCAAAAGCAGATGATGGCAGATGGCTATCGTGCTCAACTAAACACGATGACCCAGCAGAATCAGAAAGGCGAGATCCCTGCGATGATCAAGGTGCAGGTCGATCGAGACCCGCTCGTCGTGGACCTTGATCGCATGTATGCGTCCGAGAGCATGGGGGTTAGTGAAGGCGGTTCGTCGCATCCGCGCGTTTTGGGTCAACAGCAGAGGCTCGCCAACCTGCGCACGAAACTGGATGAAGTGCGATCGCAGAAGCTGCACGACGCCATGGTCGCAGCGACGGAGGAACTGCAGTCGGAGATTTCCGAAGCCGAGCAAGGCTACAAGACCATCAGCACTGAGGTCGAGAAGATGAAGGGCGAGATGGCTGCCCTGACCAACACGATGAGCGTTTACCTGACGGACAAGGACAACGAGAAGCTGCTGCGCGAGAAGAAGAAGGACGTGGACGATTCGCTGGAGATGATCAACGTCGTCCGAAACCAGCAGAGCAACTCGACAGTGCAGTGGGCCCAGTTGCCCCAAACACCGGAAACGCCGTCATTTCCAAAGCTGAAGTTGACGATGGCCGCCGCCATCGCGCTGGGGCTTGCGTTGAGCGTGGGCATCGCGTTCCTGCGTGAGGTCGCCGACACCACTATCCGTTCACCTCGCGACATCCATCGCATTGGTAACATGAACTTCCTGGGTATGATCCCGCACGAGTCAGACGACCCGCAGGCAACTGGCTCGCGCCTGCCGCTGGTCATCTTCGATGCACCTGCAAGCATGATGGCCGACCAGTTGCGCCAAGTTCGCACTCGATTGCAGTATGCAGCTTCGCTGGACACGACGCGCAGCATCCTCGTCACCAGCCCAGGCCCGAACGACGGCAAGACAGTTGTCGCGTGCAACTTGGCTGCGGGCCTCGCACTGAATGGTCGGCGTATCCTCATCGTCGACGCCGATTTCCGCCGGCCGGCGTTGCATAAGGTCTTCGAGATCGAAATTGGCAAGGGCTTTACCGATGCCCTGCAGAACATCGACACCTTCGAAGAGTGCGTCCGTGAGACGGCCGTGCCGAACCTTTCTGTCCTAACGTCCGGCACAAAGACCGGCAACTCAACCGAATTGCTCGAGAGCCAGTTGCTCGTCGACTTTATCGAACGGGCGCTCGAGGATTTCGATCACGTCATCTTCGACAGTGGATCGATCATGGTCGTCTCCGAGGCAATCGCGCTGGCCCCGCGTGTGGATGGTGTTGTGACCGTCGTCCGTGCTCGCAGCAACAGCCGTGGTCTGCTGCAGCGCATGCGTGACACGCTGCGTCAGCTCAAGGCCGAGCATCTGGGCATCATCCTCAACGCGGTCCGCGCCCAGGGTGGTGGCTATTACGGCCGCAACATCAAGACGTACTACGCGTATCAGGACAACGCATAAGGCCGTCGGTCCGTTGCACCTCGTCATCAAACCACCGGCGTGGCCGTTTTTGCGGTCACGCCGGTTTTCTTTGCATGGCCAATTGTCGTGGTTGTCCGTTAGAATCGTCCTTGATGTCTTCATCTACGCTGATGCCCAAGGCCCTCGACGAGCCTATCGAACCGCCCGGCGAGGTCAATCCACCGGACGATGGTGAGGACGAAGGGGACGCCGGTCCTTGGGTGACCGTCGCGACGTTCTGGCAATCGACCGAGGCTCACCTGGCCCGCATCAAACTGGAGTCCGAGGACATCGATTGCGTCATCGTCGACGAGTTCCTCATCGCAACGGATTGGCTGTACGCCAACGCGATCGGGGGAATCAAGGTGCAGGTGCCGGTCGCGCGGTTGGCTGAGGCGCGCGCGGCGCTGGAGCGACCAACGCATGACGACGTCCCGGAAAAACAGGTCGGAACGGAAGACGATGCGTCACCTGATGGCGGCGTGTCCTACGCTTCGGCGATTCCGGAATGTCCAGCGTGCGGTTCTGCGAACACACATCGGCTACGCTGGAGTCGGCAGTCGGCGTTTCTCAGCCTCATGCTCCTGGGATTTCCACTCCCATTTCTATCCCGCAAACGCGAGTGCCATGAGTGCGGCCAAGAGTGGACGGCATGAACGCGCGACCTAAAGGGCACCAACAACCAGCTTCGGGTCCATCGGTTGTTCCTGCACGGCCGTTCTCACAGCCCGCCGGGCGGCGATCGTCTGGCGGCTGATCTTGTCCTGCAGGCGCATGATCCCCTCCATCAAAGCTTCCGGGCGTGGTGGGCAACCGGGGACGTAAACATCGACCGGCACCACAAGGTCGACACCCTTCACCACGTTGTACCCATACTTGAAATACGGTCCACCACCGACAGTGCAGGCACCCATCGCGATGACGTACTTGGGGTCGGCCATCTGGTCGTAGAGCATTTTCACACGGCTGGCCATCTTGTAGTTGACCGTGCCGGCGACAATCATCAGATCGCTCTGCCGCGGTGTGGCGCGGAACGCGCCCGCACCGAAGCGGTCGAGGTCGAAGCGCGACGCGCCGACAGCCATCATCTCAATGGCGCAGCACGCCAAGCCGAAGGTCATCGGCCACAGTGAGTTCTTCCGGCCCCAGTTGATGAAGAAGTCGAGGCTTGTGACGATCACGCCTTCCTCAAATCGGTTTTCAATCCATGACATAGGTCACCTCGTCCATTGTAGCACGGCCCAACGACAACCGCGCCCGTTCAGATAGCGCTAATATGCTTGTTCGATTCGCACCGATCGCTAAGCTTTGTCGTGTGGGTGCCGGTCGAAGACTGGCACGATGGTCATGTTTTAAGGGTGAGGGGTATCCGCCGCGATCGACATAGCAGTCAAAACGCAGGGTGCGATCAGCATCGCCATTTCGGACTGCCGACGTTTGGATGGGCCTCCGATTTATGGAGTGAAGAGTATGTCGTCCCGCCTTTTGTCTCGCCGCGTCGTTGATGGTCGGATCCGCCGAGCGGTGCTGGAAGCGCTCGAAGACCGCACGCTTTTCGCGTTGTCGGTCATCCCGTTCAATCCCGGGGCTGCAAGCACGCTGACCAATGCGCTGATCGTCGCTAACACTGGTCTGACCGTCTCCAACTCGACGTTCGTCGGTGAGGACGGTCAGGCGGGGCGCTACAACGGGTTCGCGTTCACCAGTGGCAGTACGTCCCTGTCGATGCCCGATGGCGTGTTGTTGACGACCGGTCTGGCGAACAACGCGTTGCCGCCAAACAACACGGATTCCGACGGGGAAGACCACGATGCGTCCGGCGACACGAATCTCACCACTTTGGTCAACGTGGGCGCCACAACGCCGGTTGAAACCTTTGATGCCAACTCGCTCACGATCAACTTCACCACGAGCGCTAGCACGAAATCGATCCTCTTTGACTTCGTCTTCGCGTCCGAGGAGTTCCCCGAGTTCGTCGGCTCGTTCAACGACGCATTCGCGGCCTACCTGGACGGTGTGCAGATCAGCTTCGACTCGCAGAAGAAACCGATCACGGTCAACAACAACTTCTTCACCCTCAACAACAGTGGCATCACCAACCCTGCGACGGAGCCCGACGTCGCCGGCAAGACGCCAGTGACGTTCGCGATCCAGTACGATGGCCTCACGCCGCGCATCACGACGCAGGCGCCACTCGACGGTTCCAGGACGAACCACACGTTGAAGCTGGTCATCGCCGACACCGCCGACGGTCTCTACGATAGCGCCGCGTTCCTCACGCGCCTGCGCGGCAGCAACCAGACGGTCGGTGAAGCCGTGACCGGTGAAGCACCGACCGCCGACGCGGGTGGGCCGTACAGCGTCGCGGTCGGCGCGCAGATTACTTTGAACGGCACCGGGTCGGACCCCGACCAATCGGCAACGTCTCTGAAGTACGCATGGGACCTCGACGGTGACGGCGTGTTCGGTGAGACCGGCGCCGCAGCCGCCAACGGTGTCGAGAACGTCGCCGACCCCGTCTTCAAGGCGAACGGCCTTACAGGTGGCACGCAGAAGACCGTGACCCTTCGCGTCACCGACAACGATGGCATCACCACCAGCGACACCGCGATCATCAACGTCACCGGCACGCAGAACGGCGCGCCGACCGCCAACGCGGGTGGGCCATACACGATCAACGAAGGCTCGCCGTTGTCGCTGAACGGGTCGGGCACCGATCCCGATGGTGACACGCTGTCCTTCACGTGGGACGTCAATGGTGACGGCACGTACGGAGACGCCACCGGCGCTACGCCGACCCTCACGTGGACTCAGTTGAAAGCCCTGAACATCAAGGACAACGGCACGTTCACCGCCAAGGTGCGCGTCACCGACAGCAAGGGCGCGGCCACGACGTCTGCCGGCAAGACGATCACCGTCAACAACGTCGCGCCGACCGCCGGCGCGGGCGCCGACAAGGCCGGCACCGCCGGTCAACAGGTCTCGCTGACCGGCACCGTCACCGATCCGGGTGACGCCGACACGTTCACCTACCTCTGGACCGTCTCGGCGAGCAACGGCCAGGCGATTTCCAACGGCACGGCCAAGAACTTCTCGTTCACTCCGACCGCTGCCGGCATCTACACGCTGAGCTACAAGGTGTCCGACGACGATGGTGGCGTGAGTAACACGGACACCGTCGTGGTTACCGTCACGTCCGCCACCCAGCCAGCCGCCAACGCGGGTGGGCCGTACACGATCAACGAGGGCTCTTCGCTGAGTTTGAGCGGTTCGGCCGTTGGTGTCACCGGCACGTTCTCTTGGGACGTCAATAGTGATGGAACGTTTGGTGATGCCACCGGCGCTTCGCCGACCCTCAGTTGGACACAGCTCAAGGCGCTCGGCATCATCGATGGAAACGGCACGAGCAACTACACCGTCAAGGTGCGTATCACGCCTAGCGGTGGGGCGGCAATCGTCAGCCCGGGCGTCGCGCTCAAGGTCAACAACGTCGCGCCGACCGCCAATGCCGGAGCCGACAAGACCGTCGTCGAGGACGCGCCAGTGACGTTGATCGGCTCTGCAACCGACCCCGCCGGGGCGCCCGACCCGCTGACCTACTCGTGGGTGGTCGTGAAGAATGGTGGTGGCACCGTGGCGTCCGGTAGCGGCGCGAGCATCACGTTCACCCCTGCCGATCCCGGCACCTACACCGCAACGCTGACGGCCAACGATGGAGACGAGGGCGTCGACACCGACACCGCCAGCATCATCGTGACGTCGGCGTCGACCGGTGGCTTTGCAGTCACGTCGTTCGTCCTCGTCGATGCCGACAGTGACACCGACATTCGCACGATCGTCGCTGGTGACGTAATCGACCTGGCGGGGTTGCCCACGCGCAACCTCAACGTGCGTATCCTCACTTCGCCGGGCACCGTGGGCAGTGTGCAGGTCGGTTACGACGCGATGCCTTCGTTTGCGATCGAGAACATCTTCCCCTACGCGATGTTCGGCAACACCGGTGAGGACTTCGACGCCGGCAAGTTCCAGGTCGGCCAGCACGTGCTGACCGCCACGCCGTACGAGTTCGCCAGGACGGGTGGTCAGGTCGGCACGGCGTTGTCGGTCGGCTTCCGCATCATCGACACCAACGTCACACCGAAGGTGACGAGCTTCGTGCTGGTGAACGCCAATACGGGCGCCGACATCCGCCCACTGGTCGCCGGTGACACGCTCGATTTGTCCGAACTGCCCGCGAAACTCAGCATTCGCGCCGTCGTCATCGGGCCGGCCGACAGTGTGCGGTTCGGATTTGACGGCAACGCCAACTACCGCGTCGAGGTCACCAACCCGTGGAGCCTCTTCGGTAACACGGTCAGTGGCGCGTTCCTCAGCGTCCCGTTGACCCTCGGCTCGCACACGGTCACCGCCAGCCCGTTCACCGGTCCCAATGCCGACCACTTGGCCGGCTTTAGCTTGTCGCTGACTTTTGACGTGATCGCTTAGGCACGTCTTGAACAGCCCAACCCACGCGCCCCCGATTCCACCCGGCATCGGGGGCGTTTTCGTTGTCGCTTGAACCGCGTGCCCGGTGGATTGCTGAGATTTGCCACTGCGGGATGCATCGGTCAGCCCTAAACTGGCGACAAACCCGCAGTCGGGGTTGTCGCAGCGCGGTCGGATCCGTCGCTGGTGACCCTGACACGGAACTTGCAATGGAGAATGGATATGAGGCATCTGGCAGCTTTGAGCATTTGTGGAACGATCGTCGGTTTGACCTTCGCTGGTGGCTGCGCGCCGACCAATAGTGGGTCGTCGTCGGTGGGTGGGCGCAGCGTCAACGCAGCACCCATGACGCCCACCAAGTCGTTCGACTCGCCCGGGCCGACCACGATGGCGGCGGGCATCACAACGCGCGACATCAGCACGGCCCAGGCCCAGCAGATCGTGATGGCCGCGATGGCCAAGGCCAGGGACATCGACACGAAGATGGACATCGCGATCGTCGACGCCGGTGGCAACCTCAAGGCGTTCGTCCGCATGGACGGCGCCTGGCTGGGCAGCATCGACATCGCGATCAAGAAGGCCAAGACCGCCCGCTACTTCGACATGCCCACCGGTGAGATCGGCAAGCTCTCGCAGTCCGGTGGTCCTCTGTACAACATCGAAGTCTCCAACGGTGGCTTGATCAGCTTCCCCGGTGGCCTCCCGCTGAAGGGCAGTGATGGCACGATCATCGGCGCGATCGGTGTAAGCGGCTCGTCCGTAGACAAGGACCACACCGTCGCAGAAGCGGGTGTCGAAGCACTGCGCAAGAATGCTGCGCCCACAGCCGCGGGTGCGGGCAATCGGATGTAGTGGCTTGTCATGCTTCCCTGCTGGTGCGCAAGTCGGCGAACCTTGAGTGCTCGACCGGCAGAGACGCGAAGGCGCGATGACGCGAAGCAAACGCGAAGGAAGTCGGAACGAACCCGACGCGATGGACTGGAATGCACTTTCCTTTCCTTCGCGTCTATCCCCTTCGCGTGCTTCGCGCCTTCGCGTCTCTTTCTCCTGAATGCGGACAGCGAGTAGCAGCACCGCTGTGGCGAAACGGAATCTCTGACGTGTTGCGGACATGATGCCCCCTTGCTGCCCTTACAACCGGACAACCTCACTCGTGTTAGCCGACGCGAAAGTCGCGTCGAGGACGGTCATCAGCCTTCGCATCTGCTTCAACGTGACCGCCGGTGACTCACCGCGTGTCAGGACGTCGGCGAGGTTCTCATAGTAGTTGCGCCAGCGACCCGCCAATGTGGGGACGACCGTCGCGTCGTGGCCGGTCTTCGTGTGACCGGTGTACAGCTTGCCATAGTTCTCGGGCGGCTCGACGGCGGTGTCGATCTGGCCGGCGATCATGACCTTCTCCTGCGGGTCTTCTCCCCACTTCACGAAGGTCGCTTCACTACCCACGACGTGCCAGCGCGGTTTTGACCACCGGGTGACGCAGTTGACGTCGACGATCACCGTCCGGCCGTCCGCGAACGTCAGTGTGACCATCGCGTGGCTCTCGGTGGGCGCGTTGGCCCAGTCGCGATGCATGCGCGCGAGGACGCTCGTGACGGCAGCGGGGAACAGAGTCAGGATCTGGTCGAGCATGTGCGCGCCCAGGTCGTACGTGCGGCCACCCCCTTTTTCGATCGATGCGCGCCAACCACCCCACACACCATATCGCTGCCACGAACACTCGACCCAGCGGACGTCACCCAGCTTGTTCTCGTTCATCAGCTTCTGAACGGTCAGGAAATCACCATCCCACCGACGGTTGTGGAAGACGGTCAGCAGCTTCCCACTGCGCTCGGCCGCGGTGATCATTGCGTCGCATTCGGTGAGGTTCAGACACATCACCTTGTCGCTGACCACATGCCTGCCCGCGTCCAGCGCCGCGATGGCCAGGGGCGCATGTGTGTCGTGCGGTGTGGCGAGGATGACCCCGTCAACCTCACTGTCCATCAACACCTCCTCGAACGTCGCGTAGGTTCGGATGCCGGGATGGTTCGTCGCGGCTGCGGCGCGTTTCTCCGGGTCGCGGGCGCACACACCATGCAGGCGTAATCGAGGTTCCAGGCCCAGCAGGTACGCGTGAAACGACCGGCCGGCAAATCCGTAACCGATCACGACGAAATTCGGACGAGCTCGTTGCACAGGCGGAAGGTAATCGAACGGCATGACATCACCAACATGACTTGTGGTCCTCTCTCCGGTAGAACTTCGGGTCCGATGGCTGAACGCATAACGATTCTCGGTGACGGCGCAATGGCGACCGTCTGTTCGATCCTGCTGACCCAGGGTGGGCACGAAGTGACGATGTGGGGGGCGTTCGAGGAGTCGATCGACCGCTTGCTGCAGGACCGCGAGAACCGCAGGCTCCTGCCGGGTGTTCGCGTACCGGCGAACGTGCACCTGACTGCCAACGACAACGAGGCATTCAACGGCGCCACGCTGATCCTGTCGGCGATCCCGACCCAGTACATGCGAAGCGTCTGGAAGCGCCTGCGACCACACGTGCCTGCGGGTTTGCCGGTCGTCAGTGTCTCCAAGGGGATCGAGAACGAGACCCTGATGCGCCCGACGGAAGTGATCGCCGACGCGCTGGGTGAGGGCTGGAGCGCCACGGCACGCCATCGGCTCGTCGCGCTGTCGGGTCCCAACATCGCCGGTGAGATCGCCAAGTACCTGCCCGCAACCGCGGTCGCTGCGTGCTCGGACGAGGCGCTGGCGCAGCGCGTTCAGTCGCTGTTCTCGACCCAGTGGTTTCGGGTCTACACGAACAGCGACGTCGTCGGTGTCGAGCTCGCCGGCGCGACCAAGAACGTCATCGCGATCGCTGCGGGGATTCTGGACGGTCTCGCTGCGGGCAACAACGCCAAGGCGGCGCTGGTCACGCGCGGGCTCGTCGAGATCACGCGGCTCGGTGTCGCGATGGGCGCCCAACCCGAGACATTCGGTGGGCTTGCGGGGCTTGGTGACCTCATCACGACCTGCGTTAGCCCCGAGGGTCGCAATCGCACGGTCGGTGAACAGATCGGCAAAGGACGCAAGCTCACCGACGTGCTGGCCAAGATGGACAGTGTCGCCGAGGGGGTGCCCACGACCAAGTCGGTGCGAATGCTGGCATCGCGTTACAAGGTCGAGATGCCGATCACCGAGACACTTTACTCCATCCTGTTCGAGAACAAGGACGTAATCGCGGCGCTGACCGAGCTGATGACCCGCGGGCCTAAACCGGAAGGGTTTGGTCCGTGATCTGGCTCTTTGCCCGGTCGAGCCGGTGAGATGCCCTCGTCGATGAAATAAAAAGTTTTGAGGGGTCCTCCGGCCGCCGCGAATGTCGTAAACGGTTTTTTGTAATGGGTTTGCGATAATAGTGGCCATTTGCCAATCCTCGAAAAACCGACCGCGAACCGACCGCGAACCGACAGGAACCGACGTAAAACCGACATGAACCGACGCCGTTCCATATGACCTTTCCTTACTGTCGATTGGCTATCGTGACGCCGCCGATCGACCTGCGCAGGTAGAAAACCGCGTCGTCCAACCCTTCCAATCCGGTGCGCGCCAGCATCACGTGCCGCGGTTTTCCTATGGCGATCGGTTGGGTTTTCAGGCAGTTTGGGAATGAAATGAACTGAGAATGGCGTTTAGGCCGGTGCGCTGCTGCGTTCATTGGCGCGCACTGTGCGACTTATGGCGCGTTGTTGGCTACCACGTAACCGGCGCGATGCTGGTGGGTTGAAAACAGATGCAACCACAGAGGGCACAGAGAACACAGAGGTCACAAAGCAAAGAAGTCCCTTTGTATTCTCAGTGTTCTCAGTGTTATCAGTGGTCTCTGTCGTCTCTGTGGTCGCATGTCTCGTCTTTTCGACGGAGCAGCCCGAAGGTGCAAGCGACCGGCGGTGCGGTTCAGGTGATTGCGTGTTCACTCATCACTTTGCCGTCACGTAATCGATCTCACCCACGTCCGGCACCAGCCCTGCCTTGGCGCCTTCCTTGAGCAGTCGGCTGATCGCGGCGCGACCGCGGTCGCCGTAGTCGAGCGTCCAGTCGTTGACGTACATGCCGACGAACTTATCCGCCAGATCGCGGTCCAGGTCGCGGCCGAACTGCAGTGCATATTCAACCGCTTCGGCACGGTGGTCGAGGCTGTACTGAATGCTTTGCTTGAGGATGTCGGTCACGTCCTGCATCGCTTTTTCCCCGAGGTCTCGCCGAATGCAGTTGCCACCCAGCGGTAGCGGCAGGCCGGTCTTTTCGAACCACCAGACGCCTTCGTCGACGATCAAGTGCAGCCCGAGCGTTTTATAGGTCAGTTGGCCTTCGTGAATGATCAGCCCGGCGTCAAAATGGCCCGATTGCACCGCTTTGGGAATCTCGTCGAACATCACCACTTCGTAGTCAAACGCTTCACCGGCCTTACCGAGAATAAGCTGCAAAACGAGGAACGCGGTCGTCATCTTGCCCGGGATGGCGATGCGCTTCCCGCGCAGGTCGGCGACGCTCATAGGTTCGCGCGCGATGACCATGGGGCCATATTTGTCCCCCATGCTGCTACCGCAACTGGTCAGGGCATATTTGTCGGCAACGAACGGGTAGGCATGGATGCTGATCGCGGTGATCTCCAGTTCACCCTTCATGGCCCGCTGGTTAAGCGTCTGGATGTCCTGCAGGATGTGCTCGAACCGCCAGGGGCCGGTGGGCAGTTTGTCCTTGGCCAAACCGTAGAACATGAAGGCGTCGTCGGGGTCGGGGCTATGACCAAGGCGGAGCAGGCGGGTATCCATAGGATCGATGATAAGCGCCACTAACGGCTTGGGCGAGACAACCAAAGCCGCCAGAATGGTCAGAAATGATGAAAGATGGGCTTTGCGGCCCGAATTGCAATTCCCCATTCCGGTAACCGCAACGCGTTTTCCGATGTAGAGTAATATAAGGTGAGGAATATTCCCTCGTCCCGTCCGTTTTCGATGAGGTAGCAGGAACCTGTCCCATGGCCATGCCACACCCATCGCTTGCCGTTTACACACCGTCCGCGGTGGATCCGTTTGATTACACCAAGGCTGCGCATCTGCTGAACCGTGCGGGGTTTGGCGGCACACCGGCCGAGATTGAAAGGGTGATGAAGCTCGGACCGCGCAACGCGGTCGATTGGCTGCTCGATTTTCCAGACGCGCCGGCGGACGAGTTGAGCCAGGACGACGTGCCCAACATGTCGGCCGTCGACGGGTACCCGACCAGCTTTCGCGAGTATCGCAAGCTCCTCGAGAGCAAGACGCGCGAAGAGCGCATGGCGCTGCAACAGCAGTTTCAGGCCGCCAACCGTGAAGCTGTACGCGAGACGCGCGCCTGGTGGATGCGGCGGATGGCGTACGGGCCGTTCCCACTTCAGGAAAAGCTGACGTTCTTCTGGCATGGTCACTTCACGACCAGCGCCCAGGACGAGCGCAGCGCGATGCTCATCTGGAACCAGAACGAAACCCTGCGCCGATTCGCTGCGGGCAATTTTCGAGCCTTCACGCACAACATCTCGCGCGACCCTGCGATGCTCGATTACCTCAACAACTCGCAGAACAAAAAAGGCCGGCCCAACGAAAACTACGCCCGCGAGCTGATGGAACTGTTCACACTCGGCATCGGTCACTACACCGAGGCGGACATCAAAGAAGCCGCCCGCGCGTTCACGGGGTGGGCCCACGAAGGGGATGAATACGTCTTCCGCAAGTACGACCACGACTTCGACGAAAAGACCTTCTTCGGCAAACGAGGTAACTGGGACGGCAGCGACGTCATCGAGATCATCCTGAGTCGTAAACGCTGCTCGGAATACATCGCAGCACGGCTGTGGTCTTACTTCGTCGCCGACCCGGTCGACGAATCGCTCGCTGAGGCGCTTGGTGAGACGATGTATAGCGCAAAGTACGACCTGCGCCCTGTGCTGCGGCAGATATTTACGAGCAAGGGCTTCTACGATCCGAAGGTCATCGGCAGCCAGATCAAGAGCCCGATTCAGCTCGTGATCGGGACGATTCGACAGCTGGACCTGGAGATGCCGTCCGTCGGCGCGCTGCAGAACGCGTTGACGCAGATGGGCCAGGTGCCATTGGCACCACCCAACGTCAAAGGCTGGCCCGGTGGGCGAACGTGGATCAACACGACGACGCTTTTCGTCCGTTACAACACCGCGCTCTGGCTCACGGGTGGCGAAGTCCCCGCGGCGACCGGTCGCAAAATGCTGGACCGCGTGATGAAGCGCAACGGCCAGGTGAACTTCAACCCCGCCGCGGGTGAAAATGATGTGGACGCGGTCGTGAACGCCTGGACCTCAAAATTGATCCAACGGCCCGTCGGCGACAAGCAAAAGAAGGTGCTGGCCGAGGCGCTAGCCGGGAAACCGAACCGTGAAGAGAATGTTCGGCGAATGGTGCAGTTGATCGTGTCGATGCCCGAATACCAGTTGTGTTAATTGTTAGTTGTTAATGGTTAATCGGGGTAGGCAATGGGAAAGCCGAACTTTGAGACGTTACGCATCTATGAGCTGGCCGAAACGTTGGCCGATATGATCTGGAACGTTGTGCGTGAGTGGGACAGCTTGGCCAAAGATACCGTTGGCAAGCAGTTGGTTCGTGCGGCGGACAGTGTGGATGCCAATATTGCGGAAGGAAATGGCCGCGGGACCTACAGGGACAATCGGCAATATATTCGCAACGCGAGAGGGTCGCTTTATGAAACCAAGCATTGGCTACGCCGAGCGTATTGAAGGCAATTGCTCAAGGAAGGCGCGACTGACGTCATCGCGCCAGTGCTGGCCGAACTCTTACCGAAACTCAATGCCTGTCATCGCTACTTGAGCCGGAAGATGCGGGAGTCACCAAAGCCCCCAATTAACCATTAACAACTAACAATTAACACCATGAACGATAATCTTTCGACTCGTCGTATTTTCCTCCAGAACGGCCTCGGCATCCTCGCTGCCGCGACGACTGTGCCGGCGTTTCTGGATCGGACCGCCTGGGCGATGGACAACCCAGCGCTGGGCAAGGGCACGCGCGTGCAGAAGGACACCGGCAAGGACGGCAAGATCCTCGTCGTCGTCCAGCTTTCCGGCGGGAATGATGGGCTGAACAGTGTCGTTCCCTACGCGGATGACGCCTATTACCGTGCGCGTCCTGCGATCGGCATCGCGAAGAATGATGCGCTGAAGATCAACGACTACATCGGGCTGAACCCGAACCTCGCGCCTCTCAAGAAACTGTATGACAACGGGCAGATGTCGATCATTCAGGGCGTCGGTTATCCGAACCCCAACCGGTCGCATTTCCGGTCGATGGACATCTGGCAGACCGCGGCGCCAAACGACGAGATGGCGACCGTCGGCTGGGTCGGCAAGTATTTCGACAATGCCTGCCCGGGTGACGACCCGCACGTCGGCATGGCGATCGGTGAGAACCTGCCACTGGCGATGAAAGGGGAGCGCATCACCCCGTTGGCGTTCGATCGGCCGGAAAACTATCGCTACAAGGGCAAAGACACTGAGCAGTACCTAGAACTGAATAAGTACGAGGGCATGGACCCCGCGATGGCGAACGACCCCGAGCACAAGCCGATCATCAAGCCCAAGAAAAAGCAGATCGAAGTCGCCAGCGCGACCGATCAGCTCGACTTTCTAAGGCGAACGGCGATGGACGCGCAGGTGTCGAGCGATAACCTGCTGCGCATCACCCGCGACTTCAAACCCGAAGGCAATTACCCGCGCGGCGGATACGGTGACGGGCTGCGCAGTGTCGCGGCGATGATCGGTGGGAAGCTCTCGACGCGCGTGTACTACGTCACGCTCGGTGGCTTCGACACCCACGCCGGTTCGCGCGGCCGGCACGACAACCTCATGCAGCAATTCGCGCAGGGGGTCGACGCGTTCTGGACCGACATGCTCAAGCAGGAGAACGGTGACCGCGTGATGATGATGACCTTCAGCGAGTTCGGTCGCCGTGTCCAACAAAACGCCAGCGGTGGCACCGACCACGGCGCTGCTGCACCCATGTTCGTCATGGGCCCCAAGCTCAAGCAGGGCGTCCTCGGAAAACACCCGTCGCTGACCGACCTCGACCAAGGCGACCTCAAACACAACGTCGACTTCCGCAGCGTGTACGCGACTATTCTGCAAGATTGGCTCGACACACCAAGCAAGCCAATCCTCGGCCAGCAGTTCAAAACGCTACCGATGTTCAAGGCGTAGACGTTTTGGGGCGCGGCGGCAACGTAGTTACCGACGACGCGGTGATCGACGAGGAAGTCGCCGCTGCGAATTGTCATGCGTGACGAGGGCCCGTTTATGGGTTGCGCACGAGAAAAGGTTTGCCCGTCAAATCTTCAGAAACAGTTGGGGGCCGACATTGAACGTCTTACAAAGCGTGCGAATGTGATTCTTGCTCAGTTCCCGCTCGCCGGTCAGAACTTTTGAGCCCAGCGATCGTTCCCCCAGCAAATTTCCCAACTGGGATGCAGTCATGCCGCGTCCTTCGATGAGGTACTTGAGCGTCTCGATGGGGTCGAGTTGATCCATTCCAACGGAGTCGTGTTCCGACTCATACTTTTCGACGAGCGTCGAGAGCGTTTCGAGGTAGTCTTCCTGGTCTCGCGTCCGACGTTTAAGCAGAGCGAGCCGATCGATCATTTCCATGGCGTTGTCGAGATCGACACGGTCGCTGATGGGGCGCAGCGGTAGTTGTGCGTTCAGCTCGTTAAAGCTTTCAGATGTCGCGTCGTCGCGCGCGGCCTTGGCGTGTTGAGTCGGCATACTTACGTCCTCTTGTCACCGTGACCGAATTGCCCGGCCCGAGCATTTTCGGCTAACCGCCGATCAGGATCGACCTTTCGGTCGATGATTCGCTGTCTCATTCCAGAGTCGCAGATCGCACTCCTTCAACTCTGCCTTCCATCGGTTCGCGTCATATTCCTTGTGGCTGAACAGTCGCAGGACAAAGAGTCTCACTTTATCAAAATGGATGGCCGCGATCATCCTGTACTTGTTGTTGGCGATATCAAAAACGAACACGGTTTGACCGCTGGCAACCTTCGTCCAGTCAACCCGGGCGCCAAACGTCGCTTTGACGTCCGCCGGGTGTTTCCAATCGTGCGATTTCACGATCCGTTTCCAGATCATCAGTTCACGCCGCGCATCCGGGTGGATGGCCCAGAAGTCCTTCAACCGCGTCTCACTGATGGTCGTCATGCCGGTGAGTACATTTTGTCATCATGTCGGCAGAAAGTCAAGCCGACTTAATGGATTTGGGCGCATCGGGAGGAGGATTTACGGGCATTGGACATCTCTGTGCGCCACCCTCTATGATCCGATAGATATGACTCAGAAAACCCAATCCCTACCGCCACTGACAACCGAGCAGGTCAACCGCTACAAACGCCATCTGATCCTTCCGGAAGTCGGTGTGGAGGGGCAGAAGAAGCTTCTGAATGCCAAGGTGCTCTGCATCGGTGCCGGTGGGCTGGGTTCACCGATTAGTCTCTATCTCGCTGCTGCAGGAGTGGGCACGATTGGGATGGCGGACATCGATGTCGTCAGCCCGTCTAACCTGCAGCGTCAAGTGCTGTTTGGCGTGTCGACGTTGGGTGTCGACAAGGTCACCGCAGCGGCCAAGCGGTTGAAGGATCTCAACCCTGACTGCAACGTGATCGAGCACAAAGTTGTCGTGAACAGCGAAAACGTGCTCGACCTCATCAAAGACTACGACGTCATCATCGACGGCACCGACAATTTCCCCACGCGCTACTGCGTCGGTGACGCGTGCGTGCTACTGAAGAAGCCTAACGTGTACGGTAGCATTTTCCGTTTCGAGGGCATGGTCACGGTTTTTGCGCCGCACCTGCCCAACCCGATTCGCGCGGGTGAAATGGGCCCGTGCTATCGCTGCATGTATCCGGAACCACCGGACCCCGGTTCGGTGCCGAGCTGCGCAGAGGGGGGTGTGATCGGTGTATTGCCCGGCATCATCGGCACGCTGCAGGCCAACGAGGTCATCAAGCTGATCCTCGGCATCGGCACGCCCGCGATCGGCAAGTTGACGACGTTCGCGGCGTTGGACCTCGAGTTCAAGACCTTCAAGGTGCGCCGCGACCCGACTTGCCCCGTGTGCGGCGACCACCCGACGATCACCGCGCCGATCGACTACGAACAGTTCTGCGGTTCACCGATCCTCGACCCGGCCAGCCTGGAAGAAACCAAGCGCGAGGTCCACGACGCCAAGTCGCCCAAGCCCACTGGCGCGCAGGCCAAGCC
>JBBRHE010000020.1:0-28026 GCA_038223165.1 Tepidisphaerales bacterium
CCGGGGTTGTTGCGCAGGTCGAGGATGATGCCCTTGGCGCCCTGCTTGCTCATCTCGTCGACGGCGGTGTTCAGGTCGTCGCTGGTCGTCTTGCTGAACTGCGTGAGGCGCAGGTAGGCGATCTTCTGTTCGGGGTCGATGAAGTAGTTCCAGCCACCGCCTGGCAGGTGTTTGTAGCCCTTCACACTCGCGACCTTGATCGTGTCGCGCTTCAGCGTGAAGTCTTTGGTGACGCCGGACAGGTTGCGGATCGTAAGCGTCACCTTCGTGCCGCCCGGGCCGGTGATCGACTTGACCGCCTGGTTGACACTGATGTTCTTGGCGGTCTTTCCGTCGATGTGCGTGATGATCGACCCGGCCTCGACGCCCGCCTTGAACGCGGGGCTGTCTTCGATCGGGGTGACGACCTTGATGTTCCCCTCTTCGTCGTTCTGAATTTGAATGCCGACGCCCTGGAACTCTCCCTGAGTCGTCTTGTTGAACTCGGCGACATCCACGGGCCAGATGACGCCACTGAACGGATCGAGCTCAGCGAACGCGCCGTCGGCGAACTCGCTGATAACGACCTCTTCGGGAATCTCGACGCTCAGCTCGTTGGCATCGATCACCAGTTCAACGACCTCGTCGAGCGCCCGGCGGTCGTCGACGGTCGCGTCCTTGGCGAGACGTTCGGCATCGTCGAGCGACTGCAGAAACGCGCCGCGCTTCTCGGCGTTGGTGAGGCCCGGGAATGTCTGGTCGAGCCCCTTGGTCGTCAGGATCGTCCGCAGGCCGTTGATGCCACCGACGAGCAGCTTGCGGAAATGGACGTCACGGTAATAGTTGCCGTAGGCGTCGGTCAAGGCATCTTTGAGCATGTCCTTCTGAATGCCCTTGACGGTCTCGCGCCAGTCGATCTTGAATGACTCGGTGGCGTTTTGATCGGCCGGCTTGGTCGCTGGCTGGGTCGCGGCCTCGGGTCGCAACACGCGGTCGGCGGCCTCGCGATCCTTGATTTCAACATCCTGCAGGGTCTTCAATTGGTCCGGCGTGTAGACGGCGAGCAACCGCACGCGGCGCGTCGTCTGCTTCAAGCGGGCTTTCCAGTCGGGGTTGGACGGTTCGACGCTCGACAGGTCGGAATACAGCCGCAGCGCTTTGATCCATTGCTCGTTCTGCTCGGACTCGTCAGCCCGGCGGGCGGTGCGCTTGATCAGGTCGTCGACCCACTTTTCCTTGCGGAAGGCCTCTTTATCGTCGGCCAACAGAAACGCGCGGGCGGCGGCGTCGATCGCGTAGTCGGGTTGGCCGGCGTCCAGCAGCTTGTTCACGTCGATGACGGCCTTGTCGTACTGCTTGCGACGCTCGGCGACGAACTCCTGCCGCTGGGTCTCGAACTGACCCGTCCACATCGCCAACTGAGCCAACTTAGGATCCGCACTGTCGAGCTTGCTGGCGGCCGAGAGCAGCTCGTTGGTCTTGTCGAACTGACCGCCCTTGGCAGCGGTAAAGGCTTGCTGCTTGAGTTGGGCAATCGTCGCGACCTGCTGCCGCGTCTGTTCACCCACCGACGCGGTCTGCTGCATGGCCTGCGGCTCGTCAGCCTTGACCCAACCCGGCAACACCGGTGAGGCGGCAGCGACGGCAATCGACAACGCAAACGTCCATTGAACCAATCGGCGGGAAGTCATAGGAAGGTCATCCTTGCAGCTGCTGACAAACAAGAGGCGAGAGGCCGACGACTTGCCCTACATCGGCACGATCGTCAACGGAGGACAATATCCATCGAACTGGCCAGAATCCAGAAGCGATTACCCGGATGCCGGCAAAGATTTTCGCCCGCCTACAGCGGTTGAGCGTCGATGTTCCAATCGACCGGCGACGCCAGAATTCCACACGCCGGACAACGCGTGCCGGTCACGATCCACGCGTCACCGCCGTGCTCATCCAACTGATGGCCGACGCCCACTTCGTGGACGTCGCTGCCACAACTGCAGATCATCCTGCGGGTACCGCGACCGGTCCACCGGGGTTCGCAGTCGGCGATGAACGTCAGCACGTCCGCGGGGTCTTCCTTACGGCTGACCGCCAGCGCGCCGGCGTCCACATTAATCCATACGATGAGCAGCGGTTGGCCGTGCAAAGAAATTGATTCAAAATGCCCGAATTCGTATGGCCAGCTGTACCGCAGGAACGCGACGATGTCCGCCGGTCCGTCACCATAGAGAAGTTCACCGCGCTCTTGTAGCATGATCGAACCGGATCATAGTTGCGGTCCGGGCTGATAGGAAACCAGCGTAATCCTTCCAACCCCAATTGACCGAATTGCCATAACTCCCGTGCCGACCATCACTCAACAACTCGAAACCGCTTTCCGCGCCGCGATCAAGGCCGCCTTTGACTTGGACGCCGCCCCCCTGATCGGCGCCAGCCAGAACGAAAAGTTCGGTGACTACCAATCCAACGCCGCCATGGGCCTGGCGAAGGTCGTGTCCGATAAAACGGGGCAAAAGACCAGCCCAAAGCAGGTGGCCGAGCAGATCGTCGCCAAGCTGGAGTTGGGCGACCTGATCGAAGGGAAACCGACGATCGCGGGACCGGGATTCATTAACGTCAAGCTGAGCCCGACGTGGTTGGCAACGTTCGCCAAGACGCAAGCGACCGACACCCGCCTCGGCATTCCGCTTGCGACTTCGCGAGAAAAGGTCGTCGTCGACTACTCGGGGCCAAACATCGCCAAACAGATGCACGTCGGGCACTTGAGGAGCACGATCATCGGGGATGCGCTGGCGAACGTGATCGACGCGCTGGGACAAGAGGTCATCCGGCAGAGCCATATCGGGGATTGGGGGACGCAATTTGGGATGCTGATCTCCTTTCTCGCGCTCGAGAGCCAGAAGCAAGGAAGCGGGAACGATCAGACCGTGGCGATCGAAGACCTGGAGTCCTTCTACCGGGACGCCAAGAAGCGATTTGATAGCGATCCGGACTTTCAGAATACTTCCAGACAGGCGGTTGTAGCTCTTCAAGCGAATGAACCCAACGTCAGATTGCTCTGGCTGGCGATTGTACAAGAGACGCGAAAACACTACTTACCCATCTACCGCGACCTTGGTGTTAGCCTGACCGAAGCCAACGAGCGCGGCGAATCCTTCTACAACAACTTCCTCCCCGACATTGTCCGCGAGCTTCGCGAGAAGAACATCGCCGTCGAGTCTGAAGGCGCGATCGTCGTGAAGGTGCCCGGCTTCGAGTCGCCGCTGATCATTCAGAAATCTGATGGCGGTTACCTCTACGGCACCACCGACCTTGCAGCGGTTCGCTATCGGGTCGGCACGATCGGTGCCAAGCGGATCATCTACACGCACGACAGTCGGCAACAGCAGCACTTTGCGCAGGTTTTCTGGACCGCACGCGAAGCCGGTTGGGCCGATGGGGTCTCACTCGAGTTCGCGCCGTTCGGCACGATGCTTGGTGCAGATGGGAAGCCGTTTAAGACGCGGTCGGGCGATACGGTGAAGCTGAAGGACCTGCTTGATGAGGCCGAGGAGCGCGGCTACCAGTTGGCCAGGCAGAAGGATGACGATCGCGTCGCCAAGCTCAGAGAGAAAGGGGAAGCAGTCGTTCCCTTCCCCGAAGAGCAACTGAAAGCGATCGGCCGGGCCATTGGCATCGGTGGCGTAAAGTACAGCGACCTGTCCAAGGACCGCGTCAGTGACTACTTCTTCTCGTGGGACACGATGCTGTCCACCGTTGGCAACTCGGCTCCCTATCTGCAGTACGCGTACGCCCGCATCCGCTCGATTTTCCGCAAAGGCGGCGAGACGCAGGTCGATGCATCAGCCATCACGCTCGACAGCCCGTTCGAGCAATCGCTGGCCAAGCACATTGCGCGGTTCGGTGAAACGGTCGACGCCGTCGCTACAGAACTCAAGCCGCACCTGTTGTGCGCGTTCCTCTACGAGTTGGCGACGCGGTTCAGCAGCTTCTACGAAAATTGCCCGGTGCTGCAGAGTGAAGGCTCGACCAAGGCCAGCCGCCTGGCCATCTGCGACCTGACCGCGAAGGTTATGGCCAAAGGCTTGGATTTGCTGGGAATCGAACACCCCGAGCAGATGTAAAGATAAGGATGAAAAAGAAGGATGAAGGCTGAAAAAAGCCTGTTTCCTTTCATCCTTCATCCTTCTTTTTCATCCTTACCCTCTACTGCGGCCCTCTGATGATCTCGACGTTCGCGGCCCGGCGGTTGTCGTCGAAGCGGATCGCTAAACCGATCCGTTCCTCGCGCGGCAGGGGGTAATACCAGACGGCGGCGTCGCGGTAGTCGGTGCTGGTCTCGCCCATAAACGTCGCGACGCGCGGGGGTCCGAAGACGGACGCAACCGCGGCTTTGGTGTTCCCCACGATCGCTGCGGTCAATCTCGGCAGATGATAGCGACGCCGCGAAGCGCGGTGACGTTCCATCAACCACCAGATCCCGGCGATAAGCCCCGCGGAGACGAACAATCCACCGATCAGCCCCGCCGTGATACCCGCTTTGCACCGTCGCGATGCCATGGACCTGATTATGACGGTTCGGGACCACGTTCCTCAAGGTAAAAAAACGCATTCGCGTTCCAATTGTGTTCGCATCTTTCAGAACTACGCCACCTCTGCTTTCATCCATTCGCGCCCCGCCGAGCCTGCTGCAGAATCATGAACATGGACCTGCGCTCCGGCAATCTGTATTGGCCTTCCGTTGACGAGCAACCTCCCGTTTTTTCGCCGTTGGCGAGCGATGTCCAGTGCGACGTCGCGATCATCGGTGGAGGCGTCAGTGGCGCGCTGGCAGCGGACCGCATCAGTCGCGAAGGACGGCGCGTGGTCCTCGTCGACCGCAGAAACGTCTGCACCGCCAGCACACCCGCGAGCACAGGATTGCTGCAGTACGAGATTGACACACCGTTGACCGAACTGACCGAGCTCGTCGGGCGTGACCAAGCCCAGCGGGCGTACCTTGCGTCGCATGCATCGCTTATGCAGTTTCGCGAACTGGTCCGTGGGCTGGACAACTATTGCGGGCTGATCGATCGGCAGAGCCTTTACCTGTCGTGTGAAGAGGATGACTACGACGAATTGGATGCCGAGTGCACCGCCCGGCGGGAGTTAAAGCTGGAAGTGACGTTGTTGACGCCTGCCGAGCTGAAAAAGCGATTTGACATCGATCGACCCGGTGGCGCGCTCTGGTCGGCGTCGGCGATGGAGGTCGACCCCTACCGCCTCACGCTCGCGCTGCTTCGCCGGGCCGTGCGTAGTGGTACAGCGATCTACGCGAAGACCGAGATCGCGACCTATGACCCCACGCCCACCGGCGTTACGCTCGGCACGAACGATGGTTATCACATTCGCGCCGACCACGTCATCTTCGCGACGGGCTACGAAACACCGCAGTTCCTCGAACAGAACCTTTGTGAGTTGAACAGCACCTACGCGATGGCAAGCCAGCGGCTCACCGAAGCAGAACTATCCGTCTGGCGCGACAAATGCCTGATCTGGGAAAGTGGCGACCCCTATTTCTACGCCCGCACGACCGTCGACAACCGTGTAATGATCGGCGGTGAAGACGACGAGTTCACCGACCCCGACAAACGCGACGCCCGCCTCGCGGCCAAGTGCAAAACGCTCGTCGACAAGTTCAAGCTGCTCTATCCGTCGATCGACATCGAACCGCAATTCCGCTGGGCCGGCACGTTCGCGACGACGAAGGATGGCCTACCGCTGATCGGACCGCACCGGCAATTCCCGCACGGCTACTTCGCGCTCGGCTACGGTGGAAACGGCATCACGTTCAGCCTGATCGCTGCAACCATCATCGCCGACCAGATCGCGGGACGACCGAACGCGGATGCGGAACTGTTTCAGTTCGATCGGTAGCGTTAGAGCATTTCCACTTCAAACCCAGCCCGTCATCCCGAAGGGATCGGCAGCGACTGTTGGACGCTCGAGATCCCTCGCGTCGCTACCGCTCCATTCGGGATGATATGGCAGTCATTGGTCAAAGCCTTTGAGAAGGAGATGCTCTGGCCCATTTGTCGTCACGATAACGTCACTTCATCGACTGCAGATTCGCTGACCAATCGCGCGAAACATGGGCAGCACTACCGATCGTCTGTAAACTTCCTCACCGACCATGTCCGACATTGCAACCAGTGAACTCCTCCTCATCCAGTCGATTACGAAACGGTTCGGCGCCGTGCGCGCGTTGACAGACGTCAGCCTATCGCTCGATGCGGGACAGGTGCATTGCATCATCGGGGAAAACGGCGCGGGCAAGAGCACGTTGATGAAGATCCTGTCGGGCGTCGAGCGGCCGGACAGTGGAAATATCCTCTATCGCGGTGAGAACGTGACGCTCAAGTCACCCGCCGACGCCCAGTGGTTGGGCATCGCGATGATCCACCAGGAGCTGAACCTCGTGGATGAGCTGTCCGTCGCAGGCAACATCTTCCTGGGTCGCGAGCGACGGCGGTTGGGGCTCGTCAACAACCGCTGGATGAACGAACGGGCCGCTGAGCTTTTGAAGGGATTGAACTGCCCCATCGAACCGACCCGGCGCGTGGGCGACCTGTCGATCGCGCACAAGCAGATGGTCGAGATCGCCAAGGCCGTCTCGATCGACGCCAGTGTGCTCATCATGGACGAACCGACGGCGGTGCTGACGCGCCGCGAGGTGACGGCGTTGGTGCAGCTTATCGAACGCCTGAAGGCCAAGGGTGTTGCGATCGTCTACATCTCGCACATCCTGTCGGAAGTGCTAGCGGTCGGGGATCGGGTGACCGTCATGCGCGATGGTCGGTCCGTCGAAACGCTATCTCGCGAGAAAGCGCAGCAGATCGGGGAACAGGGTTTGGCAAGCCTGATGGTCGGCCGACCCATGGGCGACCACTTCCCACCGCGCGCCAGGCCCGAATCACGGCTGGCGTTGGAGGTGCGAAACCTGTCCGTCCCCGGCAAGGTGCGCACCGCGACTTTCGCGATCCAGGCCGGTGAAGTGCTGGGGTTCGCAGGGCTGATCGGTGCCGGTCGAACAGAATTGGCCGAGGCGATCGTGGGCCTGCGGCGTCGTGACGGCGGTGAGATCGTCGTCGAAGGCACGGTCATCACTGCCAAAAATCCGCGCCAGGCTGGCAAGGCGGGCATCGCGTACCTGTCGGAAGACCGCAAGGGCGCCGGCCTGACGCTCGGCATGGGCATCGCCGAGAACGTGACGATGGTCTCGCTGAAGCGGTACTGTCATCCCCTGATCTCACGCCGTGAAGAAGACGCCGCCACGCGCCAGCACGTCGATCAACTGCACATCAAGATCGGCGGCGTTCGCGACCCGATCGAAACGCTCAGCGGTGGAAACCAGCAAAAGGTCGCGCTGGCAAAATGGCTCGAAATTGCGCCGAAGGTTCTCATCATCGACGAACCCACGCGCGGTGTGGACGTGGGCGCCAAGGAACAGATCTACGCGCTCATCCGTTCCTTGACAGCCCAAGGCATGGCCTGCATGTTGATCTCGTCGGACTTAAATGAAGTGATCGGCCTGTCCAACCGCATCGCCGTGATGCGGGCGGGACGAATCGTCGCGACGATGGACGCCTCCGGCGCGACGGAAGAAACAATCATGTACCACGCTGCGGGGGTGGTGAGGCAAGGATGAAAAATAAAGATGAAGGATGAAAGCATCCGCATCCTTTTCATCCTTCATCCTTCTTTTTCATCCATACTCTTATGACCCAACCCCAGCAACCGATGCTCGAATCCATGACGGACGTGCCGACGCCCCACCGCCGCTGGCGCTTCCCATCTTGGTCGGGCGCGTTGTTGGCACTGGTGATCCTCGTCATCGCGACCGCGATGAAGGAACCGAAGTTCCTTCAGCTCAGCAATATCCTCAACATCCTGGAACAGAACGCCGCCGTCGGCATGATCGCTATTGGGATGACGTTGATCATTACGCTGGGTGGGATCGATCTGTCGGTCGGCTCACTGGTGGCGCTGGCGGGAGGGCTGGGCATCCTGGCGATGAATCGGTTGTTCGACAAACCGGTGGGCGACGCCGCTGAGTCGATCATACCCCTGTTCGCGGCGGCCGGGACGACGATCGGCATTGGGCTGCTCGCAGGCTTGTTCAATGGCGTGCTGATCACCAAGGGCCGCATCGCACCGTTCATCGCGACGCTCGCGGGGCTGTTGATCTACCGCTCGACTGCGATGTGGATCGCGCGCGGTGGACAGTTCTTTTCAGATGGGTCGGAACTCTTTGCGAACCTTGGCAATGGTTTTGACATCCCCGGCACCAACATCAGCCGCAACCCAAGGCGGGTGGTGCCGATGGAGTTTCCCTACGCGATCCTCGTCTGGCTCACCGTCGCAATCGTCGCGATCGTCATATTGAACCGCACGCGGCTGGGTCGGTACATCATCGCGATCGGGAACAACGAGCGGGCCGCCCGCTACTCGACCGTGGCGGTCGACCGGGTGAAGATCATCGCGTACACACTGCTGGGCGGCATCACGGGCATCGCGGCGTTGATGAACGCTGCGAATTACACGTCGGTCAACAGCGCCAACACCGGCATCCTGCTCGAGCTCGACGCGATCGCCGCCGTGGTGATCGGTGGGACGCGCATGGAAGGTGGATCGGGATCGATCGTCGGCACGATCCTCGGTGTGCTGCTGCTGGGCGTCATCCGCAACATGATGGTGATGCGCGGCATTGACACCTACGCGCAGGGCGTCGTCACTGGTGGCATCATCATCGCTGCGGTGCTGCTGCAGCGCGCCGGGGCGCGGCGGGCGTAGGGTCGCAGTTGTATTCACGTAGGATAGGCATTCTGGCCTGTCTCTCTTTCTCTCCCTCCGGTATTCTTTTTTTCCTTGAAGACGGGGGGAGAGACAGGCAAGAATGCCTGTCCTACAGAAGAGAGAAAGACACTTCGGAGGAGAAACCATGAATCGTCACTCGTTCCTATGTTCGATTATTGTGTTGTGCTTCGCCGCCCTGCCGTCGCTTGCGAGGGCCGCCGACAAACTGCACATCGGTGTTTCCATTCCCGCGGCAACGCACGGTTGGCCTGCGGGCGTGGGGTGGTGGGCCGAGCAGTCGATGAAGGACTATCCGGATGTGACCTGGGAGTACCAGCGTGCCTCGAACGCCGCCGAGCAGGCGGGGCAGATCGAGGCGATGGTCGAGAAGGGAGTCGCGGGGCTGGTCGTGTTGCCGTTCGACTCGGACACCCCGTTGCCGGCGATTAAGAAGGCCAAGAAGCAAGGCGTTTACATCGTCAGCATCGACCGCGGGCTGCGCGAACCTGTTGCTGACCTGTACCTGGCTGGTGACAACAGCGCGTTCGGGCGCAAGAGCGCCGAGTTCATGGTCGAGAAGCTGAAGGCCGACGAGGGTGACAAGCCGAAGAACATCGTGATTCTGCGCGGGATGCCCGTCGAGATCGACCGCGAGCGCTACGACGCCGCGATGGCGGTCTTTAATACGAATAAGGACGTCGTGAACGTTCTCGATGCCCAGCCGGGCAACTGGAACCGCCAGGACGCGCACCGCGTGATGCAGACGTATTTGACGAAGTTTAATGACATTGATGCCGTCTGGGCCAGTGACGACGACATGGCGCTCGGTGTCGAACAGGCAATCAAAGAAGCCAGCCGCGGTGGTGATATCTGGATCATGGGTGGCGCGGGGATGAAGGACATCATCAAACGTGTGATGGACAAAGACGCGATGTACCCCGCCGACATCACCTACCCCCCGGGCATGATCGCCGCCGGCATTCACCTGGCCGTCGCGAACTTAGGCGACGGCAACGAACAAGCCATTGCGGAGAAGATTCCGGCGCATCTAAAAGTCGACAAGAGCAAGCTGCTGAAAGAACCGGCTGCGGATGACAAACAGCGATCATTGACGATCGACGTGCAGGTCGTCACACCGGAGAATGCGAAGGAATTTTACTTCGCAGAATCGGTCTACTGATCGACGCTCTTTGCAAGACAACTTAACGCAGAGGCGCAGAGGTGGGAATGCAAAGCGACGCAGAGAAGACGCAGACAATTGCTTGGTTTTCTCTGCGCAACTCTGCGTTCCCCCCCCTCTGCGCCTCTGCGTTGTTCTTGTCTGCTTAGTTACGCCGACATTGCCAACTGTTCACACCGCATCACGCGATTGCGACCGGCATCCTTTGCCCGGTACAGCGCTGCGTCGGCCATCGCCAGCAGTTGGTTGGCGTTGCCGGGTTTGTTGCTGTGCAGCGAGCCGACACCGACACTCATGTTCACACCGACCTCGCGGTTGAGCACCTTTGCCGATTCCGTGCGGAACTCTTCGCGGACGCGGTCGATGACGTTTACCGCTTCCTCGGCCGTCGCGTGGGGCAATAGCAGGATGAACTCATCACCACCATACCGAGCCGCTACGTCCATCTTGCGCATGTTCGCAGCGATGACCTTTCCCGCCACCTGCAGCAACTGATCGCCTACGCCGTGACCGAAGCTGTCGTTCAGTTGCTTGTACCCATCCAGGTCGATCATAACGCACGACAAGTCATGACCATGCCGGCTCGAATCGCCGAACAGTTGCTCGCTGACCTTGCTGAAATGCCTGCGGTTGTACAACCCGGTCAACGGATCGGTCGCGGCCATTTGTTCGACACGCTGCAGGGATTCTTCCAGCTGCGCGTTTTTGAACTGAACCTGCAACAGCGCCGCTTCCAGGTCGTGGCGCAGCGATTCATTCTCACGCTTTACCGACGCGACGATCAGGTTTTTCTCAATCACCAGTGGGATCGTGAACAGGTAGTCCCCCACCTTCACAACGTAATCCGTCGCGCCGCGCCGAATCGCCTCGGCAGCGATCTTGCCGACGTTTTCACCCGTCACCATGACGACGGGTGTCAGACAGCGGGTGCGAATCTCTCCGAGCAGTTCCATACCGTTGCCGTCGGGCAAGTTGTAGTCGGTCAGGATGAGGTTGAACGAGGTAAGGTCCTCGTTCAGCGCGTCTTTGCGCGTGCCGACCGCGACGACCGATCCGGCGCCGAAGTGGTCTTCGAGCGTCTCGCGAATCAGCTCGCGCTGATCGGCATCGTCTTCGATGATGAGCAGTCGAATGCGTTCCACGTTCACCTTTCGCGTTCAGGCCCGCCCCTACCGAACGTGCCGTTCGGACATCGCAGGTCCGCCTGAAAATACGATTCAATTTCACACCCGCCAAACACGGGTTTTCGCTCAAACATTCCGGAGCACTACCTTCGGCACTGTTCGGCCGGCAGGTGGTGCCGCGGGTATTGGTGCACGGTCAGCCAGTAATTCGTGCTCGCCAGCACCGTCTTCAGAAACTGCTCGGCGTTGGCTGGCTTGATCGTGTAGCTGTTGGCCCCGTTCGCTGCGGCCCGTTGCATTTCGGCTTCATCGCTCACGCCGGTCATCATCACGATCGGAATTTCCTTAAAAGCCGGATTAGACCGGATACGCCGCAGGCACTCCTGACCGTCCATGCCGGGCATTTCGATATCGAGGAAAATCAGACCCGGTCGGGGCGCGTTGGCGTGGGCTCCGGACTGACCCAGAAACTCCAGCGCTTCCATGCCGTTTTTCACCTCGTAGACGAGGTTGGCGACCTTGCTCGCTGCGATCGCGTCGCGAACGAGCATTCGGCAGTCGGGGTCGTCGTCAACGAGCAGGATAGGGAATGGCTCCCCTGCCAGCCCCATCTGCGTCGCCGACAGCTTGGGCATCACGTTCACCGGAAACCCGACGGCCGTGAACGGTTGATGTTGTTGCTTTTCGTGTGACATCTTCATCTCCTCATCTGTCGCTCGTCAGCGATTCATGCCGCCGCGAACAAGCTGCCGCGCTGTGGCGGAGTCGGCGATTCGTCGCCGGCCAAAAACAGTCCGTTGATCGTGAACTTAAACGTCGTGCCTCGCCCGATCTGGCTTTCCACCCAGATTTTTCCGTTGTACGTCTCGATGATGCTCTTCACGCTCGCCAGCCCCACACCCTTACCCGCGATGTTCTGCACCGCCTGGCTCTTACCGCGACGGAAAACCTGGAACACCTTCGGCAAATCGGCCTCTTCAATGCCGAGCCCCGTGTCCTGCACGTAAAACTCGACCTCCCCCTCGCGGCGTGCGCAACCGATGTGGATCTCGCACGTCGGGCCATCACCCATGTATTTAATCGCGTTGTCGATCAAGTTCTGGAACACCTGCCGCACCCGCGCCCGCTCGGCCTGCAAGTGTGGTAGCGCGGTGTCGACAATGATCGATATCCCACGGCTGCGCAGATCCTCGTCAAACATGCCGGCAAGTTCTTCGACGATCGCCGTCGGGTCGACTCGCTCGCTCTTCTGGCGATGCGTTTTGATCCGACTCAACTCAAGCAATTCGGCGATCAGATCGCTTTCGACCTCGACGTTCTTCTGGATGCGCTCCAGTCGATGAATGATCTCGTCATCAAACTTCTCGCGATGCTTCATCAACAACATCGACGCCATGCCCGCGATGTTGCGCAGTGGCGCGCTCAGGTCGTGCGACACGGCCCGCAGGAACTCTTCCTTCTCCGAAATTTCACTACTCAAGCGTCGGTTAGCGACTTCCAGCTCGACCGTTCGCTGACTGACGCGCTCCTCAAGGTCGCGGTTTGCCTCACCCAACTGCATATTCGCTTCGGCCAACTGCGTATTGGCAACGGCCAGGCTGTGGTTGGCGGCCTCCAGATCGTCCTGCTGTTTCTTGACCGTGATCACCATCTCGTTGAACGAGCGGGCCAGGTGGCCAATGGTGTCCGGCCGATGGATCGCCACGCGGGCGCTCAGGTCCCCATTGGCGATACGCGCGGTCGCGACGACGAGCTCGCGAATCGGTGAGAAGATGCGATGCACCAGCATCGAAACGAGCCCCAGACTCAGCAGCACGACAAACGCGCAGATCGCGACGAGCATCAACCGAATGCTCGCCAACCTCGCTTCATCGTCGGCCTGCGTGATCGCGACGGTCACATAACCGACTAGTCGTGACGTCCCGACTTTCGCAGACTTTCCACTGTCCGGTGGGATAAGCTGGACCACTGGCACCGTCGCGTACGAGAAGTGCCCAAGTGATGGCGTCTGACCGTGCTGGATTTTCAGCAGGTTTTGCGTGTCGATCTGCCAGCCACCGATAAACGTCGGGTTGGCGGTGTCGATTTCCGGATCGGTGCACGCGACGGTCAGCAGCAGACCGTTTGCATCGTAAAATCCAATCGCAGTGATGTCGGGGTTCTTCAGGATCTTTCTGGCGATACGATCGAGGTCGGCTACGTCACGACGAATGAGCTGACGTTCGCTGGCCATCCCCAGTGTGTGCGACACTTCGATCGCGTGCTCTCCCATCACGCGCCCGAACACTTTTCGCGTCTCGTTTGAGTACAGCCACAGCGAGCTGCCCAGCGCCAGCACCAGCAACCCCATGAACACCAGCACGAGCTTGGCCTGCAACCCCACCTGCGCCGTGATACGCCGATACCACGGCGCGTGCTGCGACCACGCTCGCATGAGCTCGCGGTAATCGGCAGAATGATCCGTCTGGTCCGCCATGGGTAACGCTGCCGACAATGTCGACACCGCTACGGTTTCATCGTCGGGCGCGATGGGCGGGTTAACCTGCGTAGGCAGGATCGGCAAGCAATTGCGGGGAATCCGAACTGATAGACGAGTTATCAGACGTGCCCTTGATTCAAGGCGCGGCACCAAACCGGTGGCATGGGCGTCGCGCCCATGCATACAGATTCCTGGTGGGTGCGCTCAATACGAGCAGCAGCGTTTGTAGATGGGCAAGCTAGCTGTCCTGCTGACACGCATCGGCGAGACGCCCATGCCACGGTCTCTGCATCGTCCTATCGCACACCGACGTTCAGCGTGATGGGCCGCTCGATGATCAGTGGCACTTCAACCAGAACATGCCCCGCCGGTGTGCGGACGCTGGTCTCGACCCACTTGCCTTCGATCGTCGCGCCGACCGTGCCCGGTGGCATACTCGCGATCTCGATGATCGGACGGATGATCGGTGAACCGGGGTGCGGGTGAATCGTCAAATCCACCCGACCGATGCGCGCGATGACTCTGTAGACACCCGTCGTCTCGTTGTACCCGTCGTTGTTTACATCGCCTGGTGAGACGCGGTCGATCTGACCGGTCTCCTCGGCGACCTCAATCGTCGCAACGCTGGAATGTTGTTTCGTATAGGGTGCCCGATGTTCCGGTGGCAAATCGAACGGCGCCGCCAGGCTCACCGCATCAGCGAACGCGCGACCGTCGCTGTAGAGCGCGACGACACTGCCGTCGGCCCGCTTTAACACCAACCGCATCGCGTTCGCCTCAGTGATCGCGTACGAGTCTGCGGGCACGTCATCTCCGTCGAGCGCCGCCCATCGCTGGGATTTCCCGTCCGGCCATTTTGTAACAACCGCGCTTCCCTTCCGCTCGATCACCCAGCGCTTTGGCGCTGCCTCTGCATCAACCAGCGTCTTGGTATTGTCAACGAGCACCACGTCGTCCACCCATCGCACCGGCCCATCAAACTTCAGCGTCAGGTCGCCTGGTGGCCCTGCGGGCAGTGCGGAAATGTCGACCCAGAGCGGTGTCCACTTTTTTTCAGAAACAGCGCGCGTGAACGACGCCGTGACCACGCCGCCCTTCACGTAGTTGAGTGTGACGTTCGCAGGCCCGTCGGCGTAGACGTACACGCCGGCGAGCGTCCAATGATCGGGCAGCGTCTTGTCGGCAAGCAACGACGACAGGCGGATCGTCATCCCATCCCGCGCCGCCAACGCCGACCCACCCGTATGCACCACCGCGCGCGGCACACTCACGACCCGACCCCCCAGCTGAAACACAGAATCGGTCGGTGATTCAAATCCCAACACCACTGCAAACCGCTCATCCCCCAGCGACGGATCGGCCCGCAGCATCTGCACGCCAAGGGGTTCGGTGGAAAGAGGGGGTGGAACCGGAACAGGGGCGCAAGCGGAGATCAATGCGCCCCACGAGAGGATTGAAAAGCGGATGAGGAATGATCGTGACACCACTGGCCCGAAGGTAGCCGGATGGAACGGGATTCACAATGCGATGAGTCGCAATCGGGTCCCCTTTCCCAGGGCAATCGCATGTGGACTAGGCATCCGCGTTACAGCTTCAAAATCGCCGGCCGGTCCAAAAGCCAAACCGCACTAGCGGGCCAAAAATTCAGATCGACGTTCCACATGCGATTGCCCTGTCCCCTCTCCCCCGTGTACTTGCGGTACACCAGGAGAGGGTTAGCGTGAGGGGGCGTGGGTCGACAAACAGGTTCGTCCCATGAGGACATGAGAGGGGCCGGAGGCGTTGCGCGATTTGAATATTACTTTGGCTTTGGCAATTGCGCGTCGACCGTCACTTCGATGCGCTCTGTGCCGCGCCCCAGAACCAATGTTGTTGGCCCGCGCACGTCGGTCAGCAGTGCGGCCATCGAGGTGATGTCGGGGACCCGTTGGCCGGCGATCGTCAGCAGCAGGTCGCCGGGCTGAACACCGGCGGTGGCGGCGGGGGATTCGGGTTCGATCGTCAGGACCTCCAGGCCCGGTCGGTCGATGATCTTCATCGTGGCCAGGTGGCCTTGTTGAGGGGTCGGCAGTTCGCCGATCGTCATGCCGAGTTGGCTGCGCTGGGCGCGACCGTCCGTGCGGAGGTTTTCGATAAGCGTCGCGTAACCCGGTCCACCCAGGAAACGACCCCAACGGAGGACACCGACCGCGCCATCGGGCGTGACGACAACCGCGCTGTCGCGGCTGGTGCCGGTCCAGACGATCAGTCGGGTGTCGTCACCGCACAGTGCGATGAGCAGCGCCCCTTCGACCGGGCGGTGCGGCGCGATCGTCAATGGTTTGGCGATCGGTCGATCGACGCGCAACAGTGTGATCGCGGTGTGTTTGTCGGCAGCGACGATCGTCGCGGTCGCGGTCACGCCGTCTTTTGTCACGATGCGGAGCGGGTCGGGCAGTTGCGCGCGATCCAGATACGCCGGCACGACCAGCTCGCTACCATCGTTGACGGCGATGCCGATCGTCACCACTTCACCGGCGACCGACGTCGGCGTGACGGTGGGACGGGTCGTTGCGTCACCGCTGTCGGTTGTTGGTGCCGTCGTCGCGCCGGTGGCGCTGGCCTGGTCTTCGTTGAGGCGTTGGCGAAGATCGGGGTTAAGACGCTTTTCCCACTTCCGCAGCACATCGGTCGCAGGGTTGATCGCTTTGGCGGGCAGGTAAACGCGAACGATGCCTTCAACCGTGCGGCAGTAAGTCTGGCGGACCTCGCTATCCAGTTGCTGCAACAACGTCGATTGTGACGTTGGCTGGATCGTGGCGATCGGTTGCTGAGCGCGCACCGTCGGCGAAACACTGCTGGTGGCGACGAGGATGGCGAGCAGCGTACGCATGATCTCAAACTTCAACGACATCGGAACCCAATGCAATCACAGAAGACACCGAGAACGCAGAGGGCACAGAGAGAAAGATCAGATTGTTGAGTTCTGCTCTCAATATTTTTCTGTGTCCTTGCGCTCTGTGATCCGCGGGTGGTAATCGTTTTTGCTGTCGTTTGTTCGACAGATGCGCCCACGAACCCTTGTATCGGGCACAGAACACGATCCCACATGATAAGGTTTATCGGCTGAAAACCGGCCGAGGACCATTACTAGAACTTCCCGGCCATCACGGGGACGGCCTGGTTGTTGTTCGTAGTGACGGGCGCGGGGACGAAGCCCGGCGCCTGGGCGGGGGTGATCGGCAACAACATGTGACCACTGGCTTCGGCGGACCGGCGGAGGTCTTCGACGAACTCGCGCGCCTCGGCGACCGTGTCGAACTGCTGGGCGGCGATGATTGTGCCGTTGATGTCCGTCAACACCACCATGCGCGGTGTGACGGCAGGCAATGTCGGGCGAAGCGTGTAACGCGATTGCAGAGAATTCCCACCACCCCCAAGCATCGACGCCCCGGCGATCTGCTGGGAACCACCGTTGGCAGCGACCTGCTGGACGGGCCAGGAGACCTGCACCACGTCACCGTGGTCCTGCACCATCGGCCGACCGACTGCGACCGAGCCACCACTATTGTTGCTGTCGTAATTGGCTTGTTGTGGTCCTTGCATCTGAGGTTGCGACGCACGCTGGCCGATCCAGACACCAACCGTCACGCACGCCGCCGCCGCCACGTAGCGCAGTGATTCTCGAACGCGGCCACCCCACCGCATGCGACCCCGAATCGCACGCTGCATACCCGCGACGCTGTCACTGACAGCCAGTTCACCCGGCTCCATCGCCGCGAACACCTTCTGTCGCGCCTCACGGCCTTCACGGACCTCAGCGAGCGCCCCGGCCAGTTCCGGTTCATCAATCAAGCGATCGCGAAGCGCCTCCACCTCGTCGGCCGACAATTCGTCGTCGAGGTACGCTTCGAGCAACTGCAGATCTTGGTCCGGAACACGAGTCACAGCTTACATCTCCTGATCGATAACTAAGGACACCATTTACAACTTTATCCCGAGGAACTCCGAAGCATCTCTTCGGTCTCAGCTTCAAACCCCAGCGATCCGTCGGATTACCTCAGGATGACAGGAGCCTTTTGTTTTTCGTCTATCGTCGACTCTCAACCTTGGCCTTTACCTTCGGTCGATTTCCCTCGACGTAATCCTTCAGCATCTCTTCGAGTTTCCGCCGGGCACGGAAGATCCAGGTCTTCACCTGCGGAACGCTCGCGCCCATCGTATCGGCGATCTGTTGATACGAGAGATTTTCATATTCGCACAGGACCAGCGCCGTCTTGAAGTGGTGCGGCAACTTGTCGATCGCGGCTCGCACCCGTACGACCGTCTCACGGTCCTCGATATGCGATTCGGGTGGCTCGAAGTCACCAGGATGGTCGTCGGCGACCATTGTCATCTTGGGTTGGCGAAGCAACCGAACGGCTTCGTTCACCACGGCTCTGCGGAGGAGCCCACCGGCTTCGCGCCAGTCGTAGCGCTCACGGTGCTTGTACAGGTTCATCACCGCTTGCTGGACGACATCTTCCGGGCTGGCGCGATAACCCACCACGGCCCGCGCGATTGTGAGCAATCGCCGCGTGTGCAGCCGAACGGCCTTCTCGAAGAGTTCGACGGTTGTATCTACCATCCCGAAACGTCCCGTCCTTCCAATCAAGTCACGCGCTCATCACAAACAAAGTTACGCGCCGACTCTACTCATCTTATACGCCAGAAATGCCCCCGAGGTCTTCGCAAAAACCCGACATACGTCCGTCGCTCGGGGTTACCTTGGCACTGCTACTGAACGTTATGGGGTGCCGACCGGCGAAATCCCCTTGTTTCTGTGCTAATATGCCCGCATGTCCGTTCTGACCTACCGCACCGCCGGTGAATCGCATGGCCCGGCGCTCATCACGCTTGTCGAAGGCCTTCCCGCCGCATTGCCGGTCGATAAATCGCTTATTGACAACGAATTGCGCCGCAGGCAAGGCGGTTACGGTCGTGGTGGGCGGCAGAAGATCGAGACGGACGTCGTTCAGTTTCTGACCGGTGTGCGGATGGGTCGAACGATCGGTTCACCGATCACGATGCTCATTCCAAACAAGGACAACCGCCTCGACGACCCGACCGCCACCCCACCACTGCACCGTCCCCGACCGGGTCACGCCGACCTCGCCGGTAGTATTAAGTGGTTGACGACCGACTGCCGTGAGACGCTCGAGCGCGCCAGCGCCCGCGAGACCGCCGCCCGTGTCGCCGCGGGGGCGTTGTCGCGTTCACTGCTCAAGGCGTTCGGCATTGAAGTCTTCGGTTTCGTGCGAAGTGTGGGGGGTGTCACGTCCGACACCACCGTCACATCCACCAACTGGCGCGACCTCGCGACTAAGCGCGACGGCAGTGAAGTCTACGTCCTCGACGACCACTCCGACGCCGCGATGCGCGACTTCATCAACCAGCAGAAGATGGCCAAAGACACCGCCGGTGGCATCGTCGAGGCGCACATCTTCGGTTGCCCGGTGGGCCTGGGCAGTTCCATGACCTGGGACGGCCGGCTCGACGGGCGCATCGCGCAGGCCGTCATGAGCATTCAAGCCTTCAAAGGCATCGAGATCGGCATGGGCTTCGACGTCGCCGACCTGCCCGGTTCCAAGGTCCACGACGAGATCTCTTACGACCCCTCGCAAAAAGACCAACCCTCCCTCGGCTTCGTCCGCAGCACCAACAACGCCGGTGGCCTCGAGGGGGGCATGACCAACGGTCAACCCGTCGTCGTCCGTGGCGCGATGAAACCGATCAGCACGCTCGGCAAGCCCCTCAAGAGCATCGATCTCAACACGAAAGTATCCGCCGAGGCCGGTTGGGAACGCAGCGACATCAGCGCCATCTCCGCAGCGAGCGTGGTGATGGAAAACGTCGTCGCGTTCGAAATCGCCAGGGCGTTTCTTGAAAAGTTCGGTGGGGATTCGTTGACCGAGATCCGCACGAACTACGAAAACTTTCTCTCCGCAGCGCGATCGTTGCCCGAGTAGAGATTGCTCCAACGCCCGACGTCCGCTTCCCACCGATGCGCCACATCACGCTCCCCCGTGGCATGGGCATCCTGCCCATGGGGTCGGTACACCGGCACGTCGGACGGTACGCCGTCCGAAAAAGCAATCGCGCCAGCGAAGGGACTGCGAACGACTTCGCTACGAAAAGAACGAAGGATCGCTTGCGCTCTTTAGCTCGTGCCGTGTACGGCCCGACACGACGGGCTGGATGCCGTGCCACGGGATGTTGGTTTGGTATGGTGAAATTCATCTAACCGACCTCTCCTCACCGTGTCTATCATTCCAAAGCCCTTGGCGCGGCGATTGCCGCTGCCAGGTTTTGCGTCAGTTCCAAGCCGTAAAGGAGCGTGTCGTATGCGATATGTTTTACTCAGCCTGTTGGTGCTAACCCTCGTCCCCGCCATCGCTAGCGCTGGGGACCGCAGCCGGGGTGGATTCTCCATTTCGGTTGGGGGTGGTTATTCCAGTGGCGGGGGTTGGCACGGTGACCGGTCGTACAGCCACGTCCAAACGTCGTTCCGATACGGTAGCGACCGTGGTTGGCGCGGGAATCGACACCATTCTTATCACTACAACCACCATCCGGTCTACCACGCGCCGGCCCCGGTCTATTGCCCACCACCAGTCGTCTATTACCGCCCGGCGCCGGTCTACTGTCCACCCCCGGTGGTCGTCTATCGACCGGCTCCGGTGTATATCGCGCCCTGCCCGCCGACGTACAGCAACTGGTATCGCCCGAGCCACTCCAATTACAGCAGCAACTACGGTTACGGCCGATACGGTCGGTGATCGAGCGCGACATTCGAACAGTCCATGAAGGATCGTGACCCTTGGGTCGCGATCCTTCTTTTTTTTGTACTTTCCTGGTGCTCTCACAGCATGTTATCCCGAACAGAGCGGTCGCGACGTGAAGGATCTCGACGTGTCGATCGGTTATCCCGAGTCGAGATCCCTCTGGTCGCTATCGCTCTCTTCGGGATGACATCGGGATCTTCCCGCGCCCGCCACTCGACGCATATGGTATGATCCCCCACTTATGAAGTTGACGGTTGTCCCCACCGAGAACCAACCCTGGTACGCCGACGGTTTACAGTTCACCTGCACCCAATGTGGTAATTGCTGCACGGGTGGGCCCGGGTTTGTCTGGGTGACGAAAGACGAGATCACCAAGGTCGCCGAGTTCCTGAAACTGACGCCCGAGGAGACGGTCGAGCAATACTGCCGCAAGGTGGATGGCAAGTTCAGTTTTACCGAGACGGTGACCCCTGCGGGCAGTTACGACTGCGTCTTCCTCAAGGAGATTCCCCCCAACAAGCCCGCGCGCGAAGGTGAGATCGTCCAGACGCGGCTCGGCTGCAGTATCTACCCTGTCCGCCCACTCCAATGCCGCACCTGGCCGTTCTGGACGGAGAACCTGCGCACGCAAAAATCGTGGGACGTGCAGACGCGCAAGTGCCCCGGTATGAACGTCGGTCGACAGTTTTCATTGGACCAAATCCACGCCATCCGCGACGCAAACGCCTGGCCGAAAAACCCACCGACGTCGGCGGCGAAGAAGTGATGACGGCGGCAGGCAATCAGCCCCGGCTATAACCCCCGATGTGCGCAACACGGTGACGCGGCGCGCATCGGCTGACGGCGCATTCTGGAATTCTTCTCTGCGTCAATTCCCAGGAATATAGCGATTCTCGACTGGCCGCTGCGCGAAAAAGCACTCGGGCGCGCACCGATATCGGAGAGAGTAGCAAGACGTTGTACCCGTGAACGGCGCAAGCCATTCGCGATGCTCTTTGAAAACTAAATACACGGGTCGCGGTCGGGTGCGAACGATCCGTCTGTTCACGTTTAGCGGCTGGCCCGTAGGGCCGCTGGTGTACGCGTCTCACGAGAAAGGCGTCCCTGCGGGAAAGCGGCTAAACAGGGTTACCACCTACTCTGGCAAACCGGTATCACATGGATGGCCGTCGTTTCGTGTCGTTTGTTGTCGTTTCTATGTCGGTTCGCGGTCGGTTTGATGTCGGTTTGCAGAGGGCTGGAAAATCACAACTCGTTGTATTTGATGTGTTTGCGATAAACAGCACCGTCAAAACTTTATTTTCGAGGGTGCGTGGGCCAGTGCAAGCGGATTAACGCTTCTGCTTTGCCCCGAACACCTCGTCGACCGTGGTCGAGAAGGTGCCAAAGGTCGCGGTGGAGACCTTGGGGTCTTGAACGGTCCCACGGACCTCGATCTTGAACAGTTCCTGTTGGGCGTTACGCCAGAGGTCGGAGATGAAGGGGATTCGGGGGGCATTGGGGTTGTCGGTCGTGAACGTGAGCGCAACCTTGCGGGTGTCGAAGTCGAGATGCCCGTTGCCTTGCATTGCCATCGTGTTGGACCGGAGGTCGATGCTCTCGAAGTTGATGCGCGGACCGTCGATGCTGTAGCGGGCGCTGGCGGTGTTGAAGGGGCTGGAGATGGGCAGCGCGAGGTTGGTGATCTGCAGAAGGCCCATGACGACGGGCAGGTCGTACATGTCCTTACCGGTCGCGAGCACGTCACCGCGCCCACGGCGGGACTTGGGGTCACCGGCAGTGCCTTCGAGCGCGAGGCTGGCGCTAAGGCGTCCCTTGAGTTCGGCCTTGTCGAGCTGTGCGATCGTCCTGATGTCGGCGTCGCGCAGGACGAGGTCGATGCTGAACTGGCCGGGCCCTTTGACCGGTGACGTGAGCGTGACAGCACCGGCGAGATCACCACCGGCGAGTTGGGCGCTCATCTTCGTCAGTCGCAACTGGTCGGAACCGGCGTCGCGATCGATGGCGGCGTGGAAGTCGCTCATGGCGCGGTCGGCGATCGACAGGGAATCGAGTTCGATCGTGCCGTGGAGGTCGCGGATCTCACCAGCTGTGACGGTGGCGCGACCACTGACGCCACCGCGCACGTCGGTCAGCTCGACCCCGACGTTCATGTCCGTGCCGGCGAGCGTCAACTTGCCCGAAAGGTCGATCGTGGCCTTGGAGGTGTCACTACCCGATCCCCTGGGGGAGGAATAAACGAAGCGGGGCAAGTACCAACCCACCTTGCCTTTCAACTCCATCGAACGCAGTGATTCGGCCAGACTGCGCGGCATGGCGTTGATGAGCGCATCGTCGACCGTGACGTCCCGCGCAAAGAGCGTGACGGCCCAGACATCGCTGTCGGCGATCGTCTCGGAACTGCCCCAGACGCTGAGCTGACCGTCACCGTGCCGGCCGGTGACCTGATGCAGTGTGGTCTTGCCGTCGGCGATGACGATGCGACCGGTGAGGTCGTCGAGCTTGTACGGGAACGTCTTGGGGAAAACCGACAGCTTGCGCGGTTTGAGCACCACGCGCGTCTGCTTTACGGGTCGCGTCGTGGGTAATGCGGGAGACAATGCCGGAGGCTCGTGCAGTGGACCGGTCGTGACGACCTCGATGTCGAGCGTGCCGTGGGGACGCAGCTCGTCCCACGATTCCTGGGCCGCCCGGGGCAGGATCGTGTACAGCGGCGCGTCGAGCAGGAGGTTGTCGGCCGATACGGCAAGGTCGAGCGTCGCGACCTCATTGGCTGCGTCAACGGGTGCTACCGTCGCACCGGGCAGAGGAGCCTGAGGGAAGTTGACCTTCCCGATGGCCTTGAGCGTGGCAGCGCCTCGCTTGCCGGTGACGTCGATCAGCTCGATGCGATCGGGAGAGAGCTTCATGCGACCCGCAACCTCACCGATCGCGAACGACCCGTCGGCCGGCCAGACCGTACCGTCGCGCAGGGTGACATCGAGGTCGAAGACCATCGGTGACGCTGGCGACGACGCGCTAGGCGGCAGCGCGATTTCGTCCGTCGGCAACACAAGCTTCAGTTGGGCCCGCGGGTCGCTGCGCACGGTGCCGTCGATGTCGAGCTTGCCACTGATGCCGACGGTGTCGAGCCACTGGCGTTTGTCAGGAGGGAGGGCGTCGAGCAGATCCTTGTCTACTGGGAGGTTGCGGGCCTGCAGGGTCAGGTTGGTGACGGTGGTCGGCTGGATAGTCGACCGGGCGCGGCGCGTTTCACCGGGTTTGACCGGGATGCGCGGACCCCACGAAACGCGCCCATCGACGCGGAGCGTAGCGTCAGCCTTGGCGACATTGGCGTTGATGATGTCGACATGGTCCTCACCGATCTTCAGTTCAACCGCCATCCCTTCGACGGGATACGGGAAGGCTTCGAGCTTGCCCTTGGCAGAGTCGATGACGACATGGGTTGAAAGGAGCCACGGCTGCATGGGACCAATGGCGCGGTTGACGTCGCAGGTGAAACGCCCATGGAAACGGGGCAGGTCACCCTTGCCGTCGGCGTCGAAGAGCTTGAGCGCCTTCTGCACCTCGGCAGGGAACGCGATCGTCATCGCGTCCTCGGTGTGCACATCGTCAGACGAGATGCGGATCGCGACACCGGCGTCGTTACCCAAGGGGCCCATGAGCCCGGTGACGTTGACGATCGTCTTCTCGTTGGGCCCACCAGCGATGCCCTGGCCGGTGAGGTTCAACTCGAGCCGCTCGGGTGCCGAAGCGTCGGCGGGCGCGAAGCTGATGCGACCGGTCGCGTTGCGGACGGGGTATGGGAAGCGGATGAACGTGAACTTGCCGTCGAGGATGTTGATGGCGCCATCGACGACAAGCTTGCCACCGGCATCGGGGCGCTCGACCTTGACGTCCATCGTGCACGAGCCTTGCGGTCGCAACTGGTCGTAGATCTCGCGAACCGCGCGGGGAAGGGAGTTGGTGTATGCGGGCGTCGGAGGCAGTGTGAGCTTCCCGTCGCCGGACGTGATACGGAGCAACGCCGGTGGCTCGGGCACACCGACCCGACCGGGATAGCCATCGACCTTGCCGTCGATGTAGATGCGGTTGCCCTCGATGTCACCGTGGGCGTTCTCGATCGCGATGCCCCCTTCGGTGAACGTGAAGGTGCCGGCCATGTCGTCAAGGCGGATCGGTGCCGAGGCGAGCAACAGCTCGATGGGCGTCATCGGCCCGAGCCCGGTGTGACCGGCCAACCGGTAGACACCGGCCATCGTAGCGATCGTGTCGCGCACGGAGGCAATGCGGGCCGACTCGTCAGTGCTCATCAGTTCACCGGGCTGGATGACGAGTGTGACACCCTGCATCGCGGTCTTAACGGTGAACTTGGCATCAGTCTGCCCGGGGCGGGGGAGGACGTAGGACAGGTCGACGACGTCGAACTTGCCGGCCAGCTCATGCTGTTCCCACCATTGCCGCACGGTCGCAGGGAGCATGAGGCGGATGTCGCTGCCCAGCTCGAAGTTCCGCAACGTCGCTGCGATGCGACCGACGGAGGGCACGATCGAGCCCTGGACATCAAAGCCCATGCGCTCGCTCATGCCGCGCGTCTGCAGGGTGAACTCGTAGCGGTCACCCCCTTCGGTGGGTGAGAATTGCCCTTCGAGCGAGAGTGTGCCGAACGACGTCGTGCCGTCAGGGCGTTGCTCGCGGTAGTCGACCCGCGCGTCGCGCAGACTGATCTCAGGCAATGGCGGGGGCTTGCGGGGAATGGTTGACGACAACGGCGCGTCACCATTGGGCTTGTCGCGGACGACCTTGCGGTATGAGCCGAGCAGTGAGTCGAGGTCCTCGGTCAACTGCACGTGCGGCCGCTTGGCGATGATCTGGGTCGCCTCGATGCGACCGGCAAGGAGCTTATGCAGGCTATAGCGAACCACGAACGTGTCGGCCGAGAAGATGGGGGGCGTGTCGAGCGACTCACCGGCCAGGCGCACGCGCACGTCCTCGAGCTTCAGGCCCTCGAAGATGCTGAGGGTCGCTTTACGCACCTGCACCTGCCCACCGAGCATCTGCGAGAGGTAGCTCTCAGCCATCTTACGGACGCGGCTGGAATTGGTGAGGAACGCGTACCCACCGATCAGCGTGACAAGGACCATCAGCAGGCTCAGCATGCACCAGCGGCGCGGGGCACTGGTCGTCGGGCGCATCGGGTGCGCACTCCGCCAAAAGCGGTCGAACGGGATCGCGTCGTTGGCGGTCAATCTTGGCATGAAGAGTAAGGATGGGGGACGAAGGATGAAGGATGAAACGGAGACATCGGTTCTATCCCTCTTCGTCCTTCATCCTTCATCCTTAACTGCTATACGCCCGCGCCCAGCGCCGCGTTCACGTGGGCCACAGCGTTGCGGAATACCCGCAGGCCCAGACCTTCCTCGGGCAACGGTCGCTGGCGGGTCCAGGCGTAGTGCTGGGTCGGGTCGACGTACCGCTCCGGGTGCGGCATCAGTCCGAACACGAGCCCCGACGCATCACATACCCCCGCGATGTCGTCGGTCGAACCGTTGGGGTTGAACGCAGGGTCACCACCAGCGGGGTCCCCCGATGGCTTTGCGTAGACGAGTGCGACCTGCTCGGCGTCCCAAAGGGCTTTGCGGACGTTAGCGTCAGCCGGCACGAACTTACCCTCACCGTGGGCAATGGGCAGCTCGATGGTCGACAGGCCACTCGTCCAGATGCACTTCCCGCCACGTGGGGACAGGTGGATCCACTTGTCGGTGAACCGCCCGCTGTCGTTGTGGGTCAGTGTGCAGGTTTGACCAATCCGGCCACCCAGCGCGCCGGGCAGAAGGTCGGTCTTTACCAGTACTTGAAACCCGTTGCAGATGCCGATGATAGGTTTGCCGGCCGAGACGAAGTCCTGCATGGTCGAGCGAAGGTGTTGGGCGATCTGGTTGGCCAGGATGCGACCGGCTGCGATGTCGTCACCGTAGCTGAAGCCACCGGGCAGCGCCAGGATCTGGAAGTCGTTCAACAGCTTCTTGTTCTGCATCAACCGGTTCACGTGGACGAACTGCGTCGTCGCGCCAACCAATTGGAAGGCGTGGGCGGTCTCGGCGTCACAGTTGGTACCGGCAGAGCGAAGGATCAGGACGGCGGGCTTCATGAGGGAATGATAGGCGACCGGCGGTGGATCGCAACCCCGTAAAGCCAGCGCCATTGCCCCGGTCATCCCAGCTTGACGGCCTGGCAAAACCTTAGTGTTTGCCCTCTCGGATTTTCTGTGTGCAACCCCGGTTGAGTGCGTCACAATAGGGGTCTGGTTGCGTGTCTCCTTTGTTGGAAGGTCCAATTTGTGCTGAACCGTCCTGACCATCACCGTGCTCGTTTTGAAACGCTTGAAGGTCGTGTGCTGCTCTGCGCGCTGCCGCACGAGTATGTGACTGCCACCGACCTGCTGGCCGACGCCGATGCCAGTTCGTTGCTCGTCGCGGCGGGTACCACGTTCGGGACCGTGCCGGGTGTTATCCAAGCCGAAGACTTCGACTCTGGCGCCGCTGGCATCGCGTACAGTGACAAGGACGCCACCAACCGTGGTGGCATGTACCGCGACACCGGTGTCGACATCAAGACGACCGCCGACACAGGGGGTGGTTACGTCGTCGGTTGGACGGCCGCCGGTGAATGGCTCAAGTACTCGCTGACCGTCGCGACCACCGGCACCTACAAGCTCGACGTCCGTGTCGCCAGCGCCGTGGCGGGTGGGCAGTTCAAGCTCTACGTCGACGGTGTCGACAAGTCCGGCACGCTCACTGTCCCGAACACCGGTGGCTACGAGAGCTACGCGACGATCAGCAAGGACGGCATTGCTCTGACGGCGGGTTCGCATGAGTTCGAGCTCCGGATGACGGCCAACAACCCTCAAGGCGCTGTCGGCAACTTCAACTGGTTCCAACTGACGCAGCAGGGCACGACGCCCACCACGCCTTCGCCCACTGTGCGCGTCGAGGTCGGCGCAACGGTCGGCTTCACCGACAACGCCGGCGTCTACTGGTCGCCCGATGCGCAGTACGCATCCGGTGGCACCGCCAAGTCCGACACGTTCGCGGTTGACGGCACGACGAATGACGCGCTCTACGCGACGCGTCGGTTCGGCAACTTCAGCTACAACGTGCCGGTCGTCGCGGGCACTTACACATTGTCCCTCTACTTCACCGACCCTGTCTTCACGACGGGGGGTAAGAGAACCTTTGACGCGTTCGCCGAGGGCAGGCAGCTCCTCAACGACTACGACATCGCCGCCGAGGCCGGCGCCAAATTCGCGGTGCTCAAGACGTTCAGCGTGACGGTCAATGACGGCACGTTCAACCTCAACTTCGTCAGTGTGAAGGACAACGCGATCCTGTCGGCGTTCAGCCTCGTGCCACAAGGCACCACGCCACCGACCGAACCCCCACCCCCGACCAGCAACCCCTCGGCGCCGTTCACCTGGCAGCCCGCTGCCAACAACCCGGTCGCGCGCTACGAATCGCAGGGCATCGCCGCCAGTGGCAAGCTCTATGTGTTCGGTGGCTTCTACGACATTGACGCGCAGAAGATCAGCCGCACAACCCTGCAAAGCCACGCGTTCGACCCCGCGTCCAA
>JBBRHE010000021.1:0-27383 GCA_038223165.1 Tepidisphaerales bacterium
GCAGCGTCGACCCGCGGGCATGTTCCCGGACAAGGGTCGCATGGCCGATCAGGCCGACCGAACCGCGGCACCCTTTCTAACCAAGACGTCGGGCCGTACGGACGTCATCATTGGCATTGTGATGCTCGTCATCGGTCTTGGTCTCGTGCCGCTGCTGTACGGCACGGGCATGATGAGCATCGAGTTCGTCAACAAGCTCGGCTACATCCTCACGTTCGCTATCTGCGCGATCGGTCTGGACCTGGTCTGGGGCTACATTGGTGTCCTGAGCCTCTGCCAGTTTCTGTTCTTCTCGCTCGGTGGCTATTGCATGGGGTTATACCTCATCAACTACGGCCCGATGGCCGGTCCGAATCAGAACATTCCGCAGGCGCTGTTCGTGGTGATGTCGGCAGTCAGTGGCGCCGAACCACCTTGGTTTCTGGCGTTCTTCAAGTCGCTGCCGGTCACGGTCTTCCTCGGTTTGCTGATACCAGGATTGCTGGCGCTGCTCATCGGTTTGAGCACGTTCCGCAGTCGGGTGCGTGGCGTGTACTTCTCGATCCTGACTCAAGCCATCACCGTCGCGTTTTGGCTCATCTTCCAGAAAAACGAGCTGGCGCTGGGTGGTACAAACGGGCTGACGAACTTCACGCATATTCTCGGTTACCCCATTCAGGCCAACGCGGGTGGCCCGTTCGTGCAGACGCGGTTCTGGTTGTATGTGGCGTCGTTTGTCTGTCTGATGATCGCGATGCTCATCGGCAAGATGCTTGTGACCTCCGGGTTCGGCCGGGTGCTGGTGGCCATTCGTGACGACGAGACGCGCCTGCGATTCGTCGGCTACCAGACGTGGGCCTATAAAGCCGCCGCGTTCACACTTGCTGCCATGTTCGCGGGGCTGGGGGGCATGCTATATGTCCCGCAGAAGGGGATTATCACGCCTCACCAGATCGCTGCCGGCGCATCGATCCTCGTGGTCGCGTGGGTGGCGGTTGGTGGGCGCGGGTCGCTGTGGGGCGCGGTCATCGGGGCGATCTTCGTCAGCCTGCTGTACGAATATATGACGTCGTGGAAACCCGATTACTGGCTCTTCGTGCTCGGTGGATTGTTTATCGCCGTCCCGTTGCTGCTGCCGGGCGGGATCATGAGCCTGCCCAAGGCGCTCGGGCTTTCCAACCGGGCTCCGCGTCGATCCGAGTCTGATGATTCCTTAGCTGTGACAAACGCGCCGGTCGTGAAAGGAGGCGCATCATGACCGACATCAACGTTCTCGCTCGCGATCCGCATCAATACGACTACAAGATCGAAGGGCCTGGCAGCAGTCAGCTATGGTCCAGCCGATACGTCCTATTTCTGCAGGATGTGACGGCCGTGTTCGATGGCTTCAAGGCGCTGGACATCAACAACCTCGGCATCGGGCACAACGAACTGCGCGTGGTCGTCGGGCCAAATGGCGCCGGTAAGACGACGATGTGCGACGTCATCAGTGGGCTTACCAAACCGACCACCGGGAAAATCTTCTTCGCTGGTGAGGACATCACCGCGCTGAAGGACACGCAGATCGCCCAGCGAGGCGTGGGTCGGAAGTTTCAGATCCCCAACGTCTTCGACTCGCTGACGGTTTGGGAAAACATGCTCTTGGCGTTGCCCAAGCCCAGCCGCGACGTGGGCACGCGAGCGTGGTTCGCCAAGCGGCAGGGCAAGCCCAACGGCATCGCGACCGTGGGAGCGATTAAGCTGGCGTCGTTGTTGTACAATATCGGTGGCCGCGCGACGGCCGAGTATCGCGACAAGATCCATTCGATCCTGACTCGCGTGCGCCTGATCGATTTTCTGAATACACCCGCCCGCAGCCTCAGTCACGGTCAGCGGCAGTGGCTTGCTATCAGCAAGTTGATCGTCTCCAGCCCCAAGCTTTTGCTCGTTGACGAACCCGCTGCCGGGTTGACGGATAAAGAGACCGAGTTGACGGCCGAGTTGCTATTGGAACTGAAGGGTGACCACACCATCCTCGTGATCGAGCACGACATGGAATTCGTCCGCCGACTGGACTCGCGCGTCACCGTATTGGATAACGGGAAGGTATTGGCCGAGGGCACGCTCGACGAAGTGTCGGTCAACAAGGATGTGATCGAGGCGTACCTGGGTCGATAGGCCCGTCCCTGAGAGTTAACACACGATGCTGTCCGTCAATAAACTCAACTTCCACTACGGCGCGGTCCAGGCGCTTTACGACGTCAACATGACCATGCCCACAGGTGAGATCACCTGCGTCATGGGCCGCAACGGCGTGGGCAAGACCACGCTCATGAAGACCATCATGGGCTCGATGAAGTCGACCAGCGGTTCGGTATCGGTCGACGATCACGATGTAACGATCCTGCCTTCGAACAAGCGAGCCCGCGCCGGCATCGCGCTGGTTCCGCAAGGGCGGCAGATCTTTCCGAAGCTGTCTGTAGAAGAGAACTTGAAGGTCGGCCTGGAAGCCCGTGCCGATCGCAAACGCGTCGTCCCGCCCGAAATTTACGACCTGTTCCCGATCCTCAAGCAATTCCAACGCCGCAACGGTGGTGACCTGTCGGGCGGGCAGCAACAGCAACTGGCAATTGGTCGGGCGCTGGCGGGGGACCCAAAGGTCCTTCTGCTCGACGAGCCGACCGAGGGCATCCAACCCAACATCATCCAGCAGATCGGTGAGGTGCTGCGCATGCTCGTCGAGACGCGCGGCATGACGGTCGTCCTTGTCGAACAATATCTCGATTTCGTCAAACAGTTTGGCCATCGCTTCTACGCGATGAACCGCGGGCGGGTCGTTGCGGAGGGGACGACGGAAGAACTGACGCCGGAAGTTGTCAGTACGCACTTAAGCGTCTGATCGACGGTCGATCGCTATGAAGGGATTTGCAGCGCGTCCCAGCGATGATCCACCAGTTTCGTGGATCGCAGGCATTCCAGCACGTCTTGCTCGACATGCTCATCCGAAATAAGGTCGTAGTTCGGCTTGTCGGACGATAGAAAGACAACCGGCAAAGGCCCGTGCTTCTGCTGAAAGCACGACCTGATGGCGTTGCGCTGCTCGACGGAAATGGCGGTGTTTCCGTCCAGTTTCATCACGGCGAACGGCCCGCCGGGGCCATGGATGATCGCGACGTCGACGTTCATGGAAACTCCAATACAGGCATTGCTGGGAAGCTTATCACGCGTATTCCTATCGCCATACGGCCAGTCAATCGACCCGGGTTTCCGTCCAGCTGGTTGCGCGTTATCCTGCCCGGTTCGTTTAGCTTGGAAGGGTAGCAACAAATGAAGGTTCTTCTGGTTGGCAACGGTGGACGCGAGCACGCGATCGCGTGGAAGCTGGCGGACTCGCCGTACGTGACGGCGTTGTACGCGGCGCCCGGCAATCCTGGCACCGCGCAGGTCGCCGACAACTTGCCCGACATTGGTGTGAACGACTTCGCGAAGATCGAGCGGTTCGTCAAGCAGAACAAGATTGACCTCGTCATCATCGGCCCGGAAGACCCGCTTGCCGGTGGTCTGGCCGACCTGTTGATCGCTGCGGGTGTGAAGGTGTTCGGGCCGACGAAGGAAGGCGCTCGCGTCGAGGCGGACAAGTGGTTCGCCAAGGAACTGATGCGCCAGCAGGCGATCCCCACCGCCGAGGCGCGCAGCTTTACCAGCGCCGATGCCGCGGTTGAGTATGTGACCGTCCGCAACCAACCGCTCGTCATCAAGGCCGCTGGTCTCGCCAAGGGAAAGGGTGTCACGGTCTGCTATCGCACGAGCGATGCCATCGAAGCCATCGACCAGATCATGCGCAAGAAGGCCCACGGCGATGCGGGTGACCGCATCGTTATTGAAGAAATGCTGCAGGGGCCTGAGGTCTCCATCCTCGCGCTCGTCGATAAGCGCAACATCTACGTTCTCGAGACAAGCCAGGACCACAAGCCGGTCGATGACGGAGACACGGGTCCAATGACCGGCGGCATGGGCGCGTATTCACCAACCCCCGTCGTCACGTCCGCCATGCTGACGTTGATCGAACGCGACATACTCGTGCCCGCGGTCGATGGCCTGGTTCGGGACGGAATCGAATATCGCGGCGTGCTCTATGCCGGATTGATGATGACAACCAATGGGCCCAAGGTGCTCGAGTTCAACTGCCGCTTTGGTGACCCTGAAACTCAACCCTTGATGATGCGCCTCAAGAGCGACATCTTTGAAGTAATGATGGCCGTCGCGGAAGGGCGGCTGGACCAGATCACGCTCGAATGGGACAAGCGCCCGGCGTTATGCGTCGTCGCGACGAGCAAGGGATATCCGGGCAAGTATCCCACCGGCCTGCCAATTACCGGCATTGAAAAGGCCGATGCGCTTCCCGATGTCAAAGTCTTCCACGCCGGGACGGCGATGAAGGACGGCCAGGTCGTCACCGACGGTGGCCGCGTGCTCGCGGTGACGGCGATCGGGGATACCGTCCTTCAGGCGCAGCAACGCGCGTACAAGGCGATGGAACTCATCGACTTCGACGGCATGCACTACCGTAAGGACATCGGCCGGCAGGCGGTCCGATAACGGACCGTCGGGAAAGTGACTGCACTGGCATTGGGTCGAGCGCCGCCTGCTTCACGCTAAAGAGCATGGTCTTCGTCTCGGTCGCGTCGTGGACTGCCAGGTAGGCAGAAGTTTTCTTAGGACGTTCGGGTGTTAGTAATGGCGGGCAGGCTGGCGGTAAAGTGCCATTGCCGATGCAGCGACTGACGACTTCTATCACTGACCCGGACGACCCTCGGGTCGCTCCATTTCGTACCCTTAAAGACCGGGATATCGCCAACCAACTCGGTCTTTTCATCGCTGAGGGAGAAAATTTGCTGCGGCGGTTAACCGATAGCCCGCTGCAGGTGGATCGCGTGTTCTTGTCCGACCGGCGCGCTGAGGAGATGGCACCCGTCGTTCCCGACGACGTTCCGGTCTACGTCGGCAGCGACGCGATGTTGCGCGAGGTCATCGGGTTCAAATTCCACAGTGGTGTGATCGCAGCGGGCGTGAGACCGGCACCGCGAACGATCGACGAGGTCGTACCGCGAGTCAGGGAATCGATGACCCTCGTCGTCTTGCCCGAAATTGCCAACGCTGAGAACCTTGGCTCGTTGTTCCGCATCGCTGCCGGGTTTGGCGCTGACGCGGTGATCCTTGGCGAGCGGTCGGCGGACCCATACTGGCGGCAATGCGTGCGGGTGTCGATGGGGGCGGTCTTCACGATGCCGACTGTTCGTTCAAACTCGCTGGCTGGCGACCTGCTGCGGTTGCGCGACGAGTGGGGCGTTTCTACCGTCGGCACGGTGTTGGGTCATGGCGCCGAATCGCTGGCACACTTCGACCGTGCTGCGCGGACGGCAATCCTGTTCGGCAACGAAGCGCAGGGGCTCGACGATGCAACGATCGCTGCATGCGACCGGTTGGTGACGATCCCAATGAAACTGGGTACCGATTCTTTGAACGTCGCGGTCGCCGCGGGGATCGTGATGTACGAGCTGACGCGCGGCTAAACGCGTGACTTCACGGCCGTCTGGGGCTTCAGCGCGTCGCGCACCCGTTTGGCGATGCCACTAGGGTCCAGACCGACTTCGATCAGTTGGTCTTTGCGCGTCGCGTGTGCGATCAAGCGATCCGGCATGCCCAGGCGGATTATGTCGCTAGTGGGCAGGCCATGGGTGGTGGCGTGTTCCAGGATCGCGCTGCCGAAACCGTTCTGAAGGCTGTGGTCTTCGATCGTGAAGACGGGGTGGCCGACTTCCAGTACGCGCGCGAGCATAGCGCCGTCGACGGGCTTGCAGAAGCGGGCGTCAACGATGCGGATGGTGTATCCCTCGGCTGTAAGTTCGTCGGCGGCGGTGAGAGCGCTCTCCATCAATGCGCCGTAGACGATCAGTGTGGCGTCGTCGGCATCAGACTCTCGCAATGTGCGGCTGACACCAAGCTGCCACTCGCCGCTCGCGTGTGCAACCAAATCTTCGTTGACGATCGCTTCGTAGTTGCAGGCAGGCACATTATCGCGTGGGTAGCGCAAGGCGCTGGGCCCGTCCAGCAAAAGCGCGAATCGCAACGATCGATTGAGCTCGGCTTCGTCGCTTGGAGCCATCAGCACCATTCCCGGCAGGGGGCGTAGGAAGGCCTGATCGCAGAAACCGTGGTGCACGGCTCCGTCATCGCCGACAAAGCCAGCGCGGTCCATCGCGAAGACGACTGGCAAGCCGTTGAGCGCGACCTCTTGCCACACTTGGTCGAACGCGCGTTGGATGAACGTCGAGTAGATTGCAGCGACCGGCCGGCGACCGGCCTTGGCCATGCCGGCCGCCATCGCGACGAGGTGCGATTCGCAAATGCCCGTGTCGATGTACTTCTTCGGATGGGCCTTCTGGAACTTGCTCAGGCCCGTGCCGTCAGGCATCGCAGCCGTCAGCGCGACCACGCGCGGGTCTCTGTTGGCGATCTCGGTCATTGCGTCGGCGAACGCGGTCGTCCAGCTCTTACCCTTGCCGGTGGTCATTTCAACCTGGCAGCCATTGACCTGGAAACTCGCGGGGCTATGAAAGCGTGTCGGTTCGTTGAGCGCGATCTCGTAGCCCTGACCCTTTTTTGTCTTTACATGCAGCAGGACGGGCTTGTCGACGTGCTTAATTTCGGACAGGAAGTTGATGAGGCCCGGCAGGTCGTGACCGTCGATCGGGCCCATATACTTGATGCCCATCGCCTCGAACATCTGGCCGGCCCACATCGCACCTTTCAGTCCCGAGCAGAACGCGTTCCACGCGCCTTCGATGGAGTTCCCTAATCCGCTGGGCAATGCGTGGACCAGCTTTTCACTGAAGCGTTTGAACTCCTCGTATGTCGTGCTGACGCGCACGCGTTCAAGGTACTCGCTGAACGCGCCTTGCGGGTTGCTGATGCTCATCCCGTTGTCGTTGAGGATGATCAGCAACTGTCGCTTGAGCGTACCGGCGTTGTTGAGGCCTTCGAACGCCAGACCGTTGACGATTGATGCGTCACCGACCACGGCGACAACGTGGCTCTTTTTGTGGGCTGCAGAATCCCCGCGCGCCAGACCGACCGCGGTGCTGATCGCAGTGCCGGCGTGACCGACGTGGAAAAGGTCGTAGGGGCTCTCGTCGGGGTTGGGAAACCCACTAACGCTCCCCTTCTTGCGAAGCTTGCTGAACAGGCCTGCTCGACCAGTGAGCATTTTGTGCGGATAGCACTGGTGCCCGACGTCAAAGAGCAACCGGTCCGGTCCGGTTGGGTAGGGACCAAAGTGGTAGCAGGCATGCAACGCGATCGTCAGCTCGACGACGCCGAGGTTGGAGGCTAAGTGACCCCCATTGGCGCTGACGGCCGAGACGATGCGTTCTCGCAGCTCCGCTGCCAGACTGTGCAGTTGGTCCATTGAAAGCTTGCGCAGATCGGCGGGTGACGAGAGTGTGTCAATCAGGGGCACCGCGGGTCTCCTGGGGTCTAACGATCGCCGGACGTCCATGCCCGGTTCGGCGATGCGTAACACGCGCGCCGAACAACAGATAGTTCTATCGGCGGTCCAAGCAAAGGTCCAATGGTCGCCTGACGCGTTCAACTCCGCCGTTGCTTTCTATTCGCGCCTTAAGCTTAGGTAAAATAGATATTTAAGGAGTATCGCGACAACGCATTGGGCGCGTCCTATAACGAGCAGCGGCGATGTATTTCTTACTCGCCCGACTACCGCACTCCATTTCTCTTTGCTCATTTGCCTCATTGGAAATCGAATAGTAAATCATCGTTGTCGTTCATCACGCGTAAGCGGGATGGGCGACAAGAGAGAGGTCCCCGAAAAGGGCTAAGTCACCGTGAGGTGGCGCTGGGCCTGAGATGGCTCGGCTTGCGACGAACAGGGTTACACCGATCGTCGTGATGCGCAAAGCGTTTGGTCTGCATGATGAATGCAGATTGCGAACGTTGCCGAAAGGATCGAGCGAGCACGGACAACACCCACGTGCCGTAACGAACACTTTCCCCGGTCGATTCTCCTCTTTTAGTTTCGGTCAGTCCGTCATGCCATCGCTTTGGTCGATTTTATCGGCTGATGCGCTGGGGATTCGGTTCGGTGATTAAGTCGGCACCGAGCCGGTCCGATGATGGAACTGACCGACGTACGTCTGGTCGCCCATGCCCTTGAGTACGCAGGGATGGGCAGACCGCGACGTATGGTCCCTCTAAGCGGCCCGGTGGGACGGTTGGGTTGACTGCAGATCGTTGCAGTTCGTCCGATCGCCTCCGCCGGGCTCCCGGGCTCACAGTGATGTGGGCTCGCCAGACAGATGCCGACGCGAAAGGAGATGCGTGCATTGTGTATGTTGCCGCCAATCGGACGCGAGTCCGACGGGGCAGGCAAGGAAAGGTTTACGGGGATAGTAACGCCGAGGCCAACGTGGCCACGGCAAAGTTCGCAGTAACAGTAGAATTTAAGAGGAGAATCGCTATGACCGCTTATCGCAACATGTATCGTACGGCCCGCCGTGGTTTCACGCTGGTCGAAATTCTGATCGTCGTCATCATCCTTGGCATTTTGGCCGCGATCGTGATCCCGCAGTTCACGGACGCGTCGGAAAACGCTCGCAAGACGAACATGGCCAGCCAGCTCCAGACGCTGCGCAGCCAGATCGAGCTGTTCAAGCTCCAGCATCGTGACGAGGCGCCCCCGTTGGCGACGTTCTGGGACTTCATGACGCAGTACTCACAGGCTGACGTTGCCGAAGGCACCCAGACGACGAAGGACGTGGACTTCAAGTTCGGTCCTTATATGCAGCAGGCCGTCGTCAATCCCCTCACCGGTGAGTCTGCCCTCGGCGACAAGGCCGGTGGCGCGAACCTGGGCTGGGCATACGACGCCACCACAGGTGAGATTCACGGTCTGAAGAAGGACGGCACGACCCTCACCGACGACGGTGACGCGACCTCCCCGACTCCGGCCGGTTGGTAACACGCCATCGGTCAACTGACCTTGCCCACCGGTGGGAGAACATCCCACCGGTGGGATTCGCCGAGAGAACGCCAGATAAGTTGGATTGTGTCCGTCCGCGAGGGTGGGAGTGTCGCACGCGTAGCAGTGTCGCGAGACCATTCTGTGTAGGTGGACCATGAATCGATGCACTTCCGTTTACCCGCATTCTGTATCCCACTCGAACCACGCGTTAGCCAAGGGCTTTACGCTTGTCGAGATTCTGATCGTCGTCATCATCCTGGGTATCCTGGCCGCAATCGTCATCCCGCAGTTCTCCAACGCATCGACCGACGCGCGCGTGACGAACATGCAGAGCCAACTGCAGACGCTGCGCAGCACAGTTGAGCTTTACCGCCTGCAGCACCGCGACGAGACACCAAAACTGCTGACGGGTGGGGGATGGCAATTGTTTACGGGACGAACACTTGTGGACGGCACCATCGACGCAACGGGCCCAATGGGCCCTTACATGCCGCATCCACCTGTCAATCCGCTAACCCAGACCAGCGATATCGCCGAGGCCGGTAGTTCATCGGCCGGTGCTACACCGGGTTGGTACTACGACGAAGAAACCGGACAGATATACGGTGCAAACTCGCAGGGTGAACAATCCGATAGTGGTTCGTAGAGAGAAGCCTGTTTGGGCGTCCCGATGGCTCGCTCTGGCGGTAGTCACTGGTGCCTAAACGGAAAAGTCAGGAAACGTCCGAGATGTTTCGACCACGACCATTCCAACTTCGCCCGATGTCGAATGAAGGTGCAACGCTGCGCGGCGCGTTCACGCTTGTCGAGCTTCTGATCGTTGTCGTGATTATTGGCATACTGGCGACCCTCGTGATCCCACAGATGTCCAACGCTGGCACTCAGGCGCGAGAGACTGCGTTGCGCGACGACGTGCGCTTCTTGCGCACGCAGATCATCGTCTACAAGGCTCAGCATCGTGACGTGGCGCCGGGCTATCCCGGTGGCAACGCGGCGACGCCACCTACGCAGGCGGCATTCGTCGAACAGTTGACGATGTTTACCAATTCGCTCGGCGCGACCAACGCGTCGGCCACGGCGACTTTCAAGCTTGGGCCATACCTGCCGAAGTTCCCGAAGAATGCCGTCAATGGTAAGGATACTGTCCTCTTGATCGCCAATGGCGCTGCGGTCCCCGCACCCAGTGGCACATACGGCTGGATCTACAAACCGGAAACCGAAGAGCTCTACCCCGACCTGGTCGGCCAGGACCAGTCGAACATTGCATTCGTCAACTACTGATGACCCCGACCCACCGACCAGCGCGACGGCCGATCAGTTCGCGAGCGTTCACGCTGGCAGAGGGGTTAATCGCAACGACGATTTTGTCGATCGCTACGGTCGGCATCCTCACCCTGGTCAGCAGCGCCGCAGCCCAGGCGCAAGCCGTGCGTGAAGACACGACCGCGCTGTCACTGGCCCGCGAATTGCTCGAACTGACGGCTGGCGCGCCGTTCGCCACGTCGGCGACGGTTACGGGTTTCTCGGGAGGGAACACCAACGCCAGCACGTACGACGATATCCGTGATTTCAACAACTACACCGACACCGTCACACCCGGCGACGCGACCGCGGGGGATGTCCGGCCGTACGCGAGGTTGGTCACGGTCAGCACGACCGGTGGCCCGAGCAACACAACCGATTTCCGTGTGGTCAGCGTTACCGTGACTCCACCCAGTGGCCGAACCATCACGCTGACACGCCTCGTCAGTGCTGCCGAACCGACCAGGGCAGGCACATGAAACGCGGATTCACGATCATCGAGCTCATGATGGGCATCAGCATCACCGCAATGGTGATGGCGGCGCTGGGCGCGGTCTGCATGGCGACGGCGAACGGTTGGCGACAGGGAGAGTTCACCCGGTCGGCGTGGATCAGTGGCAGTGGGGCTGCGTCGCAGGTTCAGCGAGCGTTGCGGGATGCAAAGTACATCGGCTACATCGTGCCCGGTGATCTCACTGCGACCCCCGCGGTGCCGGCGAGCGTGTTCTACTGGCGTGCCGATGACTTTGACGGTGACGCGGACGGTGTATTGCAGATCGGTGAAATGGGGCTAATCGAGTTCGACCCCACCGAGCGCTCGCTTATCCGCTACGAGGCGAAGGCTTGGTCGGCATCGCTGTCACCATCTGAATTGCTGCAGCTTGGTGGCGATCCGCAGTATCACCTGCAACGCAGTGATCTGGTCAACAACGCGTCCGCCGGTGCACAGTTCAAGACGTATCTTACCAACACAGGCCTGGGCGTAGTGACCCCGATCGCCCGCAACATTTCCGCAGCGCAGTTCACTGGCATTCGAACGGATGAGGTGACGCCAACCGGGCGCTCTGTTGTTCAATTTCAGCTTCGCGTTGAACGCCTGAACGATGCCACAGTTCCCGGTGGGCAGGGTGGCGCATCGATCGAGCGCAGTTCGGTCACACTGCGTGCCCCGACAACCCGGCCAACGAATTTCTAGCAAGTATGAGCCACCGTCCCGACCAACTTCGCCCCCAAGGCATGGCCGTCATGATGGTGATCATCATGATCGGGCTCTGCTCGGTGTTGGGGTACGCGATGCTGTGGGGCGCATCGACCAACGCGCAGATTGCCGACAACGCCGTGCTCGCCGCCAAGGCCGACGCGCTGGCCGAGTCGGGCGTGAACCTCGCGATCTACTACCTCCGCTATCCCGCCAATGCGCCGGCAGCGTTCCTGACGAGCAGCGACAGTTACGTCGCGACCAACGTGTCGCTGGGGACGGGCATCGACGGTTACGTCAACCTGCAGGTTGATCGCATAACCCCGCAGGGCTGGGAGTTTCAGGTCAAGTCGACCGGCGTCGCGCAGGACGGGCCGCTGCGCGTCGCGCAGACCCTGACGAGCAACGTGAAGTGCCAGACGAAGTTCGATCCCCGGTATGTGCTGAGCTCGCAATCGGATATCGCGCTGTCCACGCCTGGCTCGGTGGTCATTACGGGCAAGGTGCAAACGAAGGGCCAGCTCGACGTCGCCAGCGGGGTGATGATCAGCGACTATGTTTACACGTACGAACTGACCGGGTCGTCAGTCCTGGCGCTCGTTGGGTCGGCACCATACCAGACCGTTGCCCCGAGCTGGTCGCAGATCAAGGATTATGGTCAGTTCGGCGCCGGGCCGACGTACACTTACACGCACAACGGTGATCCCACGTGCCAGGCTGCTGTCATCACGGGGCCGATCATAACCGCGGCATCCCTACCGGCGTTGGGCACAAACAACCCGCTGCGCATTTACATCTGCAACGGTGACCTGACGGTGTTTCCCAGTGGCACCGGGAACATCTCGATGACGGGTTCGTTGATCGTGCGCGGTGACTTGTTGCTCGGCAACGCCGTCACACTCAACGCGGCGTCGCGCACACTGACGGTGAACAACCCGATGGCAGGCGCGAACGGCGCCCCCGGGCTGATCGTGCAGGGGGCCATTCGGTATCTCTCGTCACAGAAGCGAATCATCACGTACGGTGTGAACTGGGTGGGCACCGGCATTCATGGCGACGCTGCGAACAACGCCGGTTGCAGTTTTCGTTCGGATGGCGCGTTTTTAACGCCACTCTGGTCGGCGGCGAAAACCTTCATCGGTTCGCTGTACTTCAACCCGAACACTGCCAAAGCGGCTGTCGCAGATTTCGCGTCGGTCAGCAATCAGGTGCCGACGGGTGTAATCGTGCAGTCGTTCACGCCCGGTGAAGAGTAACGGATCGCTCGATCGGTCACATGTGAATGGCTCGCTTGTCGACCGCCAAGGCGGCTTCCTTGAACGCCTCGGCCAATGTCGGATGCGCGTGAACCGAGCGGGCGACGTCTTCGACGGACGATGCAAACTCGATCGCGACGGCGGCCTCGGCGATCATGTCACTGGCGCGAGGGGCCAGGATATGCACGCCGAGCAATCGGTCCGTCTTGGCATCGCCGATCACCTTTACAAATCCTTCCGTTTGCCCCATCGCCTTGGCGCGACCGTTGGCCAGCAGGGGGAATTTTCCGATCTTGATCTCGAACCCATTGGCCTTGGCGTCGTCTTCACCGTAACCCACACTGGCCAGTTCCGGGTTCGTGTAGACAACGTTCGGCACAGCGTTGTAGTTCACATGACCCGCCTGGCCAGCCAGCAATTCGACGAGCGCGACACCTTCCTCTTCGGCTTTGTGCGCGAGCATCAGCCCACCAATGACGTCACCGATCGCGTAGATGCCGGGAACCTTCGTCTGGTAGTGACCATCGACGACGACAAACCCGCGCTTGTCGAGCTCGACGCCAACTTCAGTCAGGCCCAGTCCTTGCGTGTACGGCTTGCGACCCACGGCCACGAGCACGACGTCGGCTTCCTCGACGCCTTTGTCCTCACCGCTCGTCCAGGCGACTTTGACCTTGTCGCCTTCGACGGTCGCCGACTGGGCGCCGGTCTTGAACTTGAACTTGAAGCCCTGCTTTTCGAGCTGCTTCTGCAACGCGGTCGTCATCTCCTTGTCCATGTTGGGGACGATGCGGTCGAGGAACTCGACGACAAGCACCTGCGTGCCCAACCGGCTCCAGACGCTGCCCAGTTCCAAACCGATGACGCCCGCGCCGATGATCAGCATCTTCTCGGGAATCTTCGGCAGCGAGATCGCGTGGTCGGAGCTGATGATTCGCTTGCCGTCAAACTTGAAAGCCGGCAACTCGATCGGAGCGCTTCCGGTCGCAACGATGATGTGCTTGGCGGTCAAGGTCTTCTCGCCGTCGCTGGCCGTTACGACGACCTTGCCGGGGGCGCTGATCCTGGCGGTCCCCTTTACGTGGGTGATCTTGTTTTTCTTGAACAGGAACGAGATGCCTTGCGTGTTGGAACTGACGACGCCGTCCTTGCGCTTCATCATGGTCGGCAGGTCGATGTCGATTTTGTCGACCTTCAGACCGTGCTTGGCGAAGTCGTGCTTGGCCTGGTAGTAGAACTCGCTGGAATCGAGCAGGGCTTTGCTGGGAATGCAGCCCCAGTTGGAACAGGTGCCCCCCAGATTGGGTTCCTTTTCGATGCAGGCGACCGTCATACCCAGTTGGGCCGCGCGGATCGCTGCCACGTATCCACCAGGGCCAGAACCGATGATCACCACGTCGTAGTTGTTTTCGCTCAAGAGAGTGTCCTTTAGAGGTTGGGGCGTGGGATTATAGGGAAGCAACCCGAAGAGTCGAAGTGCGCGCACGTTGTCACTTCGTTCTACGAAATCGGGGGTGTCTGCACAATCGGAGGCATAAGGGGGCATAATTTCAGCATTTACGCTCCTTTCTTCTTCTCATACCATTCCACGGATTGACACGTCCAGCGTCCGTCCTCTACCCTTTCGGTCGTACTAGTCGCCGAGATCGTGCCCGCTGCAACGGGGGTGCGATGCGGGGAACCCAAGGGTGCTGAGATGCGGATCGGTTGGACGTGTAGTCCAGCGGTCAGGTTCGGCACCGGGGGCGAAGGGACTCACAAAAGTCCCGGGGCACTTTCAAGCCCCAGCCCGTCAGCTAACCCCGTAGGCGTTTGGAAGGAAATCCTAGGAAGGGTGCGTAAGGCAAACAGGAGTCAGAAGCCATAAGCCAGAAGTCTGAATGAAGACGGCAGGTCGTTGCCTGCTCCTCATTCTTTCTCCTGACTTCTGGCTCATGGTTTCTGGCTCCTTTCCGCCTTTTCAGACTGCTGCCCGATATGGACACGTCCGAAGACTCCGGCCGCGAGAAACCACTCGCGCTGGCACTGCTTTCCAGTGCACGACCCCGAACGCTCGGTTGGAAACAGTCGGCCGGACTGCTGTTTGGCGATTGGGGCACCAGCCGTCTTTATGTGCTCGGACTGGCGTTCCTGTTTGCCGGTCGAAGTAGCTTCTGGCTCATCCTGATGATGAGTCTTTTGATCTTGGCCGTCGGTTGGGCCTACAGCAACATCTGTCGTATCTATCCCGACGGTGGGGGCGTCTATACGGCAGCCCGCAATCGGAGTCGAATGCTCGCGGTCGTCGGCGCATTGCTGCTTTTCGCGGACTACACGATCACGGCGAGTCTGAGTGCATTGGAAGCGTTCCACTACTTCGGCTTTCCGCTGGACCACTCGGCCCAAGTCGAGTTGCAGGTCCAGCCAGAGGTCGAGGCACCCGTAATCCAACCAGCATCTGACAAACCATCGAATATCGACGCCGGCGATTCCATCGTGTTGCATCACGAGTCTGCCATCTCGGCGCACGAGAAGTTCATCGCGTGGGACTCACCGGGCTTGTGGGCGATCGTGTCGATCATCGCGCTCGGGTTGTTTAACCTGCTCGGACCGAAGCATTCGGCCGGTTTCGCGATCGCTGCCGCGGTGGGCATGATCGCGATCACGTTGTTGATCGTGATCGGCGCGATGCCACAGGTCGACTGGTCGAACATTGAATTTGGGCACCTCAATCACAGCTTCGGGTCGGAATGGGTTGCGTTCGTATCAATCGTGCTGGCGCTGTCGGGTGTCGAGGCGGTCGCCAACCTTACCGGTGTGATGAAGAAACCGGTGTCCGTGACCGCATCGAAGGCGGTCTGGATCGTCGCGATCGAGGTCGCCGTCTTCAACGTCTTGTTAGCACTGGTGATGCTCTCGATCTTCCCGCTGGACCGCGACGAACACAAGAACGATATGCTCGCGTTCCTCAGCGGTCACTACCTGGGGGTATGGGGTGAGTGGTCGGTTCGAATCCTCGGTGGCGTGCTGCTGCTGAGCGCATCGAACACCGCGATCAACGGCCTAATGAGCGTCGTCTACGTCGTCAGCCGTGACGGTGAACTGCCTGCTTTTTTTCAGAAGGTCAACCGATTTGGCGCACCCTGGATAGCCGCCATCCTGGCTATGAGTGCGCCGGCACTGGTGCTGCTGTTCGTACACGACCTGGAAAGCCTTGCTGCGCTCTACGCGATCGGCGTCGTCGGCGCGGTGGCGATCAACGTATCGCTATGCACGATCCACCCACGGTTACGTACGCTGTACCGCAAGATTCCCATGGCCTTGCTGGGCGTGTTGCTGCTAGCGATTTGGGTCACACTGGCGTTCACGAAACTGCACGCCTTGGCGTTTGTCGGTATCGTGATGGTCGTCGGTCTGGCGGCACGTTACGCGACCCGCGCGATGCAGCACCGCAAGGGCCCCAAGCCGAGTCTGTTGCGACAGGCGATCATGGAGCAGATCACCAGCGAAGCGATGGCCAAGCCCAAGGTGCTGATCGGCACCTACGGCAGCGATCTTTTGGCATCGGCTGCCTTGCGACAGGCCAGGGAGCGCGACGCGACACTCGTCGTATGCTTTGTTCGCCAGGTCACGTTGTCGTTATTCTACGACGACGGTCGACGACTGACGATCGACACCGACTTGGCTGCGCTCAAGACCTTCAGCAAGTTCCTCGAAATGGGCCACGAGCGCGGTGTAACGGTCCTGCCCGTGTATGAAGCCGGCTCAGACGCCGCCATAGCCATCGCAGAGACCGCGGCGTTGTATGGCTGTGAAAAGGTCTTCCTAGGGACCAGCCGACAGGGCGCGCTGTATCATCTCATCAAAGGCCACTTCCAACGACGCCTGGAAAGCCTGCTACCACCGGACGTGAAGGTGGAGGTGTTGGCCCCCGAGCCGATCGAAGAGGAGCCGAAGGAACTGCTGCCAGCGTAGCTGGGCCAGAATTTGGGACGAAGGATGAACTGGAAATTTCATCCTTCATCCTTCTTTTTCGACCTTACTTTTGCATCTCCATCATCCACACCGTCGTTCCCGCGGCTAAGACCAACGCGATGATGAAGAGATAAAGCCGACCCATCACCCGATCGAAGTCATATGTACGCCGTGGTGACTCGGCGAGCCATTGCACGAAGTTCATTCGGCCTGCGATGCTGCCGTGTATCCACTCGCGGCGCTTGATCGGGATGTTGTTGATGACCGCCACGCGGCGTAATGCCGATGCGAACAGCGCAGCGCCGAACGGGCCGACCGTGTTGCCCGCGAGAAGGTCCTCGGCGTTCTGCACCGTGCGGGCGGCGAAGACATCGGCCTGTCGCTCGAAGCGGCGGCTGACGAAACCAAAGCCCGTCCAGAACAACGTCAGGCCCACCAGCACCTGCGTCAACTCAAGCCAATGCGATCGGCCAAACCGCTCGACAAGCCGGTCGTCGATCCATTCGCCGGGCCCCATGCTGAATAGCGCAAAGCATATGACGAGCACGACGTACCAGATCATGTGACGGTACTTTACGTGCCCGATCTCGTGCGCGAAGACGGCCTCGATCTGCTCGTCGGTCATCGTCTCGAGCAACAGGTCCGTCATCAGGATGTATCGCACGCGCGGGAACAGCCCCATGACGGCGGCGTTGCCCATCAGGCTGTTCGTTCGCCAGAGGAGAATCTCTCGTGCGCGCATATTGGTGCGCCCGCAGAGGTTTTCCAGGCGAGTGCGCAGCGGGCTTGCCGGCAGGGGGCGCGTGTCCAGCACCCTGCGTAGCAGCTCGGGCGCAAAGACGTACACCAGTGCCAGCGCGACTAGCGACGCGGTCGTATCGACACCGTCACCGATCGGCAGTGACGGGTTCCACACGCGTACACCGATCACGATGACGTCACGCGTCGCGATCACGAGCAGGATCGGAAGGATCGCAAAGAGGATCTGCAGGCGAAAGTTGGCGGTCAGGTATCGCAGGAAGCGTGGCGGGGAGTGAACGGGCAGACCGGCTTCCAATTGCAGTAGCAAGCTCTGCTCGCGCAATGCGCGGTCGGCAGGGTATTGCGACCACCACAGGCCCATCCACGCGAGGATGGCCGGTGCGATCCCGACCAGCACGTTGGGCAGTTTCACCGGCCACGCAGTTGGAATCTGACCGAGGCGCTCGTGAACGATCCATCCCCAACCCAGCCAGAAGACGCCCAGGCCAAAGGCCAGGGGCACCATCATGCGGGCGAAGGACATCATCTTGTGGAACCGGCGCATGCTCAGGTGCGCGTTGAACGCCGCCACCCGTTTGGCCAGCGCTCGACTCCAGAGGCCCATCATCAGGATCAGCAGGACGTAGAACCCAAAGAACCCGGTCAGCCCGGCGCGCAGGTCGGTCGGCTCTGACGGGGTCAGGCCGGACTGACTGGCCATCCAAAGGATGACCACGAGTAGGAGGAGAATGAGTGACACTCGGATACGGCTGTTATCGGTGAGGTAGGGTAGGTAGGACCGGTGGAAGTGTCGAGGGGAAACGTGGTTGATCGGGTTTGAGCGTCTCTTTTGGCACCAAACCCCCACGCTAGCGAAGCAGGCACGTCCGATATCCGAATCTCTTAACATCCCGCCTTAAACTACCCAAATTACCAAAGTCTAATTGCCAAGTCTCCGATAGAAGGTCTGTAGAGTTCACCACCTTCACAGGAGACCTGACTGATGAACCCGATTCCCCACCCCGCTGCGAAGTTCAATGTGTCTGTAGAAGGTAAGGGTCACGAGCGCCGCGAATTCCGTCGGCACGACCTGGAGCAGCAGGGGATCGCCGTTGATCGCTGGGATGGGTCTCGCAAGAACGGTAAGACGTTCGGCCAGTTGGTCGACCTGTCCGCGGGTGGGGTTCGCATCCGTACGACGCAGGCCAGTGTGAAGCCCGACAGTCAGATCCGCGTCCGGTTGACCCTCCCCGAATACGCCGGCATCAGCCCATTCATCTCGACCGCCGAGGGCAACGCCAAGCCCAAGAAGGAATGGGTCGGTTGGATGACCGTTTCCCGCATCCTGCCCGTCGACGGCAAGCAGGTCGACGTCGCCGGTCGCCTGGTCGATATGGAAGAGATGGATCGTGGCATGCTCAAGCTCTACCTGAGTACGCAGCCCCTGGCGGCGTAAGCCGTCCGAAAAAACCAATTTTCGAATGCATCGATGCGGGTCGTGGGTGGCCTGCATCGATGCTCTTTTATAGGGTCGCGTCGTTCGTAACGATGGCCGTTCTTCCATGGTTGCCCCCTCTGTGGATTGCCGTCCACCGTTGATGGTCCGTGTCAGATCTGCATGGCCTTCTTGTGGAATGCGATCGCGTCACGGACGTGTTCGCTCCAATAGGCCCAGTTATGCTCTCCGGGGAACTCCTTGTAGGTGTGGGGAATTCGCAGCTTCTTCCATTTCGCATTCACGTCGCGATTCTCCGCGATCAGGAAGTCGTCGACACCGCAGTCGATGAGCATTTTGGGTAGCGTTCCCTCCTTCTTCGCTCGTGTAGCCAGCGCGGTCAGGTCGTGCGCCGAACCCGCAGGGTTCTTGCCGAGGATCTGTTCCAGCGCCACGGTATTCAACACACCGTGAGACGGTCCCGGCGCGTGAGATCCGAATCCGATCGCGCCGGAGTGGCTGTTGGCACTGACAAACCGCTTGGGATAGGCCAGCGCCGTCCGAAGTGCGCCGTAGCCACCCATTGACAGCCCACCGATCGATCGCTTTTCGCGTTTGGCGATCGTGGGGAAGTTGCGATCGATCACATCGACCAGTTCCTCACCGATATACCGCCCGAACGCCGGGCCGGCATCGTTGTCTGTGTAGAACGTGCGGAAGCCATCGGGCATGACGACGATGAGTGGCATCCCTTCGATGTCCATCTCAATGCGCGTTCTGCGCAGCCACATCGTGCTGTCGTCGGACAGCCCGTGCAGCAGGTAGAACGTCGCGCATCGCTCTTTCGCATGCTCGGGCAACAGGATCTGCGTTTCGACCTGCTTTTCCAGCACGCGGCTGAACCATCGGAAGTTGATCAATGCCATGAGAGATACTCAATCGTGAGAATCTGAAACGTGAACGCGAGACGGACAATGTCATCCCGAGGGGAGCAGTAGCGACCCGAGAGATCTCGATAGGGCAGAATGGTTTGTCATGTCGAGATCCCTCAGGTCGCTACTGCTCCCTTGGGGATGACATGTTGTGATTGCGCCCTCTTATTTCTTGTCTTCCTTCTTCTTGCCCAACCCACCCAGCAAATCCGTCACGGCCTTGCCGGCGTCCTGCGTCGTGGGGTTCTTCAGAACATCGGTGACCTTGTTCGTCACGTCCGTGCCAAGTTCCTTTTGCAGCTTGCCCTTGAGGTCGTCGGTGATCTTCCCCAGTTCCTTCTGCGCCACGGCCATCCCCTTGGCTTGGAGCATGGCCGAGACGTTGGACAAGTCACCCGACAGCACAACCCGCAGTTCTTCGGGCAGGTCCGGTGATTGCGACGCCTTGCTTGCCAGCGTCGTGATCAGTTGCGTCACGACTTCCTTCACCGCGACACCGTTTTGGTTCCCGTCGGCAGTGCCAACGTTCTCCATGTCGAAATCGGGGAAGGTCAGCGTGTATTCCGGCTTGATCTGACTGGCCAGCTTCTCACCGATCCCACCCGGCAGGGAGGCGACGGCAGCAGCATCGGGGCGGAGGACCACCGAGGCACCTTTGACGGTGAACTTCCCGATGATGAGCTTCAGTGGCTCCGTCTCTCCGTCGGCTGGCGTTTCCGGCTCGTCGCTCTTGGGCAGGTTGTCGATGAACTTCTTGATGTTGAAGTCCGTCCCGACCATCTCGAGCACCAGCTTGGGCTTGTCGATGTCGATGGTATCAACGCGCAACGGATCACTCCTCAGCCCCGACCAGCTCGTGTTCACCGCCAATTCGCCCAGTGACAGCATCTGTGGTGCTTTGTAGCCCGCAGGTGAACCGACGTTGTAGTCCTGCAGCGACACGTCGCCACTGAAGATCGATATTGACGCAGCCCCGAGCGTTGTCGGCACCTTCAGTGAGGCCGTCGACTGCTTTTCAACCGTGCTGCGGATGATCGAGTTGAGGTTCATCAGCACAACGACCACCGCGACCACGATGACCGCCAGCAAGATCAGTACAATCCATTTCAGTTTCTTCATAGTTTTGTCTCCACTATTTCCATTCTCGCCCGTCTAATGCCATGATTCAATGCGGCGATCGTCGGGGCAATGGACAATCCCGCCGACACAGGAGTGCAAGACGATGTTATTGACGAAGCACGAAGGGGAAACCTTCACGAACCAGACCGTGTACATCAGTGGCCAGGCGTTCGTCCGCTGTACGTTCGTCGCGTGCACACTGATCCTGCGCGAGACGGTCTATCATCTTGAGGCCTGTTCGTTTGAACGCTGCAACTGGCACGTCGACTGGGTGCTGATGTGGGGCAGTCCCGAAAGCGTGCGGGACATCAAGGCGCTGGTCAGCCTGATCGAGGATGCTCAGAAGAAGCAGTTGCCCCAGGAAACGCCTCCGCCGACCTCGAACATCCCACCGGCGTGAAGCGTGAGGGTGAGTGAGAGAAGGTGATCTCACTCGTTTAGTGGTTGCCCGGGTGGGGCACTTTATCCATACGCGTCCCTTCAGGACAGCCGCTAAACGTGTTGTGCTGACCTTGTCACACACGCTCTTCGGTGGTTCGAGGTTGAACGGGCACCTAGGATTCAGCACGATGCGATCGTTCCTCCTTTTGCTCATCATCGTGATGTCTCCTTCGTTGGCCCATGCGCTGACTGCGGACGAGCTGCTGCTGGTCGTCAACAAGAGTGAACCGCGCGGGATGGAGCTGGCGCAGTTCTACGCGAAACAGCGAAACGTGCCGGAAAATCGCATCGTTGAGATCGATGTCCCGCCGTGGAATGACGTCGACTTTTACCTCTACGAGAACCGGATCGCCAGGCCGATCCGGAACTTCCTTCGCAAAAACGAGCTGCACAAGACGGTCAAGTGCATCGTCACGTTCTACGGTGTGCCGTTGCGCGTCCAGTCGCACGGCGCTGCCAACGCGATGGAGCAGAACGAGTTGAAGCAGATCGCCGAGCGACTGGCGATCGTCGAGAAGACGCTGACCGATTCCATGACATCGGCCGACGCGCTGGCCAAGCGGTTGGCTGCCGACGACGTTCCCAAGGAGCTTCACCCTGATCCTGCGCTTCGCGCCGCGACGTTGCTAACCATCGCCGCCCGGGCCGCTGAGCGTATTCCGACGTTGCCCGAGAAGGAGGCCGCTCTCGGTGAGGTCATGGACCTCGCTGAGACCTTACTGGCCGACGTCGGCACGTTAGAGCGGTTGCGAATCCCCGCAGCGCCTGCCTCGACGCGCCCGGCCGCCAAGGCGGGGTCGCTGGTGCTCGAGCACGACCTGCTGACCAGCAAAGAGCAGTTCGAGCTGGCAGTGGAAGACCGGATGGAACAGCAGTCGCGCGTCACCGCAAGGCAGTTGGCAGCGCGGTTCGGGCTCGCGACGGAGATCAACGTCCTGCGCTGGCAGCAACAAAACCTGACGCCCGGCGACACGCTCGCCGCCGTCGATAACGAGCTAACCCTTCTGATGATGCCCGGCTATCCGCGCGCCAGTTGGGCCGCCAACCTGCTTCAGCATGCTCGGCCCCGGTTGCTCAACGGGCCACCCATCTTCATGGTCAGCCGCATTGATGGCCCGTCGATCGAGCAATGCAAAGCCATGATCGACACGTCCATCGCCATCGAGGCCAAGGGGTTGGTCGGTCCGGTCATTGTCGATTCAGGCTTGAGCAAGTCGGCCCCCAACCCCGGTTACATCCAGTTTGACGCCAACCTCGACGCGTACGCAGCGTTTGTGAAAGACAAGACGAAACTGCAACTCGTCTACGACGCGTTGCCTGCACTGATGCCCAAGGACACCACCAAGGACGCAGCGCTCTACGTGGGTTGGTACAGCCTGCGGAACTATGCGCCACCGTCGACGTTCACCCCCGGCGCGGTCGGTTACCATGTCGCCAGCCTGGAACTGATAACACTGCACGATGAGAAGGAAACCGGTTGGGTTCACGGCATGCTCAAGGACGGTGTCACCGGCACCCTCGGGGCGGTCGCCGAACCGTACCTGCATTCGTTTCCACCACCGACCGAGTTCTTCCCGTTGCTGATGACCGGCCGACTGACGCTCGCGGAGGTCTATTGGAAGACCTGCCCGCTGGCCAGTTGGATGCAGGCGCTGGTCGGTGACCCACTTTACACACCGTACAAGTCCAACCCTGCCCTCACGGTGGGGGACCTTCCTGTCGACCTGCAAAAGGCCCTGGCCCCATAACCTTGCCCATTGGGCTCAAGCCACCCGCCTCGCCGGTCGATAACATCACCGGAGAGACACGCAATGCCTGTACAGATGATTTGCCCCAGCCTTCGTTGTCGCAAGATCCTGTCCGTCCCGGACGAAGTCCGCGGCAAACTGGTCAAGTGCCAGCACTGCCAGACGATGTTCCGCGTCCCCGAGCTCAAACGCCCGACCGTCGCGTCCGGTGCGTTCGCGCCCGAGAAGTAGGACCTTCGTCGAACACCAGACGTCGACCGAGTCGAGCGACGACGCTTGCGTCACTATCTGTCCCGTTTTCCCCCAACCCGCGCAGGCCCTGCAAAAAAAAAATCGCCACGTCTTTCTTCTCCTAAAATTTCGTAATCCTATCATTGACAATCATTTACCTCCCGCAATCCCCTCGGAAACACACGAGAAAACCGACCCCAAACCGACATAGAACCGACGTATAACCGACGACAAACGACACGAACCGACGACCGTCCATTGAAGCAGACTATTCGGTTGTCAAAGAGCACGACGAACCGGTCGCCTTTCTCGGCACAACCTGTTCCTATCATTCACGATCCTGGTGCGCGCCAGAGCGCTGTGCGGCGCATTTTTGCGGGAAGACCTTCAAGTTTTGTGGGGGAATGAGAATTAAAATTGCGCGGAATGCGGAACAGGCCAGTGCGCGCCTGAGCGCGATTTCGCGCACGCTCATTCTGCGCCTCTCCCGGCGTACCCGGAGAGGAGTCGGAGGCCGTGTCCGAAGGGCCTTCTCCAGGCGCAGTCTGACGAATCATCCGGACCCCCGGGTTGTCATCCCGAACGGAGCGGTAGCGATGTGAGGGATCGGACATGCCGGAAACGCCCCCCGGAATCGATCCCTCGGGTCGCTACCGCTCACCTCGGGATGACACACGCAGCGTGCGCTGATCCGTGGCCAAACGATTCGTCAGGCAATGCCTAGCTCAACCCCAGCGCTTTCAGATTCTTCAAACTGATCTCCAGACTCTCAAACGGATCTCGATAGCAGACGTCTTGTTCGACGATGTGCCACTTCACACCGGCGTTCTTGCAGGCCTTGATGATGCCGGGCCAGTTGAGGTTGCCTTCACCGACTTCCATCATGAACTGAGCGTTGCCTTCCTTGATGCCCAAATCCTTAAAGTGGACGGCGGGGACGCGCCCTTTGCACTTTTCGATCCACGCTGCGGGGTCACCCCCACCGACAGTGACCCAGTAGGTGTCGATCTCCATCCAGACGGAGGGGTCGCACTCCTCAAGCACACGCTGCAGCGCGACCTTGCTGCCGGCCTTGCGGAACTCTTGCTGGTGGTTGTGGTAACCGATGCTGACGCCGCTGCCTGCAAACTTTTTCGCAATGGCACTGTAGTCAGCGATGAAGTGCGTCCAGGTCGCTTCGGACCACTCTTCCTTTGGCCAGAACCCACCGATCGCGGTCAGTGAACAGTCCCAGAGTTTGTGCTCGTCGATGACCTGCTGCGTGTTGTCGCGCATGCGGTCCATGCCGGTGTGCGTCGCAGCGACCGCGAGGCCCTCGTTTTTGAGGATCTTCGCCAGTTCATTGGCGTCGATCGGTCCTAACGCCGACAACTGCACGGCGTCGTATCCCATCTTCTTCACACGCGCCAACGTCCTGGCGATGTCGGCAGGGGTCTTGGTGAACTCACGAAGCGTGTACATCTGAACAGCTAATGAAGTGGCCATGGTTTCTTCTCCGTTGACTCCTCTCCTATTACTCCGGGAGAGGCTGGGTGAGGGTGCATTAGGGACGGCGAGCGGATCAGTTGTTGCCAAAAAGGGGGAACCGCTCGCAGCTCCAAATCACCCTCGCTCTGACCTGTCCCATGAGTACACGGGAGACGGGTCAGAGCCGGCATTCTTTACGTTCCTACGCCTCCAGCCAAGCCGCCACCAAATCGATCGAGGCCTGCAGGTCCTTTTTGTGGATCGATTCCGTCACGGTGTGAATGTACCGGGTCGGGATGGCGATCGTCATTGCGCGGATGCCGTTGCGCGATCGCTGCATGGCGGCGGCGTCGGTGCCACCGCGGGGCAGGAGGCTAAGCTGGTAGGGGATCTTGTTCTTCTTTGCAACGGCTTCAAATTCGTCGACGAGTGGGCGATGCGAGATGCTCGCGCCGTCAGCGATCTTGAGCGCCACGCCGTCCCCTTGCTTGGTCACACGTTCGTCTTCCGGCACACCAGGCGTGTCGACGCACAGCGTCGTGTCGATTGCGATCGCGATGTCCGGGTCGGTCGAAAACGCCGCCGGCCCCGCGCTGCGCAGGCCGACCTCTTCCTGCACGGTGAACGCGACGACAATCTCGTACCTGGGCTTCTTGACCTTCTTCATCGCCTCGATGATGACGAACGTCGCGACGCGATTGTCGAGGCACTTGCCGGTAACGCAGTTGCCGATCTCAAGGAATTCCTGAATCAGCGTGACCGGGTCACCCACGCGCACCTTGGCTTTCACCTGGTCGGCGGGCAGGCACAGGTCGATAATGAAATCACCCATCTCGGGGATTTTTTTCTTGTCCTCATCCTTAGCAATGTGCAGCGGACGCCCACTGGGGTTCATCAGACCGATGAGGTCTCCATCCTTGGCCTGAATGCGCACGCGCCGGGCCAGTAGGTTGCGCATGTCAAACCCACCGACGTTGCTAATTCGCACCCAACCTTTGTCGTCGATATGGCGGACGTAGAATCCGATCTCATCCATATGACACGCAAAGAGCACGCGTGGGGCGTTTTTGGCCTTGGCGTTCTTCACGCAGATGAGCGAACCCATCGCGTCGGTTGAAATCTCGTCAAAAAGCGGTTTGGCGTGCTTGGTGAGAATCTCACGGACGCGTTCCTCACGGCCGGGCACGCCGGGCGCTTCGGACAATTGCTTGAGCAACGGAATGTTCATGACCAGGCAGGATATCCGCTTGCGGCGTTGTGAACCAGATGGGCTGGCCGTGGAACGGGTTGTTTTCGTTGTCCGCAGTGAAGAGACGCGAAGGCGCGAAGAGCGCGAAGACGGCGCGAAGTGAATACGGTGATCCCGGTCTTCCTTCGCGTTTCTGCCTTCGCGTCCTTCGCGCCTTCGCGTCTCTGCGTTTGAGTTCGGGCAGGTTTCAACTCGCACGAGCCATTGCCACATTTCGCACTTACCCCCACAATGTGCCCGGCCACTTAACGACAAGGAAACACAATGCCTGGGCAAGCGTTTGGCATCATCGGTCTGGAAGTCATGGGTCGGAACATCGCGCTCAACATCGAGCGCAACGGGTTTCCGATCTCGGTCTACAACCGCACCACGAGCAAGACCGATCACTTCATCGCCGAGATTGCCAAGGGCAAGAACGCCAAGGGGCTGCACACGATCAAGGAATTCGTCGCGTCGCTCGAAAAGCCTCGGCGTATTCTGATCATGGTCAAGGCGGGCAAGCCGGTCGACATGGTCATCGACGAACTCAAGCCGTTCCTCGAGCCCGGGGACATCGTGATGGACGGTGGCAACTCGCTGTTCACCGACACCGAACGCCGTAGCGCTGCGTTGAAGGACACCGGCATCAAGTTCTTCGGCATGGGCGTCAGCGGGGGTGAAGAGGGTGCGCTCTGGGGTCCGAGCATCATGCCCGGTGGCGATCGTGAGAGCTACGAGCACTTGCGGCCCATCCTCGAAAAGATCGCCGCCAAGGCGCCGAGCGATGGCGTGCCGTGCGTGACGTATTGTGGTGACGGTGGGGCGGGCCACTTCGTCAAGATGGTCCACAACGGCATCGAGTACGGCGACATGCAGCTGATCGCCGAGGCGTATGACCTGTTGAAGAATGTCGGTTGCTTGAACAATCAACAATTAAAGGATGTCTTCGCCGAGTGGAACAAGGGCGAACTGCAAAGCTTCCTGATTGAAATCACCGAAAAAGTGATCAACTACAAGGACCCCGAGGGCAGCGGGGCCTTGGTCGAGCAGATCCGTGACGTCGTCGGCATGAAGGGCACGGGCACGTGGACGATCCAGGCGGCGCTGAACCTGCTGACACCCATCCCCACGATCGCCGCCGCGGTGGACGCGCGCGAGCTGAGCATGGCCAAGGACGAGCGCGTCGCCGCGAGCAAGGTCCTCGGTGGCCCGCAACCGAAGAAATTCACCGGCGACCTCAAAGCATACAACAACGATGTGAAGGACGCCCTCTATTGCAGCAAGATCTGCAGTTACGCCCAGGGCATGGCCATGCTCGCCGCCGCCAACAAGCCGG
>JBBRHE010000022.1:0-26745 GCA_038223165.1 Tepidisphaerales bacterium
GAAGAATCCGCAGGATTAAAAAAGAAATAGACGCTGCTCAATGATTCAGCGCACACATCGCAGATGCCGACTGCAAGCAGCCTGTGACTTGCATCACGGTAGGTGAACTCGATCGTCTCGACCGGCGATTCGTACAGGAACCGCTGGAGGTCTTCGATCGTCGGTTCTTCGCGATCGCCACCCTCGCGGTCGGGTTGATGCCAGTCGCGTAGGTAGCGGCGGTAAAGGTCGAACTTTTCCTCTGTCAGCTGCGGCGCATTGAACGTGAGCGTGAGGTCGGCATTCCGCCGCCAGCACCGCCGTTGCGATTTTCTCGGGGCAAACCGCTCGACCGGCACGCGGATCTGAACGCACAACCGGCACCCACGGCAGATGGGTTGATACAAGATAGTGCCACTGCGACGAAAGTTGGCGTCCATTAGGTCGTGGTAGAACGATCCGGGAATGCTTTCGGCGCGACAAGCCCGATACTGCGCAACCCGATGCGAAAAATAGGGGCACGGATGCTCGGGCATGACCGTCAACCGGACCCGTGGGTTTAGCGACGGATACGCGCAGTGATCGAAGTCGTCCGGTGGAGCGTTCATCGGGACCCGTTAACGCGAACCGAGCATGGCGTTGACGACTGGCTTGATCGCTTCGTAGTCAAACCCCCGCCGCTGCAACATGCCCACCAATCGCCGCCTCGCGACAGCGGGATCGAGCCGCTGCAATCGCGCCTTCTGCTTCTCGGCCAGCGCTTTGGCCTCGGCGACGGGGTCGGTTGCATCGTACACCTCGTCCAGCGCGACCTTGGCGACGTCCCCCTTCACACCGCTGCGCATCAGTTCCATCATCGCGCGGCGCTTGCCATGGTGCTTGTGCTGGGCCGCCGACAACGCCTTGGACTTGGCGAACCGCGCGTCGTCGATGTAACCAAGCCGCTGGAGGTCGCTCAGCACGCCCTCGACAACCGCGTCACCGTACTCGTGCCGCATCAGCTTGCGCTTCAGTTCCGACCGGCTGTGCAATCGGCTTTCCAGGGATCGCATCGCCCGATCGAAACATTCCTGCCGCACCTTGCCTTGCGCGATCTCGGCAACTTCGTCGGTTGTCAGCGTCATCCCCTCGCGCAACCTGAACTTCGCGACGACATTCAAGTTCACACCGAACGCGAACTCCCCATCTATGTAAATGTTCCGCCGATTCTCGCGCCGCTTCTGTTCGGAGATTTTGGAGATGATGGGCATGAGCTGATCCCCTGTCGGCCTCAGCCATTCAACCCGACGAACGCAAGGAACTCGGTTGGGGATAGTACGGTCAACAGTCCACCTTCGAACCCAGTGCGATCGCGAGTGACGATATGCGTTGCGCCCGCACGAAGTCCGGAAATCTCCTGAATGGCATCTTCGAAGTCGGCGTTTTTGCTAGAGATCGCGTCGGTAATCACCTGTGCGTCCACCCTGGCAACGGACAGTAACCTCGAAAGAATCACCATAGCTTCTCGCGCACGCGTCGCGTCGAGCTCCTTGCGCACAATGTAGAAAATATTGTTAAAGCTAATGGCTGCTGCAAAGCTTTCGACGCGGCCTTCTTCAATCGCGGCCCAGACGAGCGCCGATTCCTTCAAGAATGGTTCCCGCCGCAGCAAAACGTCCAGCAGGACATTCGTGTCCACGAGGACTTTCATTTGAGCCCTTCGTACTTCTCTGACATCTCCTCGGCCAGAATTTCTTTGTAGTGGCGATTCGAGACCGACACACCTTTGGCCATGCCCAACGCTGCGCGCGTGAGCGGTGGAAGTTTCGACTCGTCAAACAGTTGGTGCCGACCGACAGATTCAAGGAACTCACGTACCATCTCACTGATGGTCGTTTGACGCGCTGCTGCCACCATCTCAGCTCGCTGGATGACGTCTTGTTCTGCGGTAATCGTCAGCTGTTGGACTGCCATAGTGAGTGCCTTTCGTCACGTTCCCCAGGTCAATTCTACCGCTTCTTCTTCTTATTCCGATCCTTTTTCTCCATATGCCCGCCCTTCTTTGTCCGAAGCATGCCAGTGCCTTGCGCGAGCCCTGCCAGCCCACCACCCATGATTTGCTTCATGGCTTTCATCTTGCCACCGACGCCCATGCCGGTGAACGATCGCATGACGCCGCGCGTCATCTCGAATTGCTTGACGAACTGGCTGACCTCGGGTGGTTGCACACCCGCGCCCGTTGCGATGCGGCGGCGGCGGTTGCCGTCGAGCAGGTCGGGGTTTCTTCGCTCTTTCTTGGTCATCGAGTTGTAGATGGCGTGCATCCGGCCCATCTGCGACTCGATCAGCCCTTCGTTCTGTCCAAGGTTCTTCGACAATTCGCCCATGCCGGGGATCATCCCCATCACTTTGCCCATGGGCCCGAGCTTTTTCACCTGCGTCATCTGGGCCATGTAGTCGTCGAGCGTGAACTGGCCCTTCTCCATCTTTTCCTGGAGCCTGGCCGTCTGTTCCTGGTCGAACTTCTCCATCGCCTCGTTGACCAGGCCGACGATGTCGCCCATGCCCAGAATCCGCTGGGCCATGCCCTCAGGGCGGAACTCTTCGAGACGGTCGAGCTTTTCACCGATGCCGAGATATTTGACCGGCTTGCCGGTGATAACCTTGGCGCTCAGCAGCGCGCCACCGCGCGTGTCACTGTCGAACTTCGTGAGGATCAAACCATCGATTTCGAGCTGTTCGTTGAAACGTTTCGCTGATTCAACCGCGTCCTGACCGGTCATGGCGTCCAGGACGAGGAAGACCTGGTGTGGCGCGACCTGCGCATTCACGTCGCGCAGTTCGGCCATCAGCTCTTCGTCGATCGCCAATCGGCCGGCGGTGTCGAGGATGACGATGTCACGGCCATTATCCTTCGCATATTTGATCGCCGCCTTGCAGACCGCGACCGCGGCGCCTTTTGCGACATGACCGTGCGGGGCGATCTTGCTGTCGTCGGTGTACACAGGCACACCAACCTGCGACCCGATGACGCGCAACTGCTCGACCGCCGCCGGTCGTTGCAGGTCCGCAGCGGCCAGCATGGGGTTCAATCCCTTGTTCTTCAACGTCAGCGCAAGCTTGCCGCAGGTGGTCGTCTTACCACTGCCCTGCAGGCCGCACATCATGATGACCGTGGGGCCGGGCGAAACGGTGTAGATCTTCGTGTCGACGGGGCCCATCAAATTGACGAGCTCGTCATAAACGATCTTGACCATCAACTGGCCCGGCTGCAGGCTCTTGATGACCTCCTGCCCCTGAGCCTTCTCGGCCACGGCCTTCACGAAGTCGTTGACGACCGCGAAGTTTACGTCGGCCTCGAGCAGCGCGGTGCGTACGTCGCGAATGGCGTCACGCACGTTTTCGTCGGAGATACGCCCCTTGCCACTCAGGCTGCGTAAGGCGTCGGACAGGCGGTCGGTTAAAGCGTCAAACATAGGGAAGGCATTATAGGTGCGATCCGGGTCGGTTTACACGCGCCGTTGAACTGCGCCAGGTCGGCAGGAATTGCGTCGGCGTGTCGTGGGGCCGTTGTCGCACTTAAGGAATTATGGCGCACACGTCACCTTAAGCACTGAATCCCGCGAGATTATCGGGCTTGATGGGCCGGCACGAATGGCCCCACGTTTGTTGTGTGAACGCCATGCACCGCGATGTCAGGCGGCGCCCCCGGACTCGGAGAAATGAATCCCATGCAGCCACAAACGCAACCCTACCGTCAACCCAGTTCAGTCATCCTCAACCGCCTGGCCGACATCGGCCCCGGCGTCGACCCGTCCCACGATCGTGAAGAGGTCCTGACCGCCCTCAAGGAGGGTCGCGACATCCCCGAGCGGGCCGTGGACGTCATCGTGGACCGGCTTCTCAAAGAATTGAGTTGGTAAGACCGATTTACACTCGAGGTGAAATGGACCCAGAGAAAGGCTTGCTCCCCACGAATCGGTATGAAGGAAGCACGAATAAGAAAATGCGGATCGAATTCATACGTGCTCTTTCATGCCGATTCGTGGGCGCTCGCTTCCTACGGACCGGCTGTGCGTCCGCTGTTTCTTTGAAGCGCCCCTCCAACGTTTGGCAGAAAAGATGCCTACCCTTAAACTTCTGACATCATGACCTCTGCCCTGCTCGACTCCTTGAAGTACGACGCCAACGGCCTCATCCCCGCGATCATTCAGGATCATGCGACCGGTGAAGTGCTGATGTTCGCGTTTATGAACCGCGTTTCACTCGCAAAGACTTTGGAAACCGGCAAAACGCACTTTTTCTCGCGCAGCCGAAACAAACTATGGCTCAAAGGAGAGAGCAGTGGCCACACGCAGGATGTGAAGTCGATCCAGACCGACTGTGATCTCGACGTCGTCCTCATCAAGGTCGAACAACAGGGCGCCGCCTGCCATGACGGTTACTATTCCTGCTTCTACCGCCAGCGCGACGAGACGGACTCGACCGAGTGGAAGATCGTCGGGAAAAAGGTGTTTGACCCGGAAAAGGTATACAGCAAGTGATCTTTCTCCGGCCTCATTCCCGGTACGCCGGGACAGGTCAGGATGAGGGTGATTTCGACTGACAACAGTCGCTCGTCATTCAAAATGACCCTGAAGATCGCCTCTCCCATCAGTACATGGGAGAGAGGCCGACCACCTATCCCTCTTGGCACCATGCTCCTCTCTTCCGATTCCGATTCTGACCCGCCTTCAACGCTCATCGGCTGGCTTACGCCCCTTTGGTTGATCTCGATCGTCATCGGCGCGTTCCTGCTCCCCACGATCGGTTCGAGCGAGGGGAATGAGATGACGCCCGACCGGGCGCTGTTCACCGCCGTCAACGCTGCGACGTTGACGGGGTTTTCTGGCGCGGGGATGGAGAGCCTGCTGTGGCCGGGCCGGATGGTCATCCTGCTGCTGACGGTCTTCGGTGCATTTTACGCGCTGGTCATGGGTGGGCACCTGCTCTGCCGGGCGATCGGGCTGCATTACACCGATCGGCAGATCATGCGCACGACGCTGGTCATTGAGGCGTTTCTACTGTTCGGTGTTACACCTTTTTTCCTCCCGATCACCGACAGTGTTATCCCCGCGGCCCAGTTGGCGATTGGGGCGTTTGCGAACAGTGGCGTCAGTTGGGGCCGGTTGCCCGACGCAACGTCGTGGGCGACGCATGTGATCATCCTGCCACTGACCGTGCTCGGTGGGTTGGGCATTCCGGTAATTCTGGAACTGTGGAACTGGCTTCTGCGGCGCAATCCACTGTCAGCACACACCGACATCTCGACGAAACTGACGGCGGCGGTGTACCTGCTCGGTGTGGTGGGGATGCTCGGCCTGTTTTTCTTCGAATACGGTGACGTCCCACCTCGCGCTGCGATGATGGCGTCGGTGTCGGCGGTCGACGCGCGGTCACTGGGGCTGGACATCGTGCCACTGTCGACTTGGCCCACCGGCGTCTCGTGGTGCGTCATGGGGTTGATGCTGATCGGCGCTTGCCCGGGCAGCGCCGGGGGTGGACTGTTCGTTACAACCTTCGCGACGCTATGGACCGGCGTCCGCAGATCGTTCACCGGCGCGCCTGCGGGCAGACCTTTCGCGATCGTGTGCGTCTGGATCGCTATGTACGCGTTGGCGGTCGGTGTGACCGTGCTCGCCCTCGTCGCAACCGCCGGCCAGGGCGCGGGGGACCGGTTGCTCTTCCTGGCGATCAGCGCGCTGGGAACCGTCGGCCTGTCGCACGACCCGATCTCACTGGTCGGCCCACCGCTGCACATCCTGACGATTGCGATGCTCTTCGGTCGGTTGGCGCCGCTTGCGATGTTGTGGTGGCTGGGACGGGCTCGACGCCCATTCATCTAGAGTAGGGTCATCCTCACCCAGTGTGTCATCCCCAAGGGAGCGGTAGCGACCTGAGGGATCTCGACCGGGCAGAACCACTCGTCTCATCGAGATCCCTCAGGTCGCTACCGCTCCCATCGGGATGACAGCTATGCATAAAAACACCCCGAAGGATTTGAAAATGCTATAGAGAACTACTCGCCCGCTTGGAACAAACCCTTTCCGTTCTCGAAATCCGCGGGGGGTTTCCACTTCAGATTCAGGTGTTCATACGCCTGCTTCGTCGCGCGGCGACCCTGGCGCGTGCGCGTCACGAAACCGGTTTGAAGCAAGAACGGCTCGATGACGTCGACAAGCGTCTCCACCTCTTCACCCATGCTGGCGCCGATCGCCTCGATACCCGCAGGGCCGCCGTCATAGACCTCGATCAGCGTGCGGAGGAATTGGCGGTCCTGTTCGTCCAGGCCTTTGGCGTCAATGCCTTCCAGTTCCAGCGCCGCCTTGGTCACGGGCAGCGTCGGTTTGCCCTTGGCCTCCACCGCGGCGAAGTCGCGCACGCGACGCAAGAGGCGATTGGCGATACGCGGCGTACCCCGGCTGCGGCCGGCTAGTTCCCACAGCGCGTCGTCCGGCGTCAGCATCTTCAGCGACACCGCGTTCACCTTCAAAATCTCGTGCAGCGCCTCGGGCGTGTAAAACTCGATGTGGTTGACGATGCCGAACCGACTGCGCATCGGGCCGGTCAGCAGGCCGATACGTGTGGTCGCGCCGATCAGCGTGAACTGTGGGATCGGCATCGTGATCGTCCGCGCGTGCATGCCAGCGTCGATCGTCACGTCGACCTTGTAGTCCTCCATCGCAGGGTACAGATATTCTTCTACAATCGCGGGCAGTCGATGAATTTCATCAATGAACAGCACGTCGCCCGGCTGCAATTTCGTCAGAATGCCGACGAGGTCAGCCCCCTTTGTCATCGCGGGTCCATTGGTCACGTGAACCTTCGCGCCCATCTCGTTAGCGACAACATGCGCGAGTGTCGTCTTGCCCAACCCAGGTGGGCCGTGCAACAGCACGTGCTCGACCGGCTCACCGCGCCCCTTGGCGGCGTCGACGGCAATCTTCAGCTTGCGGATCAGCGTCGGCTGACCGATGTACTGCTCGAACTTCTGCGGGCGCAGCGCATAGTTATAGTTGACCTCTTCCGGGCCCTGGCTTTCACCACCAACGATGCGCTCACGTGCCATAGCCACCTTGTAACATCACCCATGCCGATCGCAATCGCACGCTAGGCTGTCCTGTTCACCGACAAAGCATATACCCACCGCGAGCCGCGATGACACCCAGCACGACACTGGCGGCGAGATAACCGACCGACGTCCACGCCCGGCCGTCGCGCAGCAGTTGATCTCCCTCGGCAGAGAACGTCGAGAACGTCGTGAACGCGCCGAGGAACCCGACGCCAATCATCAGCCGGACGTATTCGGGCACCACGCCCCGACCCGCATCGGACCCGATCAGACAACCCAGTGCAAAGCTACCGAGTACGTTGATAACCAATGTGCCAAGCGGAAAATCGATTCCAAACCGGCCGAACAGTGAGTGGACGCCGAACCGCGCGATGGCACCGGCGAATCCTGCCGAGCCGATGATGAGCAGTTTAAGCATCACGTTCATCCGCGCACCGTTCGCAGGCGCAGCATTTCGCGTAACAGGACATCGGTGGACGTAAGAGACGGGTTGGATTGTTTGGCCCGATCGAGAAAATGTTCGGCATCAGCGCGGCGCTCACCGAGCGCCATCAGCCCGGCGATCGCATCTTCCTCAGCTTGGGCGCGCCGGTTGACGGTCGTCGCAGCGGCTCGTCCTTCGCCTGGGATGCCGGTCAGCACAAACTTGCCGGCTTTACCGAGCAGCTCCGCAACGATCGTCTCGGCCGTGCGCTTACCGATGCCACCAAGGCCACTGAGATATCGCGTGTCCTTCGATTCAATCGCAGCGGCAATGTCGCCGGTCGGTTGCGTGAGGGCCTTGAGCGCCTTGCGCGGGCCGATCCCTTTGACGGTCGTAAAAAGCTCGAAAAACTGCTTGTCCGCCGGCCGCAGGAAGCCAATGAGCGTCGGTTCAAGCCCCCCACGACTCGGATCCCCCGCGAGGTAGAAGATCGTGTGGAACGTCATCTCCTGACCAACACTGGTGTGCAGGTTGGTCACGTCGACCGCCGGGATGAGCAGTTCATAGAGAAGCGGCCCGCACTCGACGTGAATGCGATCGTCTTCAACTCGTTTTAACGTGCCGGTGAGCGCAGAAATCATGAAGCGGTAATTGTAGACGAGCAACGGGTGATTGGCACGGCAACGCCCCCTTCACCGTAGCTTCGGCGGTTCGCCCATGGTGCCAGAACACCGACACGTCCGACGGTACGCCGTCCGAAGAATTAATCGCGTAAGCGAAACCATGACGAACGATTTTCGTTCTTGGAGGAAGAAAATCGCTTGCGCTCGTTAGCTCGGGCCGAGTACGGCTTGACACGACGGAGTACCGCCGCTCCACGGTCGAAACGCACGTGCTACGTGAACGATCACGTCTCTTGCGCAGGCGCGACGTCGTCCTCCATGGGCTGCGCGGCGCGGTCCACGACACTGCTCATGCCACAACAGATCGCCACGGCCAGTGCGTCGGCGACGTCGGGTGGGTCTGGTGGGTCTTTCAGGTTGAAGATCGCCTGCACCGCCCGTTGCATCTGGTGCTTGCTGGCATGGCCATGACCACTGACAGCTTGTTTAACGCGATTGGCGCTGATCTGCTCGATAGCGCACCCGTGTCGCGCCGCAACCAGCAGGATCACCCCGCGCGCGTGGGCCATGAGGATCGCGGTGCGCGGGTGGTTGTAATGCGCGTAGAGCATTTCAACCGCAACGATCGCCGGGCGGTGCTCCACGATGATCTGGTCCAGTTCACGGTCCAATTCGACCAGACGGCTTGGGATCGGTGTCTTCGGTTGCAAGCGGATGACCCCACCATCGATCAGCTTCGGGCGGAACGGATGCGACTCGATCACACCGTAACCGGTCAACTGCAGGCCAGGATCGATGCCGAGGATGCGCATGATGAGTAAGGATGAAGTATGAAGGATGAAGGATGAAAAGGGAAAAGAGGCAACGCGCCATTCCTTCTTATCCAACGAAGAAGGCTGAAGGAGAAGTGGCCTTAGCCCTTTCATCCTTCAGCCTTCGTCTTTCAAAACTTACTCTTACAGACCACCATTGTCCGCCGGTGGTTGAGGCTGAGGGCCACCACCACGAGGGGCGAAGTTGGCATACAGTTGCATGAAGGCGCTGGTCACGCTCTGGATGAGTGGTGTGGGGACATGGAAATCACCACGGATCGCCGGGCCGTCGGTCGCGAGCGTCATGCCGACCGGGGGCAGGTTCTCACCGAAGTTGACGTTGAACGGCAGGCCGTTCTGCTGGGCGTAGCCCATGGCCGTGTTCAGGATGACGTCGACAGCGATGTAGTACTCAGCGATGCGGGTCTTGGGCAACTGAGAGGCCGTTGCCTTGACCGGTTCGGTCTTGCTCAGCACTTCTTCATTGGCCTTGGCCGACTTGATAGCCGCGCTGAGGTTGGCCGCCGACACGCCCGACGCGATCAGGACCGTCTTGTCGTCCAGCTTGCCACTGACGCCCGAGACGCCCTCTGGGCCGTACATGATGCTCATCATCTGCTGCATCTGCGCTGCTTCGGGGCTCGCCGGGTCGGCGGCCATTTCCGACTTGAACGCGTCGAACGTCACACCGTCGACCTGCCTCGCTGCGGGTGTCCAGGTCGTCTTCATCGAGCCGATGCCCTGGCCTTGGAAGATCGACATGATCTGTTCCTGACCCGCCATCAGTTCCTTCTGGGCTGAAGCGATGGTGTCCGCGTCACCGCGCACGATGTTGATCTGCTGGAGGATCGCTTCCTGCATCAACTGGCCCTTGGGGGCAAACAGGCCCGACGTGTAGCCCGTCGCGGCGCCGATCGATTTTTCGGCGGCCACGATCACACCGGCGATCGCCTTGGTGTCGGCGTCGTCGATGGTGTTCAGTTCCTTCAGCACCGGTGAGACCAGATCGTTCCACGCGGGCGCTAAGGCCTTCGAATCCCACGCCATGCCACCGTACACCAGGTATTTGGCTGCGGGCAGGCCGCTCAGCAGCGACCCGCTGGAGCCCTTGAGCGTCGACAGCAGCTTCCCACCGTACGTGTCGGGTTTGAACTCCGCCGCCAGCGTGCTGTTGATGCCCGCATCGGTCAGGTTCAGGCTGTAGGTGGCGCTGGTCGCGTCCTTCGCGAACGCCTCCATGATATCGATGCCCTTGTTCGCCGCTGCCTTCATGACGGGCAGGAACTTCTTGGCCATCGCTTGGCGCTTGGCGGTTTCCTCATCGACCGCGTTGGGGTCGTTGGGGTCGACCTCGTCGGCGTTCATCCGCGCCGGGGCGGCCAGCACGTCCTTCTCCAACTCGGCAAGCCAGAACGTCCGGTTCTTCTGGATGGCGCTGAGCATCATCGGCCGCAGCGCCGTGAAATTCGCGAAGATCACCACGTCCTTCTCGGCCAGTTCCTTGTTCGCAAACGAACCCTCGGGTTTCACACCCGTGGGCTTGGCAGCGAGCGTCAGCTTCGACGGGCTGACGGCAGCGTACTTGCCCCACTCTTTGACGAATGCGGGCTCACCCTCGGGCGTCGTCGTCTCGGTGATGTCCCCTTCGGTCTTCGCATCAGCGAAGTTGCCGAGGAATTCCTTGTAGTCGCTGACCGGGATCAGAAACACGAACGACTTGTCGCGCGCGCCGGTCTTGTCGGGGTCGATGAACGCCATGGCCATCTCGCCGTTGACGTCCAGGCCCTGCTTGATGCCCAGCTTGGCCTCAAGCGCCTTCAACGGGTCTGCGGCGTCGGGGGACATCTGGTCCAGCCCCAGCTTCTTGGCCAGGTCACCGGCTTTGGCCGAGACTTTGCCGAGGTTTGCCACGCGGACCACGACCAGCGTGTCGGCGGGCAGCTGCTGCAGCACCTGCGCCCCGGCAACACACGCACAAGCCAGTGAAACGGCCAACCCAACGGCGGCGATACGGCGACGGACGACGTTCACGTTCATGGAGACTCCTTTGATTAGCTCTTCCGACGATCAATCCGAACCACGGACCCACGTTCAGCGCGCAGACAATAGACACGGTTCACCGCGACGCGTTGGGAGCGCAGATCGTACCCGCGACGGAAATCCGGTCAAACGGGCGAATTCCACTACCATCATTTACACCGGTGCCGACGCCGCGCGATCTTCGCCGCAACGTCCCGTAACCTGCCATTCCAAATCCGCGCAGATATTTGACTGGATGCCTGTAACCCGTCATTCAGACCGGCGTCCCACGAGGCTGGCGACGATCAGCAGCAGTTCGGCCGGTTCGATCGGTTTGACGGCGTGCATCTGGTAACCGGCGCGCAAGGCATTCATGCGGTCGACCGTCCGCGCGTACGCCGTCAACGCCACCGCCGGGGTCTGGCCACCCTTGTCCACCGGCAGTGAACGCAGCCAGCGGATGAGCGAGTAACCGTCCTCATTCGGCATGCCGATGTCGCTGACGACCACGTCGAACCGGTCGTTCGTCAACCACTGGCGCGCCTCGGCGACGCTGCCGGCCGTCTCGACGACCGCGCCGCAGTCGGTCAGCAGGCGATGCAGCACCACCCGCGCGTCGGGCTCATCGTCGATGGCCAGAACGCGGACACCGTCGAGGCTGACGCAGGCATCGTGCTGTTCCTTCAACGTTGCCGGCGCGCGCGGGTGCTCACGTTCGGGGTCCGGCTCGGGATGGAGCGCCATCAACGGCAACTGCACGTTGAACGTCGACCCCTGCCCGACGCCCGGGCTCTTCACGTGCACCGTGCCACCGTGCAGGTCGACCAGTTGTTTGACGATCGACAGGCCCAGCCCCAAGCCACCGTGCCGGCGCGTGGTCGTGGCGTCGGCTTGGCGAAAACGGTCGAAGACAAAGGGAAGAAACTCGGGCTTGATGCCTTCACCCGTGTCACTGACGCCGATCTCGATGTGCGCGTTCACCCGCTGCAACACCACCTGCACGCGGCCGGCCTTGGGCGTGAACTTGATCGCGTTGCTCAGCAGATTCCAGAACACCTGCTGCAGGCGGTTGGGATCGCCGTTGATGGGCATAGTGGTCGGGTCGAACACCGTCTGCACCCGAATGCCCTTGGCGTCGGCAGCGGGTCGGAGCGTGTCGACTGCGGACTGCACGATCGCCGCGAGGTCGACCCGCTGGACGTCGAGCCGGATCTTGCCACTGATGATGCGGCTCATGTCCAGCAGGTCCTCAATGATCTGCGTCTGCGCCCGCGCGTTGCGGTCGATCGTCGAAAGTCCCTCTTCGAGGTCTTCGGCCGTGATACTCCCGTTGCGCAGGATCTGAGCCCACCCGACGATCGCGTTCAGCGGGGTGCGCAGCTCGTGACTGAGGGTCGCGAGAAAGTCGTCCTTCATCCGGCTGGTGCGCTCGGCCTCGGCGCGAGCGGCGCTTTCGGACTCGGCCAGTTGACGGGCGTTCGCCTCGCTCTGGCGCAGCGCGGTCTCGGCAAGCTTGGCCTCGGTGACGTCCAGGTACGTGCCGATGAACCGGACGGCCATCGGTTGCCCACCGACCCCCTCGAAGCCCGCGCGACCGCTCACGCGAAGCCAGCGAACCTCGCCGTCGGTCCGCACGATGCGCTGTTCGACCTCGAAATCGCCTTGGCCGCGCGGGTCCATCGCCGCGCCCACGGTCGCCATCACTCGGTCGTAATCGTCTACGTGAAAGTGCGACTGCACCCTGGCGAAGGTCAACGACTCATCGATCGCCCAGCCGTAGATCTCGCGACCGCGGTCGTTGACGGTTACGACGTCCGTGCGCAGGTCGATCACGAACGTCCCCAACTGCGAGATCGCCAGCGCCAACCGCAACTGCTCCTCACTGGCCGCCCGTTCCAGCTCTGCCAGCTTGCGAGCCGTCTCGTCGACCGTGATGCCGTCGAACCGGATGGGATCGCCAGCCGAGTCGTAATAAGCCCGACCGATCGCGCGGATCCATTTGACGTGCTCACCGTCGAGCGAGACGGTGCGATAGTCGATGTTGTAGAGCTGGCGCAACCGCACGCTCTCATCGATCGCGGAACGCGTTCGCTCGCGGTCGTCAGGGTGCATGCGATCGTAGAACGTGCCGATCATCACGTCGGCGTCGGGCGCGAGGTGGAAGTGCTCCTTGACCTTTACGTCCCAAACCAGCCGATCGAAGGGCAATGGGCAGTACCACACCCCGACGTTCGCGCCAGCGACGACCATCTCCATCTGGTCGCGACTGCGCTCGGCGGCCTCGTCGGCACGCTTGATCGCCTGTGTCGCGAGGCGCGCCTGCGTGCGGTCGCGGGAGACCTTGGTGAAACCGCGCAACCGGCGATCGTCGTCGTACGTCGGCACCATGACGCCACTGGCGTAAAACCGGCTGCCGTCCTTGCGCTGTCGCCAACCCTCGGCTTCGGCGCGACCGGCCTGCCGCGCGGTGCTCATCTCGGCCTGCGGCACACCCTTGGCACGGTCTTCCGGGGTCCAGAGGATCTCGGCGGCGCGACCGACGATCTCCGCCTCGGGCCAGCCGAAGACCAACTCGGCGCCGGCGTTCCAGTCCATGACGACGCCCGCAGGGTCGATCATGAAGATCGCGTAGTCACGGACGCTTTGCAGGATCAGCCGCAAACGCTCATCGCGGTCGCGCAACGTCGTGCGCATGCGGGCGTCGGGGACTTCGGACAAAGCCGGAGAGTCGACATGCGGTTGAATGGGATCGGCCATGAAAACGACTCGTCGCAGATTGCGGCGCGGAGCCCGGCGGTCTTACGGTACGACGACCCGCAGTATCTACCACCGGTCGTCCGACTCGGAGCGTACCGGGCCAACAGTGCCCCTGACAACGCACATTAAAGCCGACATATACCGTCGTGTGAATCGAGGCAGGCAAAATGGGTAACGGGTGCCGCCCTTGTCTGCATTAACCGACAGACTGCGGCATGCCCCCCGCCACCGACGACGCCGCAGCAGCCAGCACTAGACGCAGGCCTTCGACACCGTCGGTAATGTCCGACCGCAACCGCTCGGTCCCGCGTATCGCGCCCAGGAAGTTGGCGCTCAGCTCGTCATAGCAGTTGACGTCGCTTTTCACTTCTTCACGGACGATGGCCTCGGGGTCCATGTCCGGCCCGACGCGCCCACCGTGGTTGACGAACGTTGCTTCGTCAAACCCGCGGAACGTTACGCAGACCTTCTCGCACAGCACCGTCGCAGCGATCGACCCTTTGATCGGGTCGGCGGCGTTGGCGGCGCAGAGGCTTGCGATAGCGCCGTTGGCAAAGCGAATCGTCGAGGCGCTGACGTCGTCAACGGTGTAGTCGGGCATGTGACGGTGCACGAGATTGTCCGCAAACCCGCAGACGGTCTGTGCGTCACCGAAAAGGTATCGGGCCAGGTCGTAGAGATGGATCGACTGTTCAACGAGCTGCCCACCTCCCAGCTTGGGATCGCGCCACCATTTGGAAAACAGCCCGTTGACGAAGAAGTGCCCCTGCATGAGCACCGGTCGACCGGCCGAGCCGTCGTCGATCATTTTCTTCAGCTTCATCGCCGGGCCGGTGTGGCGCATGTGGTGCCCGATCTGGCACAATACACCTGCGTCACGAATTGCCGTCGCGATGGAGTTGGCGCGTTCCATCGACAGCGCGATCGGCTTTTCGAGCATCAGGTGAATGCCCTTGGCCGCGGCCGCTTCGACTTCCCCATTGTGCGCGCCGGGTGGGATAGCGACGTACAGGACGTCGATCATCTCAGCATCGAGCATCTTCTGGAAACTGTCGAACACCTCGGCACCCCCACCCGTGTGCTTCGTGTTGAAGTCATGGGCTTTCTGCGGGTTGTGATTATACAACGCCGTCACGCGCACCCCGGGCAGCTTCTGAACCGCCTTGGCGTGAACACTGTTGATCCAACCCGTACCGAAAAGTCCAACGCGAATTTCGTCCATAACCCAATTCTATACGCTCGACCGCCACGCCTTACCAGCGCGGACGACGACTTCCCAGCACCGCGTAGCTCGCCACCGCGCGGGAAAAATCCGCAGCCCGCCATGCCCGTTCAGACAGATCGATCCCGCGCCGATGCCTCCCAGGGGCATTGCGATTTGAAGCAATTGCGGTCCGGTGAGTGAGCGGACGGTCGGTGGAAGGGGAAAGTCATGGCCGAAATCATCCTCACCCAACCTCTTCCACGAGTACATTGGAGACGGTCCAGACAAAATGCCCGCTAGACGATCTCCAGATAATCCTTATCGGGCAACTTCGGGAACGGCGCCGTCGGGAGCGCCTGGTACCAATACGCCACACTCGCGATGTCGTCCTGCAGCGGCAGGTAGCGCCCCCCCGAACGCCACCCGAGCGCCTGGATCGTCACCTTCAACTCCTTGTCGAACCGAATCGGGTCCATGATGTGCCAGCGGTACAAGCCAAACCGTTGCTGCACGTCGTACATGTCACCGGCGCCGTTCCCACGGATGACCTGTGGCACGCCGGCGTAGGGCGTGTTGAACTCTTGGTAGTGCGGTGGCTTGGCTGCCTTGTTTTCGAAGTTGTAGCTGCCGCAGAAGTAGTCTTCAGTACCCGTGCCGCAGATGGTGGGGTATTCCTTGTCCCCGTCCATGAAGAATTTGATCTCCCCCTCGCCCCACCAGCCATTGTTGTTCACGCCCCAGGCCATGTAGGTGCCGACGAAGTGACCGTTGCCCTTCACGCCGTCGAGGATGGTGTAGTCCTGCATATACGGCAGGGGGTTGGTCCTGCGGAACTGCGCGTGGAAGTACGCGGCGTCTTCGGGGACCGCCGTCAGTGTGTAGTTGATCTGGTAGTAGAGCGTCGACTCCTTGTCGTTGATGTTCGTCAGTGTGATGCGGCACCGCTTGCGGAAAGGCATTTCCCAGTAACAGTTGAACGCGCTGCCCGGGTTCACGCAGACCGGAAGCGACGTGACCTGCGCAAAGCGTGTCGCGCCACCCTGGCTCCACCCGTTGCTCCACCCGCTGGCAAAGAAGTCACCGATCGGACACTCCACGCTGGGGTTTGGCTGGTCGTCCCAGTAGATGCGCAGAATCGTGAACCGCCAGATCGAGCTGGATGTCATCCAGATCTGTTGGATGGCGCCCGGCCCGGTAATGTCCGCGAGCAACCTTTCTTCACCGGCGGCGATCTTAATCGATGGGGAGATCTTCCACCCCGAACCAAGGTCACGGGCGCACTGCGCGCCCGTCCCCTCGGTGGCCATGCCCGCCTTGCCCTTCTCACCCGTAAAGTTTTCGGGGCTGATCGAACGCGTTTTGGCATCCGACAACAGTGACAAGTTCCCGAGGTTCATGCCGAGTCCGTTGAATTTCATGGGCAATACTCTGCGCAAGTCGCTTCAATATTGGAATGGAGTCCATTCCCATTCCTTTGTAAGATGTTCCGGTCACCATGCTATCCATTCGCTACTTACACGACGCCCCGATGATTAAAACGCCCGGTCTAAGCCTGCGCGGCGTGGGCGTTCACGAGACTATGCCCGCATCGGTCATCGAACGCCCCGCCGGGACGGGTGACCGATTGTTCATGTTGTTTTACGACGATTTTGACTTCGGCCCACCGGGCAAGCGCCAGCGCGTGGCGGGGCCGGCGATTGTCTTCTGGCCGAGTGGTGCGGCCCATCACTACGGCAACCCGCGCCGACCCTGGCAGCATTCATGGATTCACTGCGACGGCAGCGTCATCACCCGCCAAATCGCGGCGGCGGGGTTGGTGGAGGGAAAGCCGTTGCCGCTTGCAGACCCATCCACGCTCGACGGGCATTTTCTGGCGATCTACGAGGAATCGACCGTCGGTGACGCGGTAGACGTCGTCATCCTGCGCAACCTGATCGAGAACCTCATCCGTGAAGCCGTCCGAGGTCGCCGCCCCCCCCGACGGGTGCCATCCGAACAATTGGTCCGCGTCAAACGGTACATCGACACGCACTACGAGCAGCGTGTGACGCTCACCGATCTGGCCAGGCTGGCCGACCTGTCGCGCGGGCACCTTTGTACGGAATTCCGGCGGCACTACGGCACGACACCGCTCGCCTACCTCATCCACCGCCGCCTCCACGCCGCTGCCTCGCTGCTACGCGGCACCGCCGAGCCGGTCGGTGAGATCGGTCGACGTGTTGGCTATTCCGACCCCTATTACTTCTCGAAACATTTCAAAGCCTGCTTCGGCGTGCCACCCTCGCGCCTGCGCGAGTCCTCCCCGTAGCACGGGCGTCCCGCCCGTATCTGATCTGAAAGTTGCCTATCGCGACTTGTGTGCAGGTCGCAGCAGGAAGAGCTCTCCCGAGGTCGCCATTACGCGCGTCTGGAGGGGTTGGCCGGGGACCGGTTCCAGAATGCTGACGGCCCAGCCTATGCCCGAGTGGGCCGGGGAGGCATCGTACAGGATGACCCGCACATTGCGGTCGGGCATGAAGATGCCATTGGAGGTGTAGACGTAATCAAGCCCCGACGTCGGGCAGACCGTCGGTGGCAGAACTTCGCTATTCCATCGGCGCCGGCACCGGCGCGTTCTGTGGTGGAAATGAGATCGGTCTTCCAGCAGGATGCCGACGTCGCGGTACTCGGATGTGTTGTTGATCTTGCTCAGCGCTGCGTACAGCGTGGTCGTCCTAACGGGGCCCGTTGGGTTCGGCAACAGACGACCGACCCCGCGACCGGACTAACCCGATCGCGGGGTCGCTGCGTCGCGCACCCTCTATTACTCTAGCATGCCAGCCAGCACCAGTGCGGCTTCCTGCTGCACCGTCAGCACTTCCTTCAACTCACCGCGAGCCGTTTTCAGCTCGTCGGCGGCCTTGACCTTGGCGGCGCGGAGGGCCGTCAGCTTGGCTTCAATGTCCGATTCGTTCGGGTCCTCACTCCGCACTGCGGTACGCAGTTCGGCTGCGGCCTTGCCGAGTTCGGTCTGCGGCGGTTGACCTTCGCGCCGTGGTCCACCTTCACCACCCCCACGACGTTGTTCAACCCCACCGGGGCCGCTTCCTTCGCCACCACCGCGTCGCTGCTCACCACCGGGGCCACCCGGACCGCGACCCCAACCACCGAACTCACTGGCACGCAGGTTACGCTGAGCGGTCATAACCTTCTCGATTTTCGGTTGCAGAACGGCCCACTCGTCGTCCGGGGCTTTCAGTTGATCCTTGATGCGTTCCATCACCCGCTGTTGCATCTGCGCCGGATCCCATCGGGGACGATCCCCACCACCCGGTCCACCACGATCCCCACCCGGGCCACCCTGTTGGCCTTCGGGACCACCCTGCCCCTCTGGTGGAGGGCCCTGGCCGGGGCCATCCTGGGCAAAACTGGTTCCTGCCATCACGGCCAGTCCGAGCGTCATTGCCGTCAGTGCTACACCAAATCGCATCTCGTTCTCCTGAAAGGTCTTGCCCCACCCGCCGCCCGGACTTACCCGTGCCACGCGCACATCGTTTTCGTCCACCGCGACTAACACCCCTTCAACGATGGACGAACACCTTTATTGCGGCTCGTGCTTCTGCTCCGGGTTCGTCCTGAACCGCACCGACGACCCGACCCTTCAAAGATGAAAAAACGAATGAAATCGACAAGGACCTGCGTTGGAAGCATCCCCTGCAGGTCGCGTTGCCCGTAATATTGTGTTCAGCACACAGGAGTTCAGGATGAACGCAAACCTTCTCGCTTCCACGGATGCCACCACCATCACGGGGGGGCATCGCCATCCGCTCGACCCGATTTTCGCTCCGCGGAGTGTCGCGGTCATCGGCGCTACCGAGACAGTCAACAGTGTCGGGCGCACGGTCCTGCGCAATCTGATCGGCACACCGTTCGGTGGGACGATTTACCCCGTCAACCCCAAGCGGCCCAACGTGCTGGGCATCCGCGCCAGCAAGTCGATCGCCGATGTGCCCGAACCCATCGATCTAGCGGTCATCGTCACCCCCGCGGCGACGGTCCCGGCAATCATGGGCCAATGTGCCGACGCCGGTGTGAAGGGCGCGATCGTCATCTCGGCGGGCTTTAAGGAAATGGGCCCGAGTGGTGTTGCGCTGGAAGAACAAGTGCTCGCGCAGGCCCGCCGGGGGAACATCCGGTTGATCGGGCCCAACTGCCTGGGGGTGATGAACCCCATCGTCGGCCTCAACGCCACGTTCGCCAAGGGCATCGCCAAACCGGGCAACGTCGCGTTCCTGAGCCAGTCGGGCGCCCTGCTGACGGCGATCCTCGACTGGAGCTTTCGCGAACAGGTGGGGTTCAGTGGGTTCGTGTCGACGGGGTCAATGCTCGACGTGTCGTGGGGCGACCTCATCGACTACTTCGGTCGCGATCCGCGCACGCGGTCGATCCTCATCTACATGGAAAGCATCGGGGATGCCCGGGCGTTTCTGTCGGCGGCGCGGGAGGTGTCACTGACCAAGCCGATCATCGTCATCAAGCCCGGCCGCACCGAACAGGCCGCCAAGGCCGCCGCGTCGCACACGGGGTCGTTGACCGGTGGTGACGACGTGATCGACGCCGCATTTCGCCGCAGTGGTGTGCTGCGCGTGAACAACATCGCCGATCTGTTCTACATGTCCGAAGTGCTCGCCAAGCAACCGCGCCCGCGCGGTCCGCGATTGACGATCGTCACCAACGCCGGTGGGCCCGGCGTGCTCGCGACCGATGCGCTCATCACCGGGGGTGGCGAACTTGCCCCGATCGGCCCCGACGCGATGGCGGAACTCAATGCGTTCCTGCCCGCGCCCTGGAGCCACAACAACCCGATCGACGTCCTCGGTGACGCCGGCGCCGACCGCTACGCCAAGGCGATCGAGATCGCCGCCAAGGACCCGGACAGTGACGGCCTGCTCGTCATCCTGACGCCGCAGGACATGACCCAACCGACACAGACCGCCGAGCTGCTTCGACCATTGGCCAACATACAGCATCCCTTCCCCAAACCCCTGCTCGCCAGTTGGATGGGTGGTCCGGACGTGCACGCGGGTGAGGAGTTGCTGAACCACAGCGGCATCCCGACGTTCTCGTACCCCGACACCGCCGCCCGCATGTTCAGTTACATGTGGCGATACACCTACAACCTGCGTGGCCTGTACGAGACGCCCGCGATCGAACCGGATGATGCCGGTGTGCTCGCCGAGGCTGGGGGGCGCGCGAGCGCCGAGCAGATCATCCGCGCCGCGCGCGACGCCGGTCGCACCCTGCTGACGGAGTATGAGTCCAAAGCGGTCCTGACGGCGTACCGCATTCCCACCGTCACGACAATCATCGCGACCACGCCCGACGCCGCTGTCATCGCGGCGACGCAGATCGGGTTCCCCGTCGTCCTGAAACTGCACAGTGAGACGATCACCCACAAGACCGACGTCGGTGGCGTGAAGCTGAACCTTGCCGACGCGGTCGCCGTCACCAAGGCGTTTGACGACATCCGCACCGGCGCGATCAACGCCGGTGGTGAAGCCGCGTTTGCGGGCGTGACCGTTCAACCGTTCATCCGCACGACGGACGCCTACGAGCTGATCCTGGGCAGTTCCCTCGACCCGCAGTTCGGGCCCGTGTTGCTCTTTGGCACCGGTGGGCAGCTCGTCGAAGTCTTCAAAGACCGCAGCCTGGGGCTGCCTCCACTCAACGCGACCCTTGCCCGACGGATGATGGAACAGACGAAGATCTACCACGCCCTCAAAGGTGTGCGCGGCCGAGCGCCCGTCGACTTGCCGGCGCTCGAACGGTTGCTCGTGCGGTTCGGGCAGCTTGTCGTGGAACAGCGGTTCATTAAGGAGATCGACATCAACCCGCTCAGCGTCAGCGCCGACCACCTCGTGGCGCTCGACGCGCGGGTCGTGCTGCACGACCCGGGCATGACAGAAGATCGGTTGCCGCGCCTGGCGATCCGCCCATACCCCGTGCAGTACGTGCACGGCTGGACGTCGACCGACGGCCAACCGTTCACGATCCGCCCGATCCGCCCGGAAGACGAACCGCTGTTGGTCGACTTCCACGCCTCGCTGAGCGAGGAGACGGTGCGCCTGCGCTACTTCGGGCAGGTGAAGCTCGACATCCGCACCGCCCACGAACGACTGACGCGCGTCTGCTTCAACGACTACGACCGCGAACTCGCGCTCGTCGCCGAGACGCGCGACCCCGCGACCGCACGCTGTCGCATCGTCGCGATCGCGCGCCTGAGCAAGGTCCCCCACCGACCCCGCGCCGAGTTCGCCGTCCTTGTCGAGGACGCCATGCAAAACAAAGGCTTGGGCAGCGAACTGCTCCAGTCCCTGATCCAAATCGCCCGCGACGAAAAGCTGACGACCCTGACCGCAGAGATCTTGCAGGAAAACCACGGGATGCAGAAGGTCAGCAAAGCCCTGGGCTTCACCCTGACGGCCGAACCGGGCAACGGGACGGTGCGGGCAGAGTTGGCGCTGTGAAGGAGCGCGGCACCTCGGCCGCGCGAGGCGCAGATTCCGAGACCGAGCCTTGACAATTACCGAACATCGTGCTAACATGAAATATGAGCCACTGGGGGTCCCATCGTGCGTTTCACACCTCAACAACGCAGCGATTCTGTCAGTTTTTCTGCCCTTTTTCACCACAATCGCCTAGAGCCGGGAAATGGACGGACAACCGGTCGTTTTATGTCGTTTCCATGTCGGTTTGCGTCGGTTTCATGTCGGTTTCAAAGGGGATCAAAAGTCACAAGTTCATCGAAAGCAGTCACTTAGGAAAAAGACCGCGCGAGAACTTTTATTTATGCATGCGAAGGGGTTGGTCGGTGGCATGGACGACGGTTGGCTATCGCTTGGGAGTCATCGCCGATTTGGGGGTCGCGTGCTCGCGGGGCTGCTTGGCGCGAGGGGTTAGCAACGTCGCGACCAAGGCCGACCAGCCCGTCTGGTGACTTGCCCCGACACCCCGACCGGTGTCGCCGTGGAAGTACTCGTAGAAGAGGAGGTGGTCGTGAAACAGAGGGTCGTCGTTGAAGCGCGGGTGAACGTCCAACACGGGGCGCCGACCTTGCTCGTTGCGGAGGAAGAGCTTGCACAAGCGGGTCGACAGTTCGTCGGCGATCTGGGCGAGCGTCATGAACTGGCCCGAGCGCGTCGGGCACTCGATCTTGAACTCGTCGCCGTAGTAGCGATGGAATTGGCGCAGCGAGTCGATGAGCAGGAAGTTGACGGGCATCCAGACCGGTCCGCGCCAGTTGCTGTTGCCACCGAAGACCTCCGTGTCCGACTCGCCGGGCTGGTAGGTGACGGTGAAGTTCACACCGTTGGCGTGGAAGACGTAGGGTTCGTCCTTGTGCTGTCGGGACAGCGCCCGCACGCCAAAGTCAGAGAGAAACTCGGTCTCGTCGAGCATCCGACGAAGGAGGCACTTCATCCGATGACCGCGCAACAGCGACAGCAGGCGCGACTCACCCTTGCCATGCTCGTGCCAGCGCGAGATGAGCTTGGCCAGGTCCGGTCGATACTCCAGGAACCATTCAAGGCGTGCCTTGAACTCGGGCACGTGGGAAAGGAGATCGGGGTCGAGCACCTCGACAGCGAACAGGGGGATAAGGCCCACCATCGAGCGCACCTTCAACGGGCGCGAGCTGCCATCCGGCATCGAGAGGACGTCGTAGATGAACTCGTCGGCCTCGTTCCAGAGGTCGACACCGTCCCCCCCGATGTTGGTCATCGCGCCGGCGATGTGCAGGAAGTGCTCGAAGAACTTGGTCGCCAGGTCCTGGTAGATCGTGTTGCCGCACGAGAGTTCCAGCGCGATGCGCATCAGGTTCAACGAGTACATCGCCATCCAACTGGTGCCGTCGGCCTGGTTGATGTGCCCACCCGTTGGCAGCGCGGCGCTGCGGTCGAAGACACCGATGTTGTCCAACCCGAGGAAGCCCCCCTGAAAGATGTTGCGACCCTGCACGTCTTTGCGGTTCACCCACCAGGTGAAGTTCAAGAGCAGCTTATGGAACACGCGCTCGAGAAACTCGCGATCACCCTGCCCACCATTGCGGTCGCGGTCGATCTTGTAGACCTCCCACGTCGCCCACGCGTGAACGGGTGGGTTCACATCGCTGAACGCCCACTCGTACGCGGGCAGTTGACCATTGGGGTGCATGTACCACTCGCGCGTCAGCAGCACGAGCTGGTCCTTGGCGAAATCCGGGTCGATCTGGGCAAACGGGATGCAATGGAACGCCAGGTCCCACGCTGCGTACCAGGGGTATTCCCACTTGTCGGGCATCGAGAGGATGTCGGCGTTGTTGAGGTGCTGCCATTCACTGTTGCGGCCGTGCTGGCATCTCGCATCGGCCGGCTTGGGAGTTGTGGGGTCACCGTCGAGCCACTGGGGGACGTCGATGTGATAAAACTGCTTGCTCCAGATCAACCCCGCAAACGCCTGCCGCTGGACGAGGCGCGCATCGGCGCTGGCCATCCCGTTTTGCAGGGTCGCGTAGAACGCGTCGGCTTCTGCAATGCGATCGGTAAAGATGCCGTCAAACCCACTGAACGGCGAACGCTCGGCACGGTTCGTCAACCGCAGGCGAACTGTCACCGAACCCTTGGCAGGCACCGTGCGCTGGTAGTGAATCGCGGCCTTGGTGCCATGACGACCGGGGCAGATCGCGTCACGTTTGCCGTGCACGACGTAGTCGTTGATCGCGTCCTTCGGCCAGCGAGCCGTGCCCGGTTGACCGGGGATGCGAACCGTGTTCGTCTCGTTCTCGCAAAACAGCAACTCGGGCGCATCGTCGCAGTAGAGGAAGTGCTTGCCGAGCGATTCGTGAGACAACTGAAGCGTCGCCGGCGCGATCGCCGTGATCGACGGCTTGGCGTCACCGCGACCCCACGACCACGTGTTGCGAAACCAGATCTGTGGCAGCAATTGCAGGTCAGCCGGTCGGTCACCACGGTTGTGGGCGGTGATGCGGACCAGGATGTCGTCGGGGCCCGCCTTGGCGTACTCGACGAAGACGTCGAAGTAGTGGTTGTGGTCGAAGACGCCGGTGTCGATGACTTCGTACTCCGGTTGGTCTTTCGTCCGCTGCCCGTTCTCCGCGACGATCTCATCATACGGATACGCGGCGTGCGGGTACTTGTAGAGCATCTTCAAGTAAGACGCGGTCGGTGTTGCATCGAGGTAATAGTAGAGTTCCTTCACGTCCTCGCCGTGGTTGCCCTCGGGGCCGGTGAGGCCGAACAGGCGCTCCTTGATGATCGGGTCGCAGCCGTTCCACATCGCGACGCTGAAGCAGAGCAACTGCTGGTCGTCACTGATGCCTGCGATGCCGTCCTCACCCCAGCGGTAGGCCCTGCTGCGCGCGTGGTCGTGCGGGAAGTAGTCCCACGCAGCGCCGTCAGGGCTGTAGTCCTCGCGGACGGTGCCCCACTGACGTTCCGAGAGGTAAGCGCCCCACTTGCGCCAGTCGTTGACGTTCTGGCGGTCTTCGTCCAGGCGGGACTGTTCACCCTTGGCGGTGCCATTGACAGCGTTGCCGGGGGTCGCGCGACGCTTGGGTTTCCGTCGTTCGTGCTGCATGAGGTGCTCGCGCTCCGCGGTCCGTCACGTTCGACCGTTACAAAACACGGATCGACGCACGGATCAACGCGGTGCGCATCATACAGGAGCGCTGACGACCGGTCGCGAGGCGCGCGACGGATTGTGGATCGAGCTTGCGGAATCGCCCGCTCGTTACCGAGCGTTCAACTGCAGTGCGCCATACGCAGCGCCGATCGCGCCGGCGTCGGAGCCGAGCGTGGGTTCGATGATCGTCACACGGTGTTCGAACGGCCGCCATTCGAACTCGTCAAGATACTCGGCCAACGGGTGGAACAGCGCATCCCCACTCTTGGCGATGCCACCCCCGACAATGACGACCTCGGGGTCGACCGCGTTAACGACACTGACGATGTGGGCCGCCAGCGCCTTCACGCTGCGCAACCAGACTTCCGTCGCGACGGCGTCACCGTTCTCGTAGGCCTCGACGAGCGTCTTAGTGTCCTTGAACTTGCCTTCACTGCGCTTCTCGACCGACCATTGACCGATCTCGTACTCGATCGCCCCGGGCGTCTTGGCCAGGTCGGGTGGGCCGTCGAAGTGGACGGACATGTGCCCCAGATGCCCCGCCCGACCGAGGTGCCCATTCAACAGCTTGCCGTCGCACATGATCGCCCCACCAACCCCCGTGCCGAGCGTAATCAGGACGACGTTCTCCTTCCCCTTGGCAGCGCCCGCAGCCACTTCACCCAGCAGCGCACCCTTGGCGTCGTTGTACACCGGCACGATGTCCTTGCGACCCAGGAACGGCGACCACTCGAAGCCCATCAACGGCTCCATCTTGCCCAGCATCCACCACACGCTCCGCCCGTGCGGCGCGATGATGCCCGGGCACGACACACCCACCGCGTCTGCGGGTCGGCCGACCTTCTGCTCCATCTGCTCGATGAGCTTCTTCGAGTCGAGCTTCCAGGTCGCCTGTGCGTCATCGACCGTCGAGACCTCGTGCGTCTCGAGCACCTTGCCACCAGCCGACAGCGCGATCGCCTTCACGTTCGTGCCACCCACGTCCAACCCAATGCCATAACGGTCCATGTCCATCGCTCCCGAAAACGCGGAACCCAGTCTATCCGCGCCGCGGGGTTGTACCGCAATCAGGGCATCGCGACAAAGAAAGATCGGACGATCACGGCCGAGCCGAGCATGGGGAGGGTCCGGATATACCGCCGGACGCAGAAAGCGGAACCGGTCCATACCTCCGATAACTGTCCCTGTCCCCTGCCCCGTTATCCTGTCCCCATTTCCTCCCCCGCCGCTGACCGCCTCACAGTTATCGCCCGCGCCCCCCGCCCCAGCCTCAAAAACCGTGTTCCGCCTCCCCACCTGCCCCGGCCCCCCGATCGGCGCTGCCCAAATTCAACCCGGTCAACCGTGGGCAGCCGCTTGGGCCGCGTGGATCGCAGCAGAACAAACTTTCCCAGGTGGTTCTGCGGGATAGCATCCTCCAACACGTGCTTGTAAAGAAACACCAGGGCGTTGAGACACTGATTCTGCGATGAGGCCGACAGGTGTCGTTCGCCCACCAGGTAAATTCGAGTACGCCTCGACGTCGGCCGTTCCCAGTTCCGTTGGATGCCGCCAATGCCCGTCTCGACGCTGAATGAACCGCAAATACGCATTCACCCACCCGCCGTACGCATCGACGGTCGTCTTCGCCATCCCCTTCCGCCGACAAACCAGCGCGAGTTGTTGGAGGAGTTTCATGGCCCACACATATACCTAACAACAGATTGGCGCGTCAACAAAAATCCAATGAATTGACAGCGTCTCCGGCGGGAACGACGATAAACTCGACCGCGTCATGCTATGTGGCAGCGCCGGTCAGGATAATAGTAGTTCGGCCGCAGAGGGCGTCGACGACAACTTGAGATCAAATTGCCATGCAAATCCACTACCTCGAAATCGTGACCAAGGAGGTCGATGCGGTGTGCGCCGCATACGCCGCAGCGAATGGGGTGCAGTTCGGTGAGCCGGTCGCCGGGCTCGGCAACGCACGGACGGCCGCATTTCCGGGCGGCGGGCTCGTGGGGGTTCGGGCACCCTTGCGCGAAACTGAGCAGCCGGTGGTGCGGCCGTACTGGCTGGTGGATGACATCGCAGCGGCCGTCGCCGCGGCGGTGAGGGCCGGCGGCGAGATCGCCATTCCGCCGATGGAAATCCCCGGCCACGGCACCTTCGCCATCTACCTTCAGGGCGGCATCGACCAC
>JBBRHE010000023.1:0-26035 GCA_038223165.1 Tepidisphaerales bacterium
CGTGCAAGGGTTGGATCCAACTGGGGATCGCGCGCGGGACACCGTCGTCGATTCCGGTCGGCCTCTTGCCCTCCTCGAAAATCTCATCGAGGATCGCAACGCGCGGCTGGGCGCTGTCGGGGATGCCGACGTACAAATCGGGCGTGCCAAGCGGTTCGCAGATCTCTTCCCGAAGCATCTGCGGAAACAGGCGGCCGTCGACTCGCCGCGCGACCTCACCCAGCAGCCAGCCCTGGATGATCGCGTGGTAGACCTGCCGCGTGCCCGGTTGCCATTCGAGCGGCATCGCGGCGATGCGATTGACCATCGCGGCCCAGTCGCAGACCTCGTGCTGAGCAACCCCCACCGGCATCGACGGCATGCCCGCAGTGTGCGACAGCGCGTGGCGAAGCGTCACCTTGTCCTTGCCGTTCCGCCCAAACTCGGGCCACACCGCGGCGATCGGCGTGTCGTACTCGATCAACCCGCGGTGCACGAGCATGTGCATCAGCGTCGCCTGCAGCCCCTTACCACAGGAAAAGACGGGGAAGAGCGTGTCATGCGCGACCGGCCGACCCGTCGCGACGTCCGTTATGCCCGCGGCGATGTCGATGACGAGCTTGCCGTTGTGATACACCACCACCTGCACCCCGCGCTCGCGACCGGCGCGGATGACGTCGTCGATGTACAGTTGAAGATGAACCTGGGCGTCGGTCATGCCTGGATGCTAGGGGGAACGGGCCGGTGTTTGTAGTGGCAGGTCCCTGATGGAGTTCGCTGTAACCACGTTTGCCGTGCGTGGGCGTCTAGCCCATGCGGGTGGAAGGAACGAGAACCGCACTCATTTCAGCTAATGCTTGCGCGCGATGGACGAGCAAATGGTCCTGCTGACAGACCGGCCAAGCAAGCGAGGTTGTTCGTAGTGCTTTTTCACACAATACAACTTCGAGAAAGCGGGTCTGCTATTGCGAAACCGCTGAGACTCAGTCGCAATAGGCGTTGACATGTTACTTCGACCCGCTACTCTCTGCCATTCCAATAGGGCTGAGTGGATGAGCAGGGAGCAGGCATGACGGTGCGACGTTTGATGGGTTTGATCCTATGGGTCGGTGTGTGCGCTGGCGCCACGAGCGCGGCCGACACGGGTGTTGCGCCTCCGACGATTCCGCAGGACGTGAACGGTAAAGAGGGCGTCAAAGCCTACCTGTTGACCGTCGCCAAGGCGTGCCAGTCAGCGGCTGGCGACCTCAAGCGTGACGCCGACGCCTATTCGGACTTTGTCGGCAACCACGCCAACGACTACGATAAGGCCGCCGCGGTAAACCCTGCGGAATTTGCCCGGTTGGTCAATGCCTTGCGCGACGACTACCGCCGGCTCGACAGCTTTGGATACGAGTACATTGAGGGGATCGTCGCGGGGGTGCCGAGCCTGGCCGCGTACGACGTCGAGCTCGACGCCGGTCTGCCCGCCGTTGGCGCGGGTCCGGATGACGACATCGCGCCAGTGAAGATCGTCGCTGGCAACCGCACGCTGGACCGCGAGGGGTCGCTGAACAACTTCCTCATCGAGCCGACGGTCTTCGGCACCAACGACAAGTACATCGGTGGAACCGTCCACCTGAAGGCGCTGGGCGACAAGCCCGTCGGTGTGCCCGATGCCGACCTGATCGTCGCGCTAGCCAACTACGCGGTCGACGGTTACGACCGCTTGTACAAGTCGGCTGAGGCATGGAAGCCGACCGACGAGGACTGCTTCAAGGCCCTGGCCGCGATGACGCCGACGCTAGCGGACTACTTTGAGGACTGGAAGGAAAGCAAGATCAACGGCAGCGCGCCAGGTGGACGGTTCGTCGCGGTCAGTCGCGTGTCGGACATGCGCGGCATCATGGCGAGTACGCGCCTGATCTGGCAGGGCATCGAACCCAGCGTGAAACCCGCCGACGCCTCACTGACCGGCCAGGTGACGCGCGGCTACGACCAGATTCTGTCATTTATCGACGACGTGGAAGCCCGCGAGGCCAAAAGCAACCTGACCGCTGAGCAAATCGACGCCATGGGCAGCCAGGCGAAAGAACGAACGGACAAGGTGACCGCGCAGGTCGTCGAAGCCGCGGCGCTGGTGAAGATTACAGTCAGCGCGGTGGAGTAGTTTGACGTGACACGGGCCTCCGTCCCGTGATGTGTATGCTGAAATCGCTTAGGGGTTGTGGATGAGTCTACGAAGCACGGGCCGGGAGGTCCGTGTCACGAAAAGCCTACCCAGATGCGTTTCTTGCTGTTGTTCATCATCCTGCTCATCACGACGACCGCCCACGCCGCGTCACCGGACCTCGCGCGCGATGGAAATGCGTGGGATGCCTGGCTCGACGCAGTCGACGAAGCGGTCGTCGACACCTACGGCCACCCGGACGCCGTGGCGGGGATGCCTTGGTTGCCCGATGCGATCAGCTCGCGCATGACGGCCGAGGCGCGCGACGTCCTGCAGTCGGCCGTCCCTGGGGATCAGAATAATCCGTTCACCGCGGTCGGTATCCTGCGCGCCCGGGCCCAGCAGGCGCTCGTGCTCGAGATGGCGGCCGCGATCCGCAAAGGGGACGTCGAACGGGCCCAGGCTTGGCGGGCCCGGTTGACCAAACCGCGCGGCGCATCGAGCACCGATGGCGCGCTCGTCCTGCAGACGTTGCCCAAAGGCCCTGCCCAGCGAATCGACGCTGCCCGCACACTGGCGCGCGAGGCGATCGCGTGGCAGACGACACGGGCGCGACAGTTGATCGACGAGGCCGTCCGGTCTACCCGCCGAAACGTGCCGATGCCCGGCCGACTCGTCGAGCGATTTGCCGAGGCCGTGACGCTCGCTGATGTGCCCCCGGCGTTGGCGACGATCGCGGAGGTTGAGGGGCACAAAGGGAATCAGCACGCCGACCTCATGCAACGCGTCGCAAGCGATGCGGCTAAACCGTGGTCGGAATTGGGCAGGGGGCTTGTGCCCCTTCGTCGCGCGATCGAGTCGGCGTTGCCAAGTGTGCTGACGCAGGACGAGAAGTCTCGCCGCGAGCGGTTGGTGTTGAAGCTGGTCGTCCTCGTCCCGCGCGAGTACGCCTCGGGAGTGCGGCATGGCGAGATCACCGTACCGTTCGAGTACCGCGAGGCCGTCACGTTCACCGCGCAGGCCCGACAGATGGCCGGTGAACTTGCGCCATTGTGGTTGAAGACCGACCCCACTGGCGTTTTGCAGACAGCCGTCGACGACCTCGACACCAAGCTCGGCCAGGCCGACGACCTTATCGCGCGCAAAGCCGATGCAGCCGAACTCGACGTGGTCATGAAGGACGCTCGGAGCATCCTCGAAGGGCCACTGGGCGTTTCACTAAGGCGGAGTGGCAGCACATCGGAAATCGTCGAAGAGGTGATGCTGGAAGTCCGCTCGCTGCTCAACGCCTCACTCGCCGCTGCGATGGCGGGCAAGTGGGCCGACGCCGAGCAATTGCGGCTGGAAGCGTACACGACGTTCGACCCCGACTTGGAAGCCCGACTGATGCCGCGCGACCCGCAACTGGCGATGGACATCGAGCGCATGCTGCTCGACGGCATCGACCATCCCGGCATCAAGGTTCTGCTGGATCGGCGGGTGAGCGGCGCTGAGCTTGAAGCCTCCTACGCGCGGGTGCGCGAGGCGATGGAAAAGGGCGCTGCGTTGCTCAAGAGCAGCATCGACCCGACCGCCGCCGCGCTGAATGCCGGCAGCATCGTGTTGCGGGAAGGGCTCGAAGGCCTGCTCGTGATCGTCGCGATCTTCGCGGGGTTGCGAGGCCCCGAGAACGCCCACCGTCGCCGGCTCTTCTGGGTCGGCATCGCAGCGAGCATTGCAGCGACGGCGGTCACGTGGCTGCTGAGCCGCACGCTCATCACCAGCCTTCACGCCTACGCCGAAGTCATCGCAGCGGTGACCGGTTTGATGGCGATCGTCATCCTGTTGCTGATCACCAACTGGCTGTTCCAGCAGGTCTACTGGAAGCAGTGGGTGACGACGCTCAAGAGTCAGGCGCAGGAGGGTGAAAGTGTCTGGCAGTTGATGAGCGTTGGATTCCTCGTTGGCTATCGCGAAGGATTCGAGACGGTCCTGTTCCTGCAAAGCCTCATGCTCGATGCCGGCGGGCAACCGGTGGCGATTGGGGTGACGGTCGGCTGCGTCATCCTGCTGGTGCTGGGCATCGCGGCGTTGAAGGTCGGTTTGAAGTTACCGTACTACCAGATCCTGCTGGTGACGGCCGTGATGATCGGCGTGGTGCTCATCACGTTCGTCGGTGGCACGGTCCGCGCTGCCCAGACGGTCGGCTGGTTGCCCGTGCACCGTTTCACCCCCGGCAGTTGGCCCAACTGGCTCGGCACGTGGCTCGGCTTCTACAACACCTGGCAGAGCATCGCGGCTCAGTTGCTGGCGGGCTTGCTCGTGCTGGGCACGTGGGCCGTGGCAAGGTGGAACGCCAAACGCGCCGGCGCCAAACGCCGGGCTGCACGGGTGGTCGACAATCACGCTCACTCGGCAGAGGCAGTCGTCCCCGCAACATAGCCCCCACGGTACGGTCATCCGTCACGATCAATCCTTGTTGCACTTGATCCGACCCGAAGCACGGGCGTCGCGGCCGGTTATCACAACAACAGCTTCCCAGCCGTATGGCCCACGCTGTCGGCGATGAACTGTGCAAAGGGCAACAGGTGCCCGCGGTTGGCGTCGTCGATTGCCGCCAGGTATTCACCCCGTCGGGTCATCTCGACCATCGCGTACGGATACCCATGGCGCAGCAAATGGTGGTTCATCATCAACCGTGCGGTGCGCTCATTGCCATCGTTGAACGGATGCACCGCGACCAGGTTGTAGTGCAGTTCCGCAGCCGTTAGCAAAGGATGTCGTCCCGCACCGTTGGCCAACTGGATCATCGCCGGAATCAACGCGTCGAACTTTTGACTTCCGGGTGGGACGTAACCGGACCCGACGATACGAACGCGCTCGGTGCGCCGCTGCCCGCCCGACCGATCGTCGATGTCCTGCATGATCTGCGCGTGAACCGTCAGGATGTCCTGTTCGGTTAACGGATCGGCCGGCCGCTCGATGGCCCATCGTTCCACCGTCCGTAGCGCGCGGTCGTGGTTGCGCGCCTCGTAAATCTCGCGCAGCGACCGTTCGCCAGCCGGCGTTCTGCCCTCGATGACCAGTTGCGTTTCGCGAAGGGAGAGCGTGCTGCCCTCGATTGCGTTGGAGTGATAAGTCAATTCAACGCGCAGCGATTCGAGCGTGTTCGGCAGGATAAGCCCGGCGGTGCGCCGCCGGCGAAATTCGCCGGCCATGGCATCGAGAGACGCCAGCGCCGCAGACATCGGCGCGGTGAGGTCGGCGAATGCCTGCAGGGGTTCGGGAAGGGAAGTCTGCGTCATGGTCGTTCGGCGATTCTACACGAGCGCGATCGGGAATCGCGCATTAACCCGCGATCCACTTCATCGTCGCCGTTGCGGTCTTGTCGAGGGCTTGAACGGACATCACTAAATGTTCTTCCTTCGTGTCTTCGATCTTGTTATGGCTGATGCCGTGAAGGCTCTGCACGAAGAGCATGACGGTCGGCACACCCGCGCGGCAGACCTCGGCGGCGTCGTGGAGGGGGCCACTGGGCAGGCGATGGCTGACACCGCATACGTCTTTGATGGCGGTGTCGGTCAGGTCGATGAGTTCGGGGTGGAAGGGGAAGGGCTGGATCTGCCAGATTGTCTTCCAAGCAACGGTGATTTTCTCCTCGGTCGCGATGCGCTCACTGGCGGCGCGGGCGTCGGTGTACATCGCCGCGAGCGTGTCGGCGTTGAGGTGGCGCTGGTCGAGCGTCATCGTCGCTTCCCCAACGACGGCGGTGACGATGCCGGGCTTGGTCACGACGCTGCCGACCGTGCAGACGCCGCCATGCTTCACGGCGATCTCGCGAATGGCCAAGTGAAGCCGCGACACGCCCGCTAGCGCGTCCTTGCGATGCGACATCGGCGTCGACCCGCTGTGCGCCGCTTGACCGGTGAATGTGATTGCATGGCGTTCGACGCCGAACGTGCCGAGGACGACGCCCATCGGAAGGTCCTTGCTCAGCAGCACCGGCCCCTGCTCGATGTGCAGTTCGAGGTACGCTGCCGCCTTCTGCAATTCATGGCGAGCCTCTAACGCAAGGTGCATTTCGATCCCGTACTCGCGCACCGCGTCGGCGAGCTTGATGCCCTGTTTGTCGACCAAGCCGCGCACGTCGTCGGGCACGAGCGCGCCCGAAGCCGCGCTGGACCCGAACAGGCTGCGCCCGAACCGGGCGCCTTCTTCATCGGCCCAGTCGACGACGCGCACCGTGACCGCCGGTGTTCCCTCGGCGGCGATGCGGCGTAGCACCTCCACACCCGCGACGACGTTCAGGCAACCGTCGAGCCACCCACCGTTGGGCACCGAATCGATGTGTCCACCGATCAGCAGTTCCTTGTCGGACTTTCCTTTGAGCGTCCCCCACAGGTTGCCCGCAGGGTCCTGTTTTACCTCGACCCCGGGGATGGCCGTCAGCTTGTCGCGCAGCCATTGCCGCGCGGTGGCCCACATCGGGGTGAACGCGACGCGCTGCGCGCCGTCGGTGTCACCGGTCAGGGCGCGAAGTTCCTTCAGCTCGGCGATCGTTCGCGTGGGGTCCAGCATAGGCGTCATTTCGTCATGCGAGCGGGTGGTGCTCGCCAATCCTACCACTTCGTCGTCGAATTGCCGATCCGACGCAACCCGTTCGAGGCCGGCCCTGCCCGTCCATTCGGACGTGGCGTTCAAACTTCAGACGTGCCCTATAACGCGAATCCCTCGCGTCGCTCGGTTACGATTGGCGACATGCCGCGGACCGATATTGAGTGCATGGCTGGACTGATTCAGGCTTGCCATGCGTGCGTGTACATGCCGACGTACGAGGAGTCGTACGCGATGGAGGTCGTGCGTACCGTGGCGGCCGAGCAGAAGAAGCACTTGCTGGTCTGGTCGGTGACGCAGGGCGTGTACGAAGGATTGCTCGCTGGTGAGCCGGCAGTGCCTGATACGGTCAACCCCGCCGGGGCGCTGACCTACCTGACGATGCACGCGCCCAGCGGCACTATCGTGGCCATGCTGGATCTGGCGGGGCACCTTGAGGACGAGCGCGTTCTGCGCTGCCTGCGCGAGCTGATCACCAGCGCCGAGCGGAACGACTCGACCGTCGTCCTGATCGACGGGGGTGGTGACGAACTGCCCCCGGTCGTGCGCGCCACGGCGGCGCGGTTGGACATCTCGCTGCCGGGCGCAGTCGAACTGGCAGACATCGTCCGCCGGACCGTGCGTGAAGCGCACACGAAGCAAGCGATCGACGTGCAATTGCGCAAGGAGGACCTGGCCGCCATCGTACAGAACCTGCAGGGGTTGCCGCGCAAGCAGGCCCGGCAGGCGATCATCGAAACGCTCGTCGACGATCGGCGGCTCGACTCGGCCGACGTCAAGCGCATCATCGAGTTCAAAAAGCGGGCCCTGAAGGGGATGGGCGTTCTCGAACCGGTCGAATCATTCACGACGCTCGACGAGATCGGTGGAATGACGAAGCTGAAGGAATGGCTCGACCTGCGCAGCCGGGCGCTATCGGACGAGGCAGGCGAGTTCGGCATCGAGCCACCGCGCGGGCTGCTCATGCTTGGCGTGCAGGGGGCCGGCAAATCGCTTAGCGCCAAAGCGGTCGCGACCGCATGGCGACGGCCACTGATGCGCATGGACGTCGGCGCGCTCTACGACCGCTACGTCGGTGAGACCGAGCGCCGCCTGCGCGATGCGCTTCGGCAGGCGGAGATGATGGCACCGGTCATCCTCTGGATCGACGAGATCGAAAAGGCCTTCGCCTCGGCGGCCAGCCAGAGCACCGACGGTGGGCTCAGCAAGCGCATGTTCGGCTCGCTGTTGACGTGGATGCAAGAACACACAAAGCCCGTCTTCGTCATCGCCACCGCCAACGACGTCAGCGCGCTACCACCCGAACTGCTGCGCAAGGGCCGGTTCGACGAGATCTTTTTCATCGACCTGCCCAGCGCAATCGCGCGCAGACAGATTGTTGAGATCCACCTGAAAAAGCGCAACCGTGACCCCGAACTGTTCGACCTCGACGCGATCGTGAATGCTTGCCAAAGCTACAGCGGGGCCGAGATCGAAGCGGGCATTAAGGCATCGATCTACGCGGCCTTCGCGAAGAACAGCTTGCTGAGCACTCGGTTGATCGTGGAAGCGATGCAAGCGAGCCCGCCGCTCAGCGTGACGATGGCGGAGAAAATTGAAGCGTTGCGCGAGTGGGCCAGCAACCGATGCGTGCCGGCGGAGTGATGAATGGGTTAACCGGTCGGACCTTGAAACAGCTTCAGCTTAGGCGTGATCGTTTGGATGACTTTAAAATGCGCATCGTACGTCCAGAGCTCGGCATCATAGTCCATTGCGATGACGGCCAGCAGGACCCTGAAACGGCATCGGCAATCCGCGCGACCGCAATAGCGCCAGCAACCCGCCGAGGTGATCCCATGCGTCATCGTGTATCGGCGCATGCATGAACTGGCGGAGGGCGTCCATTAACGCGACTGAATCGGCCTCGGATTTCGCTCCATGAAGGATTTCGGCTCGGGTGACTCCGCATATCGCGCAATCACTTGAGGCTAGCACTTCGCGGATGGCCGCCGATGGCGTTCGAAGGTAATAAATGATCACCGATGCATCGATCAGGATCACAAACTGCTCCGACGTCGCAGGTCCTGTACGGCGTCGAAGTTCAGATCGATTTTCCCGGCTATCCGGTCCAAGGCCGTCAGGTCGCGAGGTGGGGTGTTGGCGGGTTCTTCAACGACGGTGATGCGTACGTCCTTCCCCACCAGCGATTCGGCTTCGGGCAACTCGATCGTGGATGAGTGAAGATGGATGCGGATTGAAACCGTCATGTTTATACTATAGCAAATTTGCCGTCCGCGTGTTGGGGAACTGCCCCTGTTTGCCTCCGCGCTTGGCATTACCTAATATTCCTTCGCGAACATGCCTGTATCCCTCACCCAACTCATCACTCCGACGTCCGCGACGCCCGAGGCGCCCACGTATGGCCGCAAACCGTCGTGGTTGAAGATGAAAATGCCGGGCGGTGAGGGTTATTCGCGGCTGCTCAAGCTCGTCAACGAACAGAACCTGCACACCGTCTGCCAGTCGGCCAAGTGTCCCAACATGGGCGAGTGCTGGAGCGCCGGCACGGCGACGCTGATGATCCTCGGCGACGTCTGCACACGATCTTGCGGCTTCTGCCACATCGCGACGGGGCGTCCACCGACATTGGACCTGGATGAACCTAAACGCGTGGGCTACGCAGTGGCGCAGATGTCGCTCGGCCATTGCGTGCTGACGAGCGTCAACCGTGACGAACTGCCCGACGGTGGCGCAGCGGTGTGGGCCCAGACGATCCGTGAAGTCCGCAGGCAGTCGCCCGGCACGACCATCGAAGTCCTCATCCCCGACTTCTGTGGCGACTGGGCCGCGCTGCAGCTCGTCCTTGATGCCAAGCCCGACATTCTCAATCACAACATCGAGTCTGTCCCCCGTATGTACAAGGTCGTGCGCCCGCAGGCGAAATATCACCGCAGTCTCAAGCTGCTGCAGATCGCCAAGGATCAGGGCTTCACGACCAAGACCGGCATGATGCTCGGCATTGGCGAGGAAGAACACGAGATCGACAGTGTGATCGACGACCTCGTCAGCATCGGCTGCGACATCCTCACGCTCGGCCAATACCTGCAACCGACCGCCAAGCACCTGCCGGTCGACCGCTGGGTCCACCCCGACGAGTTTGCCGCGTGGAAAACCAGCGGTGAGTCCCGCGGTTTGCGGCACGTCGAGAGTGGGCCATTGGTCCGCAGCAGCTATCACGCCGAGAAGCAAGTCGCCGCGCACGCTGCGGTGTAATCGCTCTCGGTCTCTCTTTTCCCTTATTTCTTTACGCAATAAAAACGGGCTCACTGAAGTGAGCCCGCGATAGGACTGCGAAAGCGATCGGTACGATCATTTTTTTACAGCGCGAGCGTCGTGAACCGCGAGTCGTTAACGGTCTCGAGCGTCTCACCGTCGAACTTCACTTTGGCTGGGACGAGCGACGCGACGAACTCGACGCCGGTCAACGCGACGGTCTTGATCGGGCTGATCGTCTTGATCCGACCACCGTCGATCGGGGCGCCATTGGTGTCGACGCCGGCCCAGATTGTGGAAGAGGCAAGGCTGTTCTTGATCGTCAGTTTGGTGAGCACACCAACAGCGCCGGTATCGTCGCCGGTGTCGACCACGTTGTCGGCACCAAAGTTCCAGCCTGCGCGGACAGTGGCGTTGGCGACGTCACCGGTGACCGCGAACGTGCCGATGTTTGCCGCCGCCAGGCTGCCACCGAAGTTGCCCTTGACGGTCAGGGACTTGAGGTTGCCGGTGATGTCGCCGACCCAAATGTTCGACACCGTTTCACCGACGGTGACGGTGCCGACGTTCCCCTCGATCGCCCATAGCAGTCCGTTGAGGCCCCGACCGATCTTGACGCTGCCCAGCGTCGTGCCGCGCGGCGCGCCGGTGCCGCTGAGCCGCAGGTCGGCTGCCAGGCCACCGTCAGGCTTGACGGTCAGCTTACCGATCCACGGTGCGGTAATCGTGTCGTCGGAGAACCCCGCGGCCGACCAGTCGGTCGCGGTTAGTGACGCGATGCCCGCCGACGAGGTGATGACGGCGTTGAGGACACGGTCGGCGGTGATCGACACCGGGGTCGTGCCAGCGAGCGTGACGATGGCGTCACCGTTGGTGTTGAACAGGTTGCCGAGCACGATCGACTTCACGTCGCCACTGATCGCCAGGGCCTGTGTGACGTTCAACCCCTTTGCACTGATGGCGGCGAGCGCGCCGTTGACGTTCAAAGCGCTGATCGTCGTCCGCGCATCGCTGCCACCGATCGCCCGGTTGACCTTCGTCGTGACGGTGATCTTCGACCGGTTCGTCGTGCCATCGACCGTCACGACCGAGTTGGCCGTGCCACCGTCGTTCACGACGCCGACACCTGGGCCGCTCAGCGCGTAGGTGACGAGCGTGCCGTCGGCATCGGTGACGGTGTACTTGACGTTTTTGCGATCCCCCACGACACCGAAGCTCGTCACTTTCTCGGACGTGGTAACCGAAGCCGTGGTGACCTCGGTCGCGCCATCGATGTTGATCGGCGAGACCTTGGCGATCAGGAAATAGTCCCCATTGGCCAGCGACGCCGGCGCGACGAATTTGCCGGTGAGCTTGGCGGTCTTGTCGGTCTTGATGTTGATCGACTTGTTAGCCAGCGACGTGCCGGTGTCGAGCAGTGTGTCGGAGCCATCGATGGTTCCGTCAAGCGAGGCGTACAATTCGACATTGACCTTGCCCTTGGCGGTGCCACCGGCGTTGGCGATTACGACCTGCGCGCTGGCCTTGTCGCCTGGCACAAAGACGTCAGGCAGTTTAATGGTGCCGAACGTCGCGGACAGGTCGGGGTCGACGGTCGGTTCGCCACCGCCACCACCGCCACCGGGAGCGGGACTCGGTGTGCCACTGGGCAGGCCGGACGTGCTGGTGTTGACGTGAATGCTGAGACGGTCTGAGGTGGAATTTGAAGCAATAACGTCTGGCTTGCCGTCCGCATCAATGTCGGCGGGGATCACCTCAAACGGGAAGCTCGCGACGGGGGAGCTGACGTTGGAAAAGATGAAGCGCCCGTCGCCCAGCCCCTGCAGGACACCGATCGCCGCGCCATCGACGAGAGTGATGATGTCGAGGTTGCCATCGCCATCCATGTCAGCGACCTCGGTTCTGGTGTGCTCCTTGCCATTCTGGATCGACACGGGCGCGAGGAAAGAGCCATTTCCGGTATTTTGCAGGTAGACGATGGCCTCGCTGCCATCTTTGGCGCTGGTGAGGCTATTGGTACCGGTCAACACCAGGTCGGGCTTGCCGTCGCCATTAAAATCACCGGCAGCGAACGAGCCGGCAAAGACGGGTGAGGTGGCGGTGCTGCTGCTTGACGAGCCGAAGGGATCCAGCACGACGTTGACAGATGTGAAGGACAATCCCGCATTAAACGCCAAGTCGAGCAATCCGTTGCCATTAAAATCGGCAACGACCACCGAAGTTGGCGTCAATGCGCCCGGGGCAAAAGTGACGGGTGTCTGAGCAAACGTGCGATCCCCATTGCCCAGGTAAACCTGGATCCCCTGTGTCGTTGACGTTGACGAAATCACGTTCACGCCGGCCAAGACCAAATCCAACTTGCCGTCGTTGTTCATGTCGCGCAGCGCGACTTCATTGGTAACGTTCTGCTGGCCCAGCGTGCCAGCGACGTTGGTGTAATTGACCATGCCATTGGTCTGGCCGGTGGCGTTGAGAACGGAGAACTCACCCAGGTCGCCCATGGTGACGAGGTCGACGTCACCGTCGTTGTCCAGATCACCCGCGGCGACGAAGCTCAGGCGGTGGTTGACGGGCCAGTGCGTGATTGAGCTGAACGTGCCAGCCGTCGGTGAACCGTAGCGAATGCTGACGCTCTGGGCGTTGTTGTTCGCCGTAACGAGGTCAGATCGGCCGTCCCCATTCAGATCGGCCACGATGATGTCATAAGGGTTGGAGCCCATGGTAACGTCAAACGATCCCGCCAGCGCGGCACTAAGCAATGCCCGCCGTTCCAGTTGTTCGACCACTGACCGAGTCGACAGTGAAACGGCGTCTTGTGAGGCCCAGCGGCCCCGCTCGCGCCGGAGTGTCTCCATCGGGCGCGTACTGACGCCGTAGTCAAAGCCATCGGCGAACGACGCGCTGGGAAACCGGTGTGCTTCGGTACGTTCAACATCGATGGTCATGGAACGAGTTGCGAGACGCGCGGTTTGTTTAGCCTTCATCCTGCCTCCTGGGGAAATATAAATGCGGGAATTGTCAATATCTTAAAGCGATGGGCTCTTTGCACAACGATAATGTTGCAATATTCGGAATGCGACGTTCCATCGCCACGTTCGATTCGCCCAGAAGACACGGGCGTTGGGAGTTGGTTGGTCGTGACCGTTCTTTGCCCTCGCGTGACAGCCCAGGCAAGCCGGCGGTACGATTTGCGGCAATATGAGCTCCTCCGCGCTTCGTTTCGGCATTGTTGGTTGTGGCAGCATCGGTCCGACCCACGCGGGCGCAATCAAGCAGATCGCCGGGACGGAGATTCTCGCCGTCGCCGACACCGTGCAGCCTCGTGCGACCGGGATGGCCGAGAGGTTCGGCGTGCCGCGCGTGTACGCGTCCGAGGCCGAACTGATCGGCGACAAAGACATCGACGTCGTTTGTCTCTGCACGCCCAGTGGCCTGCACGGCGTCGGCGCGGTTGCAGCCATGCGGGCGGGCAAGCATGTCATCGTCGAAAAGCCCATGGACATTTCGCTAGCCGCGTGCGACCGGATGATCAAGGCGTCCGACGAGACGGGCAAGAAGCTGACCGTCATCAGCCAGCACCGTTTCGACGCCGCGACCCGGACGGCCCATCGCAAGATCGGCAATGGCGACCTGGGCAACATTCTTCTCGCCACCGCCGACGTGAAGTGGTGGCGCACACAGGCCTATTACGACAGTGGTGACTGGCGCGGCACCTGGGTGATGGACGGTGGTGGGGCGCTGATGAACCAGGGCGTTCACACGGTCGACGTGTTGCAGTGGCTAGCCGGCCCGGTCGCGACGGTAACCGCGCAGATACGCACCGCCGGTCACGAGCGTATCGAGGTCGAAGACCTTGCCGTCGCGATGCTGACGTTCAAGAGTGGCGCCGTCGGCACGATCGTCGCGACGACGGCGGCGTACCCGGGGCTGCCCGTGAAGATCGACCTGTTCGGCAGCAACGGTTCACTGACGATCGAAGGGGACGAACTCAAACTGCTCGCAATCAAGGGTCAGGACGCCCTCTACGGCAAGAGTGCCGCCGCCCACGCTTTAAGCGTCGCGCAGGGAGGGACCGCGAGCGTGAAGGACGAAGCCGCCCACCGCGAGGCCGCCGCCGACCCCGGGGCGGTCTGGGGCGACGCCCACCGCGAACAGTTCAAGGACTTCATCCGCGCCATCCGCGAAGACGGCCAACCCCTGATCGACGGCCGCGCTGCGCGAAAGCCGTTGGAGATCATCCTGGCAGTCTACGAAAGCTCGCGTACGGGTAAGACCGTAACGCTGTAGAATGTGCGTGCCCGACCCGCGACGTGGCCGTGCTCTGCTAGCCTCTCTCTTATGGTTGAACCCCGCGACATTCTCGTCAGCATCGTCTTCCCCGGCGTCGTGGCGTTGCTGCTGCTCGTCATCGCGTGGCAACCCTGGCGGCGGAAGAATTTCGTCACGCAGGGTGGATGGGCAGCGCCATTGGCGATTGGCTTCGCGGTGGCCTTTGCGTATGCGGCGTTGCAGAAGCACGTGCTGATTCCCGTCATGGACACCAACGCGACGCGCCAGTCGCTGCCTCCGATTCCACCTGCGGATGCGAAGGCTTGGTTGATGTATCTGTCTCTACCGGTTGGATTCATCGGCGCGGTGCTGGCGGTCGCACGAGCGAAGTGGTGGGCGCAGGTGCCCGTCGGCCTGCTCGTCATCGGTGGTGTGCTACGCATGCTGATGCCGCGACAGGATTGGCCGACCGTCGCGATGGTGACCGCGATCGTGTGGGGCGTATGGGTCTTGCTCGAACCGCTCGCGACACGGGCGAAGGGGATTATCGTCCCGGTATCGTTATGGTTCAGCGCCAGCGCCGCTGCGGTGATTTTGACGGATGCGGGCAGCCAGAAACTCGGCCTATACGCCGGCGCGATGTCGACCGTCGCTGGGGTGGTGGCGGTTGTTGCTTTGCTCGGTAAAGACAACGTCTCTCTTGCCCGTGGCGGAACGTTGGCGTTTGTCACACTGCTCGCGGGGTTGCTTGTGACCGGTTACTTCTATGCGGAAGTCACGACATTCCAGGCAATCGGGGTCCTCGCGATCTCGCTGACCGCGTGGGTTACACAGGTCCGGCCGATCGCAAAACTGGCCCCTTGGAAGCGCACCGCGATCGGCCTCATCGTCGTCTTAACCGCCACCGCGATCGTCGCGACCCCCGCGGTCATCAGCCTGATCAAACTCGCCATTCGCGAATCCACCGGCGGGGCGGGGGATGAGTACAACTACTACTGATGTGACGTCGACGAGGTCTGCCTTCACCGTGGCACGGGCGTCCGGCCCGTGGAGCGACGGTATTCCGTCATGTCGGGCCGTAATCGGTCCGAACTAAAGAGCGCAAGCGATCTTTTCGCGCCCTTCTTCTATCCTTTTGTTGTTTGTATGACTTCGCTGGCGCGATTGTTGTTTCGGACGGAGTACCGTCCGACGTGCTGCGTACAGCACCATGGGCTGGCCGCCCATGCTACGGTGATGCGGGTAGGGGCGTCGCCAGTCCCAAGTCCTCATAAATCGCCGCCATGGTTGTGCGGATGCGGGCGTTGTGTTTCGAGTCGCCAGGGGTGCCGTTGAAGATCAGAGCGACCACTAATCCGTTGTCCGGGTCGGCCATGCCGGCGCTCGACTGGTTGCCACTGTGTCCGAACGCGCGCAGACCGGCGTGTGGGCCGTAGCCGTAGGGGACGGTTTCCCAACCGTAGAGGTTGTTGTTCGGAATGAATCCCAGGCACCAGTCGATCGCGTGGCGGAAGGTGTGGTCGTACAGACCGACACGATGCCGCGCGACCAGCGCCTCGACTGACTGCGGGGACAGGATGCGCACCCCGTCCAGCGATCCTTTGTTCAACATCGCCGCGTAGAACCGCGCCAGTTGGTTCGCTGGACCATACCCATTGGCTGCCGGCCGGCACATGATCGCGTTTTCCCTGGAACTCCAGAGCGGGTGTGCGGTCGGCGGGGTCGATTCCGTGGTGTGCATCGGCGCGATGCGGTCGCCGTACGCGTCGTACGTTTCTTGCGGCATGCCGATCCAGCAATCGGTCATTCCTAATGGCAGGAAGATCTCCTCGCGCACGTACTGCTGATACGGCCGACCATCCATTCGCCGCACGAGTTCCCCGAGGATGAACCAACTGCTCGCGATGTGGTAACCGGCCTTGCGACCCGGCACCCAGCCGGTCTCGATGCGGGCCGCGTAAATGTCGTTCAGGTATTGCTCGACAGGCACCGATTTCCAACTGTTCGCGACCGCCCGAAACCCACCGGTGTGCGTCAGCAGGTGGCGGATCGTGATGACGTCCTTACCGTTCTGCCCAAACTCTGGAATGTATTCCGCGACCTGGTCGTCGAGATCGAGTCTGCCCCGTTCCCACAGTTGCGCTATCGCGACGGCAGCGACGGGTTTGGTGCTGCTCATCCAGATCTGCAGGTGGTCCGTCGTCATCGGCACACCCTCGCGCGCGACGCCGGTTGCGTAATCGACGATCGGTTGCCCGTCGCGCCAGATCGCCAGTTGCGCGCCGATATGAAGCCCATCGGCGATGCCGCGGTCGATCAGCGAGAGAGTTCGAGAAAGCTCCGTGTGCATGCGAGGATATTCTACACCAGTCGTTTCGCTAGCGAACGCACGGCGGGGTCGTATCATGCGAAGACGATGTCCCAGCGAATGGAACAGCTCTACCTCGACACCATCAGCGGCGCCACCAAAGGTGCCGGGCCGGCGATACTGCGCGCGGCGTTGTCGGTAGTGGAGATTCCGTACAAAGGTGCGATGGGCCTTCGCAACGCGTTGTTCGATGCGGGCGTAAAGAAGGCCGTTGACCTGCGCCGCTGGACGCTTAGTGTCGGCAATATCACCGCGGGGGGCACGGGCAAGACGCCGGTGGTCCGCTGGTTGACGCAGCGGTTGATCGCCGACGACATCACACCCGCAGTGCTGACGCGCGGGTACGTGAAGGGGACGGGCGAGCTGTCCGACGAGGCGGACCTGCTGACCCGCGCCCTGCAACCGCGCGGTGTGGTGCAGGTGGGCGCCGACCGCGTTGCCAGTGCCGCACGCGTGCTCAGTGAGCGGCCGGATGTGAACCTGTTCGTGCTCGATGACGGCTTCCAGCATCGCCGGGCCCGCCGCGATTTCGACCTCGTGCTGATAAACGCCGCCGACGCGTTTGGCCATGGTCACGTACACCCGCGCGGGTTACTGCGCGAGTCGATCGCGGGGTTGCGCCGCGCCGATGCGATCCTCCTGACGCACGCCGGTCGAGCGGGGGAATCGCGCGTCGGTGAAGTGACGAAAGCAATTGAGGCTGCCGCGCCAGGTGTGTCAATCGCTCGCTGCGACCACGTTCTTTCCTCGCTGCGCAGCGCTGCTTGTCCTCTGTCCGATGCCCCCGATGCATTGCTGGACTCGTTGAACGACGCAAGATTCTTCGCGATCGCGGGCATCGGTCACCCGGCGGGCTTTCAGGCCACGCTCGCGCGCTTCGGTGAAGGTTTCGTCGGTCACCACTGGTTCGGCGACCACCACCACTACACCGACAGTGACATTCGTGCCGTCGTCGAGGAAGCGAGAGCCGTCAATGCCACAGCGATGGTGACAACCGAAAAGGACTGGTCCAAGCTCATGTGGATTCCGAGCGTATTGCACAGCCAGATCCCGTTTTTTCGTGCCGACGTGGGAATTTCCTTCGCAGACGGTCAGGAGCAATCGTTGTACGAGCGGATCGTCTCGCGATATCGTCAAGCTTGAGTGTGGTTTGAGAAGAAGGAGAGCATGTGATGCAGCAACCCGTCTCGATCGAGAACGACCACATCGCGATGAAGGTCTATCCGCAGCTCGGTGGGAAGGTGGCATCGATCATCGATAAAGCCGACCGCCACGAACTGCTCTTCAACTTCCCGGCCGAGATACCCACCGACGCGCATTACGACATTCCGTACGACGATAGTTGGTATGCGGGTTGGGACGAGTGCTTTCCCGGCATCGCGCCGACCCGTTACCCGGCCCGGCCGTACGAGGGGATTGGTGTGCCCGACCACGGTGAACTCTGGGGCCTGCCAACGACGGCCGTGCCCACGAAGGACGGCATCACAACGGTGTGGCATGGGCTGCGGTTTGGCTATCGGCTGACGCGCAAGTTGTACGTGGACGGACCGAGCGTGGTCGCGGAGTACGTGCTGATCAACCTGTCGCCGTTCGAGTTTCGGTTCGTCTGGGCGCAGCACGCGTTGCTGTCGATGGTCTCACCGGTCGAACTGCAGTTGACGAAGGGCCTGCCGTTCCGCCTGAGCCACAACCATTTGGGCCAGGAAATCAACGGGCCGTTTGCCTGGCCGACGACATCGGATGGCGACGACCTCTCGCAGGTCGGAAACTTGGCGACCAAGTGCGCGTGGAAGGTCTACTCGGCCGACCCGATCAGCGACACCGCGACGGTGCTCTACCCGGCGCGCGGGCGAAAGCTGCAGATCGCGTATTCGGCCGATGAAGGTGGCCCAACGGGCTATTGGGGCCTATGGATCAACACCGGCGGTTGGGAAAGCCACAAGCACGTCGCGATCGAAGCGACGACGGGCCGTTACGACCAGGTCGACAAAGCGATCAAGGACGCCAGCGCCGGCCGGGTCGGCCCGGGTGGGCGATGCGATTGGCGCACCGTCTGGACCTGCGCGGCGATTTAGCGCAACACGAATAGGGCGTATGTCCGATGAACTCGCGCATTCGTGGCACGGGCTTTTGGCCCGTGCAGCGACGGCACCCCGTTGTGTCGGGCCGTACTCGGCACGAACCAAAGAGCGCAAGCGATTATCTCTTTGAAGGATGCGTTCACCACCCTTCGCTTTCGCGATTACGTTCTCAGGCAGGGTACCGCCCGATTTGTCGGCGTATCGACAACATGGGCAGGATGCCCATGCCACGAGAGAGACGCACTCCAACGGCAATCGCCTGCCCGTCACTTCTCGCTGGGCTTCGGGGATTGATCGCAGGCATCTCGCTGTCTCGTCGGCTACGGCAGCAAGGGGCCGTCCGATAGGGTCGGGTCTGCACGACAGGAAGTCGGGTGCGTTTTTGGCGCAGACGGCGCGGGGCACGATCGTTATCCAAGAACTATGAAACCTCGAGACGGCATTACCAAGCCCAACTGGTATGACACAGCGACCGTTCCTGGTTATGGATCGCCCCCACCCGGCGAGACGCGCGCCGACGTGTGCGTCGTCGGCGCGGGCATCGCGGGGCTGACAACGGCCTATTTGCTCGCCAAGGTGGGCCAGCGCGTCGTGGTGCTCGATGAAGGGCCGATCGGGTCCGGCCAGACCGGGCGCACGAGTGCCCATCTGGCCAGTGCGATCGATGATCGTTTTGTCGAGATCGAGCGCATGCACGGCGAGCGTGGCTCGCGCATCGCGTACGCCTCTCACGCCGCCGCGATTGATTTGATCGAAACGATCGCCAATGACGAGCACATTGCCTGCGATTTCGCTCGCTTGCCGGCGTTTTTATTTTCTCTGCCGACCGATCCCCCCGACCTGCTCGAGCGCGAGGCCGCCGCGGCCCACCGTGCGGGGTTCACCGATGCGCAGCGGTTTGAGAAGATCACGCTCTGTGGCTACGAGACGGGGCCGTGCATTCGATTTGGGAACCAGGGACGCTTTCATCCGTTGAAGTATCTCGTCGGCCTCGCCGCCGCTGCGGAGCGACATGGGGTAAAGATCTACACCGGATGTCGCGTGAAGGACGTGACGGGCGCTGACCCAAAGAAGGGGGAACTCGCCCGAGCGACAATCGATGATGGGCCACAGTCTGTCGTCGCTGACGCGATCGTCGTCGCGACCAATACGCCAGCGCCGATCAATGACTGGATGGGAATCTATATTAAACAGGCTGCCTATCGGTCGTACATGATTGGCCTGCGCGTAAAGCGTGGCCTCGTTGACGATGCCCTCTACTGGGACACAAGCGACCCATACCACTACGTGCGGCTGGAGATCTCCGGCGTCAGCGACACACACGACGTCCTGCTGGTCGGTGGTGAGGACCACAAGACCGGCCAACTGCCGACGGACGCTGAACCGTTCGAGAAACTGGAGCAATGGGCGCGCGAGAAGTTTCCCAGGGTCGAAGACGTCGTCTACCGTTGGTCGGGTCAGGTGCAGGAACCGACGGACGGGCTTGGCTATATCGGTCGAGCGCCGACGAAGGGTGACAACGTCTTCGTCATCACCGGTGACAGTGGCATGGGCCTCACGCACGGCACGCTCGGCGCTCGGCTGGTCAGTGACCTGATCATCGGCAACCCAAACGAATGGGAATCTCTATACGACCCGTCCCGAAAACCAACCCACAGCATCGGCGAGGTCGTCGAGTTCGTTCACGAGAACCTGAACGTTGCCGCCCAGTACACCGACCTCCTCACCGGTGGCGACGTTTCGAGCGAAGACGAGATCGCCCCCGGTTGCGGCGCGATCATGCGACAAGGCGCGTCGAAGGTCGCCGTCTACCGCGACGAGCTCGGTCAGGTCCACAAGTGCTCAGGGTTCTGCACTCACCTGCAGGCGGTCGTCCGCTGGAACGACATCGAAAAGACATGGGACTGCCCCGCGCATGGCAGTCGATTCAGTCCCGAAGGAAAACCAGTGATGGGACCGGCGATCGATGAGTTAAAGCCGATGTAACCCACTTTGGGGACGTTGAATTCTCTTTTCATCGGTAGAGATCGATTCTAGAATAAATCAATAGAGCATGAGCGTCATCGACCTGCCCAAAATCATCCGGCCATCCAACCCAGCGGAAGTTGCGCCTGTGGTTACACAGGCCTGGCCGCAACGGTGGCGGTGGACGGGTGCAGACTATGACGAGATCGTCAATACCGGGTTATTTGAAGGTCAGCGCGTGGAGTTGGTCGAAGGGGACATCTTCAAAATGTCGCCGATGAATGATCCACATGCGCAAGCGATTCGCCTGGTGGATTATTCGTTGCGACCGCTGTTCTCGTCCAACGAGACAACGTTTCAGCATTCAATGCCCCTTACGACTTGGTGAATCGTCGCGCCCCGAGCCCGATGTCGCGGTGATCAAAGGCACGCCGCGCGAAAACGTCACGCATCCCACCACTGCGCTGCTGATTGTGGAGGTCAGTGAAACGACCTTGTCCTACGACCGTGCAATAAATGGCCCGCTCTACGCCGCTGCGGGCATCGTGGATTATTGGATCGTCAATCTTTTGGAGAAATGTGTTGAGGTGTATCGCCAGCCGGCGCCCGATGGCGCAACGCCAGGGGCGTTCCGATACAGCATGCTGACAGTGCACAAGGCGGGCGAATTGATCACGCCACTGTCGTCACAAGGCGCCGCGATCGCCGTTGCTGACCTTCTTCCGTAGTTCCATCCCAATTATTAGACGGGCTTCTCATCGCCATCGGCTTCGTCCGTGGTGAGCGGAGTGCCCTCGGTGCTAGTGGCAGGTGGCTGGCCGTTCGAAGGGGGGGCCTCTTCGCCACCCTCGACGATTGAACTGTCGACAATGTCTTCCGCGTCTATCTTCGCCATCGCGACCAGGCGGTCACCGTCGTCTACGCGCAGCAGGCGCACGCCCGAGGCGTTGCGGCCGGTCTCGCGGATCTCGGTGACGGGGGTCCGCATCAGGATGCCCTTTTCTGTGATCATCATCAGTTCGTCCGTGTCGCATACGGCTTTCATGCCCACCACATCACCGTTGCGGTCGTTCGTCTTGATGTTGATGACGCCCTTGCCACCACGTTTGATGAGGCGATAGGCATCGACCGGCGTGCGCTTGCCGAAGCCGTTGACGCAACCGGTCAACACCATGCACGCGTTCAGATTGCCGTGCGGGATAACGATCATGCTCACCACTTCGTCGGGGCCGGGGCTCTGGTCCTCGGGTTCGCTCGTGGTGCTCAGCTCGATGCCAGTCACGCCTTCCGTATCGCGACCCTTGGGTCGCACGTCGGTCTCCTTGAACCGAATGGCCATGCCTTGCTGGGTGCCGAGGAGGATCTCGTCGTCGCCGTTGGTGATGGCAACGTCAATCAATTGATCGCCTTCGCGAAGGTTGATCGCGATCAGGCCTCGCTTGTTGATGTTGCCGTAGGCGCTCAGGATGGTCTTTTTCACGACACCCTTGGCGGTGGCGAACATCAGAAACTGCTCGCCCTTCTCGAAGTCCTTGATCGTCAGCACGCTGGCGATCTTTTCACCCGGCTGGAAGCTGAGCAGGTTCGCGAGGCTGCGGCCCTGGCTGGTGCGCGACATCTCGGGGACGTCGTACACCCGTCGTTCGTACACGCGGCCCTGGTTCGTGAAGAACAGCAAATAGTCGTGCGTGTTGGCGACGAACAGGTGCTCGACGAAGTCGCCTTCCTTCTGTTCGCCACCCTTGATCCCGCGCCCGCCGCGCCCCTGGCTGCGGTAGGTGTCGATGGGCAGGCGTTTCACATAGCCCGCATGGCTGACAGTGACGACGACCTCTTCCTTGGCGATCAGCGCTTCGCGGTTGTATCCACTGACGTCACCGGTGATTTCCGTCCGCCGGTCGTCGCCGTACTTTTCCTTCATTTCGAACGTGTCTTCGCGGATGAGGTCCATCAGGTAGGCTTCGTCGCCCAGGATGCGTTCGTATTCCGTGATCAGGTCGGCTTGCTCCTTGTACTCGCTGACGAGTTTTTCAATTTCCAGGCCGACGAGCTGGATGAGCTGCAAGCGACCGATTGCTTCCGCCTGGGCCCGACTGACGCGGAACGGCGGGGCGATCGCGCCCGGTTCGACCGCGAAGATTTCCGGGTGCATCAGCGTCAATCGATCAGGCAGCTTGGCGACCAACTCGCTGTTCGGGCTGATGCGGAAGCCCTGCGCAATCAATTTCTCGATCGCCTCTTCGCGCGTCTTGCTGCTGCGGATGAGGCGGATGACCTCGTCGATGTCGAAGATCGCGAAGATGAGGCCTTCGAGGATATGGGCGCGCTGCTGGGCCTTGCGCAGTAGGAACCGCGTCCGCCGGATGATGACGTCTTTGCGGTGGGCGATGAAGTGCTGGATCAGCTCCTTCAGCCCCATCGTGCGCGGCTGGCGATTGACCAGCGCGATGTTGATCATGCTGACCGTGATCTGGCAAGGCGTGTACTGATACAACTGCGCCATCACCACTTCAGGGTCGGCGTCACGCTTCAGGTCGATGACGATGCGCACCGCGTGCTGGCGGCCCGACTCGTCGTTGATCGCGCTGATGTCGTGCAACCGGTCGTTCTTCACGTTCTCGGCGACGCTCTCGACGATGCTCTTGCGGATGACACCGTACGGCAGTTCGCTGACGATGACACTGCTGCGACCTTTCTTGTCGGTCTCCACTTCCAGCTTGGCGCGAACAGTCATCTTCCCGCGGCCGGTTGTGTAACCGTCGACGATGCCGTCGCGACCGCAGATGACGCCACCGGTCGGGAAGTCCGGACCCGGCACGATCGCCAGCAGCTCGTCGTTGCCAACGTCGGGATTATCGATCACCTTCACGATCGCGTCGCAGATCTCGCGCAGATTGTGCGGCACGAGGTTGCACGCCATTCCGACGGCGATGCCGGTGCTGCCATTCACGAGCAAATTCGGGAACTTGCTCGGCAGGACGGTCGGCTCCATCAGCCGCTCGTCGTAGTTTGGCTGGTAATTGACCGTGTCATATTCCAGGTCGGCCAGCAGCTCCGCTTCGACCGGGCTCGGCCGGGCTTCGGTGTAACGCATAGCCGCCGGTGGGTCACCGTCGGTCGATCCGAAGTTCCCCTGCCCGTCGATCAGCGGGTAGCGCAGCGACCAGTTCTGCGCCAGGCGCACGAGCGTCGGGTAGACGATCGACTCACCATGCGGGTGATAGTCACCCGACGTGTTGCCCGCGATCTTAGCGCACTTCAGATGCTTGCTGCGCGGCCCGAGGTTCAAGTCGCGCATAGAAACAAGAATGCGCCGCTGCGACGGCTTAAGCCCGTCACGCACGTCCGGCAGAGCCCGATCCATGATCGTGCTCATCGCGTACGTCATGTAGCTGTCCTGCAGTTCCTGTTCGATCTGCAGGTCTTCAATCCGATCCATCGGAGCGCCAGCGGCGGCGGCGGGTGGGGTGGTTTCTGACATAGGAATTCAATTCAAAACCGACATGCGAACGGCCTAAAACAGGCAATATCATCAGTCCCTTCCCGGGCTGACCACGTCCTCACATCAGAACGCAAATTATATTTGAAATCGTGGCGAAAAGCGAAGTCTCTGTCGCTTGAATCGGGCAGCAACGGAATCGCAACGGACCAGATTAAAAAGGTGCCTACCGCAAGCGTTTCTCAACGACATTTGGCGATGGACCTCGGACCAGAATTGTCTTCCGTAGCGACGCGTGTCCATCCGCAATCTCGATCGAGCGGCGCGGAAGGTTTAGGGCTGCAGCGAGCAGGTCGCGCACGGCGGCGTTTGCTTGCGCATTGGCCGGGGGTTGCCTTCATGGACAGCACAAGCCCTTCGGCGTAATGGGTAGCGTACTCGGCAACGGGTGTGCCCTTACGAGCTGAACCGGTCAGAACCTGCGTTGGTGTTTTGTGATCGCTGAATCAAACAACGCAGCGGTGCTGCTCAGGCAACACCGCTGCGAAGAACGAATTCATCAATCGGCTAGGTCTTTAGATCGACAGCGCGTTCCGTGTTGCTGATACTTTCGGGAAATCGATTTCAGTCTCGGCCAGTCGGTTGAAGTAGTTAGTGAAAACGTTCAGCGCGACGTGCGCGACCACTTCGGCGATCTCTGGCTCACCAAGGCCCGCCGAGCGGGCGGCGGCCAGTTCCGAATCGCTGACGGCGCCCCGTTGCTCGACGATCTGCATCGCGAGGCGCATCGCCGCTTCTGACTTGGGATCGGTCGCATGGCCAAAGCGAGCGGCGCTGATCTGTTCGGGCTTCAGGCCAGCCATCTTTCCCAGAGCCGAGTGGGCAGCGGCGCAGTAGTCGCAGCCGTTGGTCTCGGCGACGGTCAATGCCAACTGTTCGCGCAATGGCGCCGGCAAAACACCGTGCGACAGCGCGCCACTGAACGCAAGGTATGCCTCCAGCGCTGCTGGCGACTGGGCCATCGTGCGCATCATGTTCGGTGTCATCCGAAGCGACTTGTTGACCACTTCGAGCAACTCCTTGGACTTGCCCTGCGTGGTGGCGGGATCGACGGGGGTCAAACGTGCACTCATTGGGATCTCCTTCTCAACCGTTCCATTCGGAACGAAAACTCGCCGATTGATCTACCTGACAACAGGTAGATATTAGGCGAAAAAATCATGTTTTAAGCGATGCGACCAACCATTTCCCAGCCGCGTTCAGTCTTGCGTTGCTGGAGAAGGTCCAAGCCGACATCAATGCCCCTTCGAGCGCCGCAAACAGCGATTGCGCGGCCTCGATTGCGGCTCCTTCGAACCGCAAATCGCCTGACTGGCGACCTGATTCCAACAGCGTCGCGAGCCAGGTTTCGTTTGCGACGAAAAACGTACGGACTTCCTCGACAACATCCGACGGGAGGGTTGATGCCTCGGCGGCTAGCACACCGCAAAGGCACATTCTGCCCTTCAACTGAAATCCGTCGGACAGCAGATCGACATATCGATCGAGTTTTTCCGCCGAGGTCACATTCAACCGGTCGAGAGAATCCCTCGCCGTTTCAAACCTCTTTGAATAGCGCATCACCAATGCCTTGCCGAGGTCCCCTTTGTTCTGAAAATAGTAATGAACACTCGCGGGCTTGATCTCGATTATTTTTGCTAAATCTCGAAAGCTGAACGCGTTATATCCGCGCGTCTGCATCAGGCTCTCGGCCGTGTCCAAGATGCGGTCCAACGTGTTGCCGTCTTTAGCTGACATAACAAATCCATTCTACCTGACGGTAGGTAGTTTGTCAAACAAGAAGGCTGTTTAATTCGGTGGCGTGGCATTCATGGTCAAAACAACGGGAGTTGCCCATGCAATTGTGGCCTTCGGAAGTGGCGGTTTGACAGTGGCCCGAT
>JBBRHE010000024.1:0-25093 GCA_038223165.1 Tepidisphaerales bacterium
GGTGTATTTGCCAGGCGCGGCCGGCAGGCCCATGTCCGTCGTGCCGTCCCAATGGACGGTGCGCTCTCCGCGGCTCACCGGCTGAGCGTACAACAGGCTGCGCACCAAAACGCCCTTTTCGTTGTAGAGGGCCAGGCTCGCAAATCCCTCGTCCGGTGACGAAAAATTCACAGGCAACCGCACTGTCTCCCCGGCCGGTGCCGGCAGGGCCACAGTTGTCGTCGCGCCGGTCTGAGCTGCTGTCGTGGACGACCCCAATCCCAGCCCCGCTATCACCCAAAGTACGGCAACGAACCAACGGCTGCTAAGACACATTTGCTGCTCCCTCAAGTTAGTAAGGAAATGACGTAAACTCGAAAACCGGTACCGATCAGGAGGGACCCGTCAACGACGGGACGCGACTGAGAAATGTCCCACGTCGCCCCCCTTTTATGTCCGCAAACCTTTCCGCATTCTGAGAATGCGGCACCTGTTACTTCACGCCGAAGATTGTCCGCGCGTCACCGGCGCCGTTGCCCATAATGACCCGCCAATCATAGACATTGTCGTTGGCGTCACTTGGCATATAGATGGCGTTTCTCGGAATCGCGGTCTGGCCACCGCTCATTCCTCCGTAGGTGGGGACAAAGCAATCAACCGGATTGCCACCCGCCTCGTTCAGCGGCATCCAGATGACCGACCCATCCACGCGGCAGACATTGCCGCCAGACGACTTACCCTGCTTTATATCCCAATGGTTCGTCTCCACGCGCCCGCCATTATTGCCGGCCTCCCACCTGTTGACGCGATCACCCCAGAGCGCCGGATTGTTGCCTGGAATGGTCCCACCTCCCGCCCTCGACCGAATGGCGTGGCCGGCCTTGGCAAGCCTGGTAAGCTTCATGATCGCAGGGTGATTAAGGCCGGTAATTTCGCCGGGGCCAAATGGGAAGTGACTGCCAGCGTAAAAAGCGTAGCAGTTCCTAGCGTAGTATCCCTCTGGCCGTGGCGGTGCGCTCGGGCAGATTAGCGAGCGAGGAGGAGCACCAATAAGGTTGTAGCTCACACCGTTGAGGTACGCGTCACTGGAAAGACCCCAACCGCCGGGAAATACCGAGGTCACGTTACAGTAGCGACCGAAGAAAGAGGTCAGGGAAGTGTTGTCCCCTGAATAATCCCCCAAATAACCATTGACTGCCGAGGTCGACCGTCCACCCGACGGCAACACGTCTTTGTGGTCGGCGGCATACATGTACGTAGCCAGACCAAGCTGCCGCAGATTCGACGCGCAAGCCACGCGGTTGGCGGACTCCCTAGCCTTGGACAGTGCCGGTAGCAGGATCGAGATCAACAGCGCGATGATCCCGATGACCACCAGTAGTTCGACAAGCGTGAAACCACGACTACTACGAGATGCATTACGCATAGGACTGCTCCGAAGTGAAAAATTCGTCGCAAGGAAAAAGAGGTGCACTTTAACGCATAGCAAGACACGGTCGGACCCGCCTTCAAGCAAGAACTTCCGCCAACCTCGCTCCACCTGCTCAGCCGTTTCAAGCTTCAAGGACGATTGCGTCAATGTCTCAAACAAATCGACTTAGAACCGAGGTGGAATCATCACCGGCTGCGGGTGCATGAACTGAAATGGCCCGCTTACCGGTCTTTTCCATGATTCGCCACTTCATTTATATGCTATATCTTATCGTGCGGCGAACCTATGACAATACCATCCTGTTTGAAACAATGTCAATCTATTTTGTTTCCATTTTCACTCACGGCACCAAATACTACGCTCGAATCCAACGTCCAGATCGACAAGCTCCCGACAAATGGTAACTAGGCCAAGCCTTTGCACCTTCCTGTTCCCACAAGCGGGCACATTCGTCAGCGTCGGTTACCCCGATGCGACGGGACCGGGCGGCGCTAACGAGTATGTCGTTACTGTCATCTGCGCGATTCTCGCCGCTCTTGAGCAGTCTTGGGCTGCATCGCCAGGCCTTGGAGGTCATCGGTAGGGGAAGACGGGAGCAACTGGATCGACCGGGTGTTGACCGGAAATTCCGCTTGCCGGCGCGGATCATCGATCGGTTTGATGCCAGTGAACACCACCGGGACTGTGCCAAGGCCGTGCACCGCCCCCAGACGCCCATGGCGGTGACGATCGCCGAGGAACTGGAGGCGTGGTTGTGGGATGGGAAGATCGAGTGTGTCATCACCCGGTTGTCGGACCACTCGGTACGACTGGGTGAGCCGCAATCGACCGATACCCCGTAACATCCCCGTCGGGTGCAACATGAGAACCTCGACTACTTCACCCGGCACTAGGAACAAAAGCGATATCCGCGGTACCGGCCCAGTGGCTGGCCGATCGGAACGGGCGCTATCGAAGCAGGTGTGAAGCAGTGCAATAAGCGAGGTAAAGCCACCGAGCAGTTCTGGGAAGACGCGAGCATCGAACCGATTCTGACATTGAGAGCGGCGTGGGTCAGCTAAGACGAACGACGGGATCACTTCTGGGAGAACAGCCCGGCCTAAATCAACGGATCGCCGCCTAAAGTTTTATGTACCCCACTCGGCACGCTTCGGCGAAGTCCTAAAGGAAGCGCCCAGTTGACGCTGCGACCCCAGCGGGTTAGACCACTGCCCTCACTCCGTGTTTCTCGGCGTGAAGGAAGCGAAGTGGGACATGAACAAAAGACCTCGATACGACGTTGCCGCATATATTTGGCCCTCTTATCACTATGAGCCTCGGGTGGAACATTTCTGGCCTGAGAAGGACGGCGAGTGGTACACCGTCCGGCGCGCCACGCCCCGGTTTCCAGGGCACCAGATGCCGCGCGTCCCATTGCTCGGATACCAGGATGAAGCCGATCCCGCTGTCATGCGCGAGCAGGTGAAACTGGCAATCGAACACGGCGTTAATGTCTTCATCGTCGACTGGTACTGGTACTTGAACACCCCCTGTTTCGAGCGGCAGCTGAACGAAGCGCTAATCCCCGCATTGGAAGGCACGGACTGCCGTTTCTATCTGATGTGGGCAAACCACAACGTCGATACGCTGTGGGACATGCACACCGATACACGCTGGGAAGTGCCCCAGCCGGTGTTATGGAGCGGTAAAGTGAACCGCGCGGAACTTGAGCCGATGTTCGAGCGAATCATCGACAAGTATCTCGGTCTAGACTGTTACTACCGGATCGACGACAAGCCCGTTTTTTCGATGTACGGCTACCCGGATTTTGTCAGAGGGCTTGGGACGCTCGACGAAGCGGCGAATGCCTGCGACTGGATGCGTCGGCGGTGTGTCGCTCGCGGGCTCGGTGGATTGCACCTCCAGGCGATGGCATGGGGCGACACGAGCTTTGTCTTCGGCGACAATCCCGATCGCGTGCCAGTCGAGCAAGTGGCGCGAGCGCTTAAATTCGACAGTGCGACGTCTTACCAGTTCGTGATGAGTGCCCAGCCTAAAAATGACTACGCCGACTGGGCTGCGGAGGCGATGGCGCACTGGGATTATTACGAGAAAACGTACGGAACGTTTTACCCGCACGTTTCAGTCGGTTGGGACAACACGCACCGCAATCCGTCATTCGCGGCCGAGTCCGTTGTGCAGGGCTCGACGCCCGAAGCGTTCGAGCGCTGCCTGCAGCGGGCGAAGGCGTTTGCCGATGCGCGACCCAACCAGCGGCCACTGATCACGATCAACAGTTGGAATGAATGGACCGAAGGCAGTTACCTCCTGCCCGATACGCAGTGGGGCTACGGATATCTCGAAGCAGTGCGACGCGTTTTTCTATGATTCAGGTCGCTGAAGTTTCTCCGCATGTCACGGAATCCGAATGACTATTCCGCGTCGGCCCAGACGCGGGGTGGGTCGCCGTCTTCGAAGAGTTCGACGTGGACGATGTTGGGGTTGCAGCAGACGGGGCAGTCTTCGATGTACTGCTGGTCACGACCGGCGGACGTGTCGATCGGGATGACGATCTGCTCGCCACAACTGGGGCAAACGTACGATGCATCATCCGCGGTCGAGGAGCGACGTTTTCGCTTTCGCTTCTTTTTCATGACGTTGCGCCATATATGGCGCTTCCTTAGGAGATCGTCTTACCTCGCCACAGGAAAACAGCTCAAGGCGCGTTGGAGCGGACACGTTGCGGGTTCGAACGATACGCCCTGCCGGTAGTTCTGCAGGAGCGTTTTCGATCTCGCCGCGAGCATTCGACGCACCTCGCGGCGTTTACCCTTCACGCGGGCGATCGTCATTTGATCGTAGGCGGTCGTCTGGTGCCGCATCCACGCGATGACGGCGGACTCGGCACGCTGCTCGACGGGGATGCGCTCGGTCCGCGCGACCGTCCCACTTCCTACCGGCGTTGCATAGTCGGTGACGGCTTTCGCCAGTTCTTCAGCCAGCGTCGCGTAACGTGCGTTGAACGCGAGGAATTGTAGGACGGCGTCACGGAATTCACCGACGTATTCGGTCTGCTCACGCTGGCGACGTTGAACACCACTGGCGCGCTTCTTCGCATATTCGGGAGTTGCCCGCTCGGCCGTCAATTCTGCGCCGATACATGCAATAGTCGTGGTGTCGGCCCAGATGCCCTTGGAGAACAGTCGCCGACCGACCTTCTCCTGCACCGTCCACGTCGGCCCCGCAGCCTTCACCCGACGCGTCAGACCGGCGTCGCCGGGAGGAAGCAGCGTCCAGTTTGTCGGGGGATTCAGAATCTTCCCATCCGCCGCGCGGACGGAACGAAGATCGGGACCGGGACAGACGATGCGGGTTTGCGTAGGCATGTCACCCTCCTTGGCAAGACTGACTCCTATCCCGTTCACGCATTGGAGAGGGCAATACCATCACTTCCTCGTCTCCAGAAACTCCCAGCGTGCGTAAAGCTTCTGCACGACGGCCTGTGCGGCATCGACGGCGGCGAAGGCGTCACGGGATTTTTGCCAGTCGGTGGTCAGCTTCGGATCCGCCGTCGCGGTTTGCGCGGTGGCCAAGGCGGCCTCGGCGGTGTGGATCTTGCCTTCGATCTGCTCCAGCTCACGCAGTTCCATGAATGACAGCTTCTTCTTCACCGGCGTTGGCGCTGCGCCGGCAGTGGCCGCTGTTGGCTTGGTGGGCGTCTTGGTGGACTGCCGCGGCGCCGCGACGGTCTCGCGCCAGCGAAGGTACTGTTCGACATCCGCGACGATGTTCGAGTTCCCGGTGCCGTCCAGGCCGAGGATGTCGGTCGCCAGTCGTTCCAGCATGAACCGATCGTGGGTGACGAGCACGAGCGCGCCCGGGAACGTTTCGAGGCTCTGCTCGATCACTTGTAATGACGCGATATCCAAGTCGTTCGTCGGCTCGTCAAGAATCAGCACGTCCGCAGGCTCGAGCATCATGCGCGCAATCATCACGCGCGCCTGTTCACCCCCGGACAGTTGACCGACGGGCAAGTCGAGCTGTTCGGTGCGAAACAGAAACCGCTGGGCCCAACCGGTGATATGCTGCGATCGGCCCTGCCAATAGACGGTATCACCCGTTGGAGACAATGCTTCGCCGAGGGTCTGCCTGGGGTCGAGTTGCGCCCGGGTCTGGTCGAAGACGACGACCTTCAGCGCATCGGCGCGTTTGATCGTGCCGGCGTCGGGTTCGAGCTGGCCCGACAGCAGCTTGATGATGGTGCTCTTGCCACTGCCGTTGGGACCGATGAGGCCCAATTTGTCACCGGGCGCGAGGACGAAGCTGACATCGTTAAAGAGCGTGCGCCCACCGAGCGATTTGGTGACGCGATCAATGGAAATCAGCTTCCGCGTCTGTCTCGCCGTCGCGCTGAAGTCGACTTGAACCGTTCCACCCTGGTTGTTGCGTGTCTTAAGCTCGGCCAGGTCGGTCATCATCTCACCGGCCTGCTGGATGCGGCCCTTGGCCTTGGTGCCACGCGCTTTCGGGCCCCGGCGAAGCCATTCGATCTCGTCGCGCACCTGCGACGCCAGGGATTGCTGCCGCGACGCCTGCGACGCGAGATGCTCAGCCCGCTTTTCGATGAACTCGCTGTACGAACCGTTCACGCTTAAATAACCGTCGGCATAGGCCCGGCTGAACTCGACGGTCCGGTTCGACACCCGTTCCAGGAACGCCCGGTCGTGGCTGATGACGACAAACGCAAACTTGCTCGAGAGCAGCAGCTTTTCCAGCCACAAAATGCCGTCGAGGTCGAGGTGGTTGGTCGGTTCATCCAGCAGCAGCAGGTCAGGCTTACGGATGAGCTGCCGCGCAATCGCCAGGCGCTTCTTCCACCCGCCTGACAGGCTGGCGACCCGTTGGTGAAAATCATCAAAGCCGACCCGGCCCAGAAGAATGCCGATTTCGACGAGATGGTCGTGCTCGTCACCAGGCAGGTTCTTAACGGCCTCTTCCATCGCGCCTTCGACGGTCTGGCCTTCCGCAAAGACGTCATTCTGCGCCAGATACCCCAGCCGCAGGTTCCGGCGGGCTTCGATCTTGCCGTCGTCAGCGTGTTCGATGCCGGCCAGGATCTTCAGTAGAGTTGATTTTCCCGCGCCGTTGGGACCGATCAGCCCGGTGCGCTCCGAATCGTCAAAGCTGATCGAGATATCTCTAAACAGGGGACGGGCACCGAACGATTTACTGATATTTTTTGCGCTCTGAAGCAAAGCCATGGGTGCGTAAACTCGTTTTCTTTCTATTGCGACGTCGCAGACGGTGAAACGGGGGATTGTAGCGTGAGGCGGGCGGATCTCCGACTCGTCACCGGTCAAAAAATCGGCTCTGGGGACAGTTTCGTCCGATAACAGCCAAATGCGAACCTCCGCCCTGCTTTTTGCGTCGGCCGTTATCTCGCTGGCACCGGTAATAACTGGTTGCGGCGCGCCAGGGGGGAAATCCAACCAGCCACCGAACGAGGCAAAACTGACCAAACCGTCCAAGCGTGCCCCGGCGCCACCCCCGGTGCGGGACGTCGTGATCACGCCTCAACAGATCGAGTTGGCGACGACCGTCCTGCGGAACGCCCTTAAATCGTCCGACGGCCTCATCCGTGCCCACACGATCGAGGCGATCTCCGACGCTGCGCCCCAACCCTTTGAGGCGCAAATCATTGCCGGATTGGAAGATCCGGCCCCGATTGTCCGCACATCCGCTGCGATGTCGATTGGGGAATTGAAACTGACAGGTGCCCGTGAAGCATTGCTAAAGCGGGCCGGGGATGAAGACAATCTGGTCCAGATCGCGGTTCGCTTTGCGCTGCACCGACTGGGTGATACCCGGTTAACGCACGATTTTGAGCTTTTTGCACAAAGTGACAAACCCCAGGTTCGCGGAATGACCGTCTTGGCGCTGGGCATGCTTGGTGAGCCCAGCGCGATGAAACTGTTGCGCCCCATGCAGGCCGATCGCAACGCCACGGTGCGATTACAGGTGTACGAAGCGATGTGGAAACTGGGCAGTGAGCAGGGTTTGGCAAGCCTCGCTGCCGCTGCCTTGAGCGCCTATCCGGACGATCAGATGATTGCGTTTCTCGCGCTAGCCGAACCGCGCGACAAGCGGGTCATTGAACACGTTCGCGGTGGGCTGACGAGCGACTATGAGGAAACCCGTCTGGTCGCCGCCCGGGCGATGGGCATGCTGGGCAGCGACGAAGGCTACACCATCGCCACCGCCGCGACGAAGAGCGTCGACCCGCGCAAACGCCACCTGGCGGCGCTGGCGTTCGCTGCGATAGGTCGAAAAGACGCGATCGACCTCGTCGTCCCGTTGTTGTCCGACGGAAACACCGACGTAAAACTGGCCGCTGCGACGGCAGTGCTGACGATGGGGAAGTAGTGGCATGACCAATGACCAATGGTCCCCTGTCAGCCCTAATCCGCGTATCCGACCAACCTTATCGGTCTCGCGTGAAGCTTAGAAAAACTTGACACTGCATCGTGCCGTATTAGGATCAGCGATCGGTCCCCAAGTCGCTTCGGTGCGATTTGGTGCGGAGGCAACGGACCTGCAGCAGTCCCCGAGTGAATCGATCCAGCTTCTGTGTGATCCGCGCGTCGCGCGTACCACGGTGGAATGAGATCGCGGGGCGTGTGTCACTCACCATCGGCCTGTCAAAGGAGCCCGCCTTGAGCCCGCTGACTAAACTGTTCGTCGGTCTACACGTACTTCTGTCTGCCATGCTTGTGGCCGGCGTCATCGTATTTGTTAACAAGCAGGAGAGCTTCCAGCTCCAGAGCACGACCGCGACCGCGCGGGCCGTTCGTGCCGAGTCGCTGGTGAACGACGCTGCCAAAGAGCACACTGCACAGATCGCGACGTACGTTATCGCGGTTAACAGCGCCAACGCAACGATCGACAGCCTTAAGGGCCAGATCATCGCCGCCCAGACCAAGAACAACGAGCAGGCCGCCACCATCGCCGACAGCTCGACGAAGATGACTCTGCAGATGGCCCAGAACGCCAAGCTCGCCGAGGGCCTCACCGCCAGTCAGGCCGCCCAGTCCAAGCTCAACGACGCCGTCGCCGAGCTTCGCACGGACCTCGACACGCGTCTGACCGAAGGGTCGCAGTTGAACGCCCGCATCTCCGAGCTGACCAACAGTCTTGAGGTCACCGAGCGGGAGCGCAAGTACGCCGTCGAACAACTGACCCAGGCCCGCGCCGACAACGGCAAGCTGTCGGGTCAGCTCCAGCAGCTTGGCGTTCAGCCCGAGCAGCTCGCCCAACCGGCCGGTGGCGGCTTGGTTCCCCCGATCAACGGCGTCATCCGTGACGTCGACCAGATCGCCGGCAGCACCTACGCGACAATCTCCGTCGGTAGCGCTGACAGTGTCTCTCGTGGGATGCAGTTCAACATCGTCGAACGTGGCACCGGCAAGTTCCTCGGCATGCTGACCGTGACGGCCGTCGAAGCCAACGAAGCCTCGGGCCGCATCACCGGTCCCGCCGGCGCGTCGGTCCAACCGGGCGCCGAAGTGAAGACGCAACTGTAAGCATCACGGATTGTCGAAACTGACTCGGAGTAACCCATGAGCCGTTCCGGTGGCGTTGAAATCGTCGAAGTGAAGCCTGGCAACAACAGCTACACCGCTTTGGCAGCGGCCGGTCTGGTCGCGACCATCGTCGGGTTCGTCATCCTGTACCTGCGTGCCCAGGAACTGTTCGGCGGGCTGTTTTAAGAGAAGCCAGAAGTCAGAAGCCAGTAGCCAGAATGGAGAGCAGATATGCTTTTCATTCTGGCTTCTTCGTTTCAATCAGAGCGGGCCAAGCCCTGTCTTGTCAGCCCGAGCCTGGAGCGCGTCGACTTCACCTGTAGCGTATCTTCCCCACCCTGTCATCCCGAGGGGAGCGGTAGCGACCTGAGGAATCTCGAATAGCCAGCGGTGTCTGTCCGTCGAGATCCCTCGCGTCGCTACCGCTCCGTTCGGGATGACACGCTACGCTTGAAAGGATGAGGCTCTGTTTCCTTCGGCCCTTATACTCCCCACCGTGTTTCGTCGATTTCGATTCCTAAACCCCTTTCCCCTAAGCGACTGCGAGTTGTCGCTTGTCGCGCCGCAGTTGCAGTATGTCGATGCCCTTCTGACAACCCTGCGCCACCCCCAGACCGAGCAGTTGGAACCGGAAATGGCACGCATGTCTCGTGGCGAGATCACTGCGTTCCTGGACCGCACCCCAAGTGGGCACCAATTAGCCGACGCCAACGTCGATCGTGTTCCCGCGTATCACTTCTGGATGCTCGTTACCCCACCGACCGGTGAGCGACCCGCGGTGGTCGGTGGACTGTCGCTGCGGGTGGGTGACACGACCGACATCGAGCGGCACATTGGTCACGTTGGGTACAACGTCTACCCCCCGGCCCGTGGGCACCATTTTGCGGAACGCGCGACCCGGCTGGTATTACCACTGGCCCGTCAGCATAGATTGCGACACCTGTGGATCACCGCCAACCCCGACAACCTCGCCTCACGCCGGACGATCGAACGACTGGGCGCACAGTTAATCGACATCATCCCCTTGCCCGATACGCACCCCTTGCGCGCCCGTGGCGAGATGACGAAGTGTCGGTATCGGTTGGTGTTGTGAAGGACAGAGGCGCCTCTGGCACGGTCGCCGTGCCGTACCTTGGCCATTCCACTGGGAAGCTGGCGGTTTCATTTAACGAACGCCAGGACGCCAGGGACGCCGAAATACAACACGTCAAGATGCGCCCTTTCCTCGGCATTCGTAACTTGGCGTCCTTGGCTTCTTGGCGTTCACCTCTCTTCTCAATTCATCCGTCGTTACGACATCGAGACCGCGCCTTCTCCCTCGTTGAGCTCATCGTCGTCATCGGGATCATCGCATTGATCGTCGCGATGTTGCTCCCCACCCTGCATCGCGCCCGGCGGTCGGCGGATGCCGTCAAATGTTCGGCGCAGCTCTATCAACTCGGGCAAGGCCTCTTTAACTACACCGCCCGCAACGCCGGTTGGTTTCCTGCATGGAGTGGGTGGCACGTCGTCGGCGACCCACTGACCGGTGGCGACGAGCCGGGCTTAGGATGGATGGAGGCGATCGAGTCAGCCTTCGCGCCCGCGACGAGCAGCCTCTACAACTGCCCGACGTTTCCTGCTGAGATTCCAATCAACTATTTTCTGTCCGCCCGCTGGTCGAACTCGAAGAGTCGGTACGCCATCCGCGCCAACGAAATCCGTCTGTCGACCCAGTTCGTCCTCAGCGGTGACTGCACGGCAACCATCCTTTACCCCGAGCCATTCGGTACCAGTGGTAACGCGTCACCCGATTGCGACAAGGACGACGCCGTCGAGGACTGCCTGCGCTACGAAGGAGTGGGTGGCGGTGTGCGCATTCATCCCAAGGGCCTGAACGTGCTGTTCGCCGATGGTCATGTAGCAACGCTCAGCAAGTACGAGAAATCAGAAATCACGTATAGCCCGACGGAACTGAAAAGCTGGGATGAAGTGATCGTGCCCTAAACGAGGCGACGTCGCTACTTCGACGCTTTCGACTGCACGTCGCCGGTAATGATCTGTTTCAAACCTGCGCCAATTTCAGTTGCCAGCCCCTGCCGCACGATCAGGTCTGCCAGTGTGCCGCTGACAACAACGGTCGAAAGTTGCGATTGCACGAGGCTGAAGATGTCGTCGGCGGTCGACAGAATGGAGATTTTCGTGTCCCGGAACGGCCGAAGTGTGCCAACGAGTGTGCCGTTGACGGGGGCATTCATTCGCTTTTCCACGATGTCGTAGATCGTCATCACGCCGAGCATTTCGATGCCCGCCTCGAAATAATTGAATTCGTTGATATCGACGCGGCCCTTCTCAATACGCATGATTACGCCGCCGCGCCCGTTGCCGCTGGTCTGTTCACTGGCGTTCATCTGGGTCAGCAGCAAGCCGACCGGCTTGAAGTTCGTGAGCTTGGCGTCCTCCAGCGACACCGAACCCCCACCCACAAGCGTGTCCAATCCACTCGAATCGGCAAAGACGTTCACCTCACCGCTGACGCGCGCGTAGACCGGGCGGTCGTCGGGTTTGTAGGCTTGCACGATCGGGTGCAGGTCTAGATCGACCAACCGGACGGTTCCCTGCAACCCGACGAAATTCTGCTTGCCGGCGCGGACGAGCACCGGGTCGTTGCTGTTGTGTTGTGACGCCCGACCCCAAAGCTCGACCTTACCGCCGGCGAGGTTGATCGTGCATTGATCGAGGACGGCGCGGAAGGTTTCACTGTAATCGACCGCGAGCCGCGCATCGACATCACCAACAGGAATACCACGGAAGCTTCCCTCGGTCGGTGAGAGGTTAAGTGTGACGGCCAGCGGGGCAATGGGTCGCGGGTTCGTATTGGGTGCAACCTTGAAAGAGCCCTTGAACTGACCTTTCAAGTCCGCCGCCTGGGGGATGACGCTCGCGAGTGAGGTCGCGTCGAGGTTGGATAGATTCAGGTCGACGACGGACGTCAGTGGGCGGTCGAGGTCCACGGTCGCCACACCACTTGCGGTTCCACCGAGCACCTGCGCGTGAAGCTGCGTCATCCGAATGACTCGCCCAGCGGCGTCGAGTTGCAGCTTTGCTTCTCCTACCGACTTGTCGTCGAGGAACACGTTGCTGCCCATCGACACAATGCCCACAGCCGACTTGGCCTTGGCGTCCACGCGCAGGTTGGCGTCGATCGACGTGACGGCCCGCGAGCGCGGTGAGAAAGCTGTCGGCCAGTTGTTAACATCAAGCACCACCCCGATCGCCAAAGGGTCGGCCAGCGCGGTCGCGACGACGATGCTGGCGTCGCCAGCGTCCTGGTTGAACTTCAACTCGTTTGTGAGCGTGCCGTTGCGCAAGCGCGTCTTGCCTTCGAGCGTCTGCGCGACAAGCGGGCCAACCTTCAAGTCCTTACCGTCAAACGTGCCGTTCAGCCCCCATTCGTTGCGCGCGAAGCTGGCGGCCTCGAACGTCCACCGACCGTTGACGATGCCACTGAAGTCGTCTCGACCTGCCAGTTCACCAACGTTGCGCAACGGAAGCTGGCGGACCTTCAGATTGAATCGAGTCGAGTCCCAAGGCGTGGGGCTGACCGCGTCGATGCTCCACTTGCCGTCCAGGAATGACAGTTCCTGCGTCGTGAGGGTTAACTGTCGTTGCGGGTCGATCTTGCCATCCAATGCGATCTTCAAATCGCCAAGATCGCGGTTGGCGATTACGACGTTCTTACCGGTCAGCCAACCCTGCAGGTAAAGGTCGATCGGGTCGAGCTTCCCGTACACGTAAAAGTCGCCGAGCACTTGACCACCCACGAGTCGTTGTTCGATTTCCGTTGAACTCAACCTGGCCGGTCGCCGCTTCAGTTGTGAAAGCGACAGGTTGAGAAAGACGGGATCCGGGTTCGCCGTGATGTAGTAACCCTTGCTGGTCAATTCCAGTTCGGAGTCGCGCAGGTAGAGTTGGTCGAGAACGATGACCCGCCCGGTGCTCCAGGCGTTGACCATGAACGTCAGTGGTTCCTCATCGCCACCAGGAAGGCGCGGGCCCTTGCCGTCGAGCCAGAGATTCCAGGTATTCTTCGCCAGGTCGAACTGACCTGACCCTGCCAACGCCGTCGCGTCGGGGCGTTGCAGGGAATGGAGTGTGATCAGCTTGTCGGTTGTCGTTACCCGCGCGATCGTGCCAGCAAGGTTAGCACGACGCTTTCCGGCTTTCAGGGCCAGTCGGTCGGCCGTGACAGTCCAGTCGATATCCGTATAACTGCGACCTTCACCGGCGATGTTCAACGCCAGGTCCCACGTTGCTTCATCGGCGTGACCGGCGGTCGTTAGTTTTGCCTCGATTTGAGGACGGTTGGCCAACGGTTCGCTCATCGCGAGGTTGAAGCTGCCCGATTGAACAGCCGTGCCAACGACCCTGACATCCTGCCAGATCGCGCCCGCAGTGAGATTTCTCGACGCCGGTTCATATCGCGCAGACAGCGCCGCTTTTCCACCTGAAATCGTCGCGCGAATTTGGTCTGCGACGATTCCCGAGGCATCGCGGCGCACAACGCCACCCAGCACTGTGAGTTCGGGCAGGATCGGATTGCCCGTCCGCACCGTAAGCCCGCTAGGCCGGGCCTCGATCGTCGCGCCGGCGCTAATGTCGACGGTTCCGCTGGCGCTCAGTTGGTCAAACCCGGCGCTCTTCAGTTGGAATTGCCCTGCCACCCCACCGTCCACTAGCTGTCCACGCCACGTTCCGTCGGCATGAATGTCGTGCTTAAAGCCCGGCGAGACCAGCGCGATCCACTCGTCCACATCCTGCAGTTTGATGTCGACTTCGTGCTTGAACACTCCACCCGGCGCCACCCGGCCGACAGCACTAAGCTGCTTGCCGATGGAGATGTCGTACTTCCACGTCAACGTCTTTTCGGGATCACCGCGCACAGTCAGTGGCGCGATCTCGGCCTGCTGACCGTTGTTGGCCACCACGAGCACGCTTCCATCGACGATTGTGATTTTAGGTAACTGCAACGTCGTAGCGGGGCGTTCGGCCTGCTGCGGGTTGCCACTGCCCCCGGCGCGACCGATGAGCGTCACTACGTCCTGCAGGTTCCAATTGCCCGCAGCGTCCTGTCGTACCACAATTCGCGGTGACTGCATCTCTACCGACTGCACCGCGACGGTTCGCTTGAAGATCAGTCCCGGTATCGACGTGTGCTCAACCTCTAACCGCTCGACTTTGAAAAACGATTCGTCCGCCAGTGGTAGCGCCAGTGTTACGTCGGTGAGCGTTGTGTGCCCGAAGAACCCCGTCGAAAGAGTCGCCGCTGTCACGCGAAGGCCCAGCGCCTGCTGTACCGCACCAATCACCAGGTTGCGCGGCACCTTCGTCCAGAAGAGGACCTGCAGCGCGATGACGACGATTACCACCAGCACCGCGACACTGAGCGCGATGCGCACCACCCAACGGGGCATGCGACGGCGGTGAGGTTGGGCAGGTGAGTCAGACATCGGCTCGGAACGACTGCAACGTCGTGATTACCTTGCCTTTTCTGTCGGGGGTATATTCCCGGATGTGCGCGGGCCGATGCCGAAGAACCACCAGTCTTCACGGGTGGTTCGACCGATGAACGGTCCGGACTGGTACACCAGTTCACCGGTATCGCGCCAGTAGGCAACAAACGCCACACCCGCAAAACCGTATTGCTTTGTGCTCTTGAGGATAGCGAGTTCCGGTGTCGCGATGGGCACGTCTGCGGCGCTGACGCCCGTACTCAGGTACAGGCCGGGAATGCCTAGCAGAAACTCGACGCGGTCGATGCCCATACCCGGGCTGCGCACTTCCAGGATGATTTGCGAATCGTCACGGTTGTTCATGATCCGAGCGCCGGTACTGAGGATGCGCGCCCGCAATTCACCGAGCAGAAACGAGACGTCGGTCGAGGGATTGTCGACGGCCGATAGGTAGGTCGTTTCCACGTACACCGCCCGATCGCGCAGCGGGTCGAATGACAACTGACGGATCGAATCGGAGGCCGCTTGGCGAATCAGGAATTGCTCGGTCGCCGTGCGCGGGGGGTCGGTCACGCGGATCGTGGCGCAACCACTGAGGGTCGCGGCAGCGAGAAACAAGAGGCTCAGGTTCGTCCAGACAATACGGTTCAAAGGGGGTCCATCGTTGAAGTCTATGGGCGTATCGCCATTCATAACCGCTTTCTCGCCAAAAGGCAGTGGAGAACCGATGGAAGAATCGACGCGTGGCGTTATGCTGCCCAGCCAGATGACGCCAACCGCTTCACTCGTCCATCGTCTTTGGCAAGACCGTGCTCCACTGGCTGTCGGTGACGAGGCTGGTGATGTGCCGACACTGACCGTCTACCAACCCACCTCCGGCACCGCGCCGCGCGCCGCGGTCGTCGTGCTGCCCGGTGGTGGGTATGGCCAACTCGCGGCGCACGAAGGCGAGCCCGTCGCGCTGTGGCTAAACTCGATTGGCATTACCGCCGCCGTCCTCAAATATCGCCTCGCGCCGCAGTATCGCCATCCTGCGCCCTTGCTCGATGCCCAGCGGGCCCTCCGCACGATGCGCGCATTTTCACAAGAATGGAACGTCGACCCGAAACGTGTCGGCATTCTCGGTTTCTCGGCTGGTGGCCATCTGACTGCCAGCGCGTCCAACCTTTTTGACGACGGTCTCGAGAATTCGCTTGATCCGGTCGAACGATTTGGTTGCCGGCCGGACGTATCGATCCCGACGTATCCCGTCATCTCGTTTGAACAGCCCTACTCGCACTTCGGCTCACGCGACAACTTGCTGGGCCCGCGCGCGTCGGCAAGCCAGATCCGCGAGATGTCGATGGAGACGCGCGTCAGCCCGCGCACACCACCCACCTTCATCTTCCACACGATGGATGACGGTGCGGTCCCCGTCGAAAACGCGCTCACCTACGCCTCGGCGTTGCGCGAGGCAGGCGTGCCCTTTGAACTGCACGTTTTCCAGAAAGGCAATCACGGGGTAGGTCTTGCCCAAGATAACGCCACACTGAAAGTGTGGCCGAGCCTCTGCGGGGAATGGTTGCGCGTGCAAGGGTTTTGCGACTGATCGACCGGGCGCACCTGTCGATCTGTCGCGTTCGCTTTAGTCGGATCAGCCTTCCCTCTATCACGTCGGGGCGCGCGCTTCGCGGCATGCCGATTGCGTCGTGGCGGAGAAGTCGGGCACATCGGCTCGCTCGCACACTTTTTAACCGGCTGACACGCCAGGAGAACGCAATGGAAATGGAAACGCTTCAAGACCTACTCGTTGAGAACCTAAAGGACCTATACAGCGCTGAGCGCCAGATCCTCAAGGCTGGTCCGAAGATGGCCAAGGCCATCGAGAGCGAAGAGCTCAAGTCTGCGCTGCAGGAACACTTGAAGGTGACCGAGGGACACGTCGAACGCCTGGAGCGGATCTTTAAGAAGCTCGGTGAGAAGCCATCGGGCCACCACTGCAAGGGGATGGAAGGCCTTTTGACCGAGAACAAGGAACTGCTCGAGGAGGACGCCGACAGCGATGTGTTGGCCGCGGGTCTGATCGTCGGTCAGCAGAAGGTCGAGCACTACGAGATCGCCGGGTATGGCTCGGCCGTCACGTTCGCGAAGCTTTTGGGTGACAAGCAGACGGCAGAGTTGCTCGCCCAGACACTCGACGAAGAGGAAAAGGCCGACAAGCTGCTGACGCAAATCGCGAAGAAGACGATCAACGTTCAGGCCGCTAAAGCAAAATAAGATGACGACACCGTTAATCCTTCACCGAAAACACAGGCGTGAAGGCGGCTTCCTCATGGCCCGCGCGACGCGGTATTCGCAGAACGAATAGTTACCGTCCCGTGCCTGAGGACGGACATCGGCACCTTCGGCTATGATGAGGTGGATGACCGCATCCGCTGCAAAACTGGACGCCGCACTGGCTCGGGTGGACGCCGCGCTCGGGCCATTGCCCAGGTCCGACGCGATCGTCCGCCTGCGCGGTGATGCGGCAGCGGCGTCGTTTCACCTCCGTCGCACGGGTCGCCAGGCACCGCTTGTCGCAATTCTGGGTGGCACCGGCACTGGTAAGAGCACGCTGGTAAACCGGTTGCTGACTGAGACCGTCACCGCGGCGAGCTTTCGGCGAACCTTCACCGCAGGGTGTGTCGCGATTGCGCGGCAGGCCGGGGATGTGCCCGCAGGTTGGCTGGGTGTCGAACATTTCGTCGCGACCGACCTACCGGCACGCGGCACGTTGGATCAGTTAACGATTGTCGCCCCGGCATCGCTGGATATCGTGCTGGTCGATTCACCTGATCTGGACGGCGACCACCCTGCCCACCACGCGCAGGCCGACCGCGCGTTCCGCTGGGCGACGGGGGCTGTCTTCGTTGTCACGCCCGAGAAATACCAGATGACCGAGTTGCTGCCCTACTACCGGTTGGCAAATCGGTACGGCCTGCCCGCGGTTTTCGTGATGAACAAGACGGAAGAGGCTGCGGTGGTCGAGGACTACCGCACCTTGCTCGCTAGCCGCGACTGGCCGGATGCGAGTCTCTTCGTCATCCCGCGCGACGACGCCGCGTTTGAACCGCAACCCGGCCAGACGCTGACGGACTTGCGCCAGTGGCTGGCGAACGTTAGTCGAGAGCCCGCGCCTGCCACCGAGCGATTGGCGGATTTCACCAGTCGGTTGCGCGACCAGGTGATCGCGCCGTTGCGTGCGCAACGAAAGGCGGTCAACGCTGTCATCGCGCAGCTTCGAGCGATGGAGACCCCACCGGCCGGTGTGGATGTGAACCCGCTGACACAGCAACTGCAACGCCGAATGCAGCAGCGGAGCATTCTCTATCTGATTGGCCCGCAACGGGTGCTGGATCGCGCACGGCAGGTGCCTTCTCTGCTTGCACGCCTGCCCCGTGCGGCGTGGGACTATGTCGCTCGTGGTGAATTACCTAAGACTGAACAACCCTCAGCGGTGGTCGACGATCGCACCGTTCCCGACTTCCGGCAATTGCTGGCCGACTCGTTCGCAGTCGTTCGCACACGCGTGGACGACGTGGTCCGATCGACCCCAGCCCTGTCATCGGCGACGGACGACCCGACCTACGCGACCACTCTGCTTTCCACCGACCGCGCCGCAACGATTGCCGATGAGGAACTCGCCGCGCTCAAGCGATGGCTTGAAGAGCGTTGGAACGCCAACCCGCGCGACACGCGTGTCGTCCAGAAGCTGCTCAAGTCCCTGCCCGGCGCTGCGAGGTTGTCGCAATGGTCGGAAGCAGCGCCGTACCTGCTGGCAGTTGTCGTTGCGACCCATCACGCGTTTTTCGGACCCGTCGATCTGATCATCCTCGGTGGGTACAGCGCTGTCGCGTGGTTCACCGAGCGTATGAGCAACGAAGTCGCCAGCCGCACCCGTGCGACCAATCGCGCGATTGCCGACCGCTTCACCCGGCTGGCGCACGAGCAGGTCAACGCGATGTGCCAATGGCTCGACGCGCGAACGCCGGACGCCCGGTCGATCGACGCGCTGGAACGTGCTACGACCGATCTTGAAGAAAGGATCGCGGACCATGCCTGACGGTGTCGACATCGAGCAACTGGTCCACGACACGGTCGAACAGACAGGCGCTCCCCCGCCACGCCTGTTGGAGACGGATGCGCCAACCTTGGCGCTGACCGATAATTCGTCATCGTTTTACCTCGTTGGACTGATCGGTGGGAAAGAGGTCGGCAAAAGCGCAATGGTCAACGCTCTGGCCGGCCAGACGATCTCCGCAGTGACGTCGCACGGCGCGGGGACGAATACCGTCGTCGCGTACGCGCACACGTCTCGCCAAACTGCTGTGCGAGAATTGCTGGAGCGTGAAGCGCCGGGCCAATATCGCATCGTGGCCCATAGCATGGCCGGTGAGCAGGCGCGCGTGCTGCTGGACCTGCCGGATATCGACAGTCATTTCCAGTCCCACCTTCTGCTGACCCGGCGGATGCTGCGGCACATGCTCTACCCGATATGGATGGTCAGCATCGAAAAGTACGCCGACGCCCAACCGCGCCAGATGCTCGCCCGCGTGGCCGAAGGCAACGACCCGCAGAACTTTCTCTTCGTGCTGAACAAAGCCGACCAGTTGGACGATGACGCCGTCACCGAGATTCGCGACGACTACGCCCGCAGGTTGGCAGCAACGATGGTGGTCGAGTCGCCACAGGTGTGGGTGGTCAGCGCACTTCATCCCGATCGCTACGACCTGCCGGCGTTGCGCAAGACGTTGTCGCGCGATCGATCGACCAGTGAAGTCACGACGTCACGGCAATTGGCCGGTTTACGTCGAGATGCGTCGTTGGTGCGTTGGCTGGAGACGCAAAACCTCCCCGAGCGGGCCGCGAGGCTGGAACGGCTCTGGATCGACGCGCGCGAACTGCTGACGGCTCGCCTGGCAGGGCCACTGCTCGAGCGGGCCATCCCACGGCTGGCGGACGATGTGGCGTATCGAGCGACGCTGACCGATCAAGCGATGGCCGCGCGAGTCGCGAGGTGGCCACTGGTCAATCTCGTCCACACGCTACTGGCGCCGATTCTGTCAGCCGCGATCGCGCTCGTCCGAGGTGGCACCGCACGGGCGATGGGGACGAGCGCAGGTTTGGTCGACGCGCACTTGACGGTCGACGGTCAACCGTTGCACCAGGTTGTGCAGGCGACCTTTGCACACGTCCACCAGACGTCACCCATCGTCGCAAATCTGTATGCCCATCGCCGACCATGGGAAGGGCGCGGTGCCGAGCAGGCGGCGTACTCACTGCGTACCGCTGCGATCGACACAATCGAGCGCCAACGGGCCGAGGTCGTGGCGCGCCTGGGCGCGTCGCGAAACCCCATTTCGGCTCTGACTCGCTGGACACTGACGATCGGCGCGTTGCTTTGGTTCCCTTTCATTCAGCCCTTCCTCGAAGTGGCGCTTCAGACCAGCCTCAACGAGGCGATCGCCAAACTGGGGTTGCTGATCGTTCAACTACTCGGCACTACCTACCTGCTGACGACCGCGGGGTTCCTCGTCGTCTATTTCACGGTGATATGGCTGTGGTTGCGTTGGAGCACGCAACGGAAGGTGGCCAAGTCGCTGATCAGGTGGAGCACCGGTCGAGGCTCAGACGACTTGGACCTCTCACGACAGACCATGGCTTGGATTGACGGGCTGTCCAATCCGTTGCGCGAAGCCCACGAAATTGCGGTCGGTCTGGCCGAACGCGTTTCTAAAGTGAACGGAAAGACAGCCGCCTAGCGCTCAAACCGACCCCAACCGCGACAGGCAACACGTCAATTTGTCCTATATTTGACTGGCGGTGAGATGTTCCTCCACCAGTTGCAGAACGTCACGAGCATTTTTGTATGTCACCTGTTGGATCGCATGGCTGTAAGGCTCAAACGCATAACCGACATGCTCATGACTGATTTTTACGTCGCACGAAGTGGTCTCACCGGCGAAGAACACGACCGTTTTGTGGATCATTCGCCCCTTGCGATCGCGAAACATGTACTCGATTTCTCGGGAGAAAGTGGGATGCAAGCGAATGTCTGTGATGCCAGTCTCTTCGCGCAACTCTCGAATAGCTGCGGTGCGATCATCTTCACCCGCTTCGAGATGGCCCTTGGCAAAGTCCCAATATTTGCCGTAGTCGAGCAGCAGATACTCGCGACCAAGAAGGGTCGAAATGTAAACGACGATGCCCGCCGATCGCTCGTTGGTCATTAGCGACCATCTTAACAGATAGGCCCTTAATGCCGCGATCAGCGATCCACGGGCAAGCGTCAGTTTTTATTGGCAAAACCGATACCGATAGCCCCAAGGCCGCAATCGCACGATGACGACCGCAGCCCGGGGCCAAGTATTGCAACGGTCGAGACTAGACGACCGAGCCGCCGCGCATCAGCGAGACGATCGCAATAATGACCGCGAGGATAATGAACACGAACAGCAGCGTACGGCCGATGCCGGCGCTCATGCCGGCAACACCACGTGCGCCAAGTACATAGGCAACGATTGCAATGATGAAAAATACAATCGCGAGCCAGAGCAGGTTCGGAACCGCCTGAGCAACCAAGGCCGCAGTAGCAAGTGTGGTCAACATAACGTTCTCCTGTTTCCCTTTCCCCGGTCCAGGCCCGCACAGCCTGTCGTTTGAACTTGCCGGGGTAGGTTATCGAGAAGAGTTAGTGCAAGTGGCGTGCCGAACCGTATTGGTGGCACACAGCGGGGCAATGGAGGCTGAAAGTGACGGGGGACGACCGGAAATGTCGGGCTATGGGGCCAATGTCGCCTCAGGCACCGACCCGCTGTTTGACCTCTACCCGTGTCTTCCATGCGTCTTTCTGTCGGTCGATCATCCGCTTCCACATCACCCAGCGAACGCTGCTCAGCACGATGACAGCGATGACCGAACCGCCGACATCGGCTAACCAGTCCGCCAGTTCGCACGTGCGCCCAACGGCCAGTTGCAGCCATTCGTCGATCGCGCCGTAGCACATCGCCGTCACGACGACGAGCAGCCACGCATGTCGGAACTCCGGTCGGTAGGCCCAAACGGTCAGATAGAAGAGCGCCCCCAGAATGCCATACCCGACGAAATGCTCGACCTTGTCGTTGACGCCCACCTGGGGCAGCTTGCTCGGTGGCAGGTGCGTAACCGTGAAGATCGCCAGCCAATATACGATCAGGACGATCAGAAGCGTGATGCGTGCGGCTCGGGGCATGAGTACGACGTTGATCCTTCGCAATGGCGACTAAACGGCGCCGGCAGCCGCTTCGGTCTTGGTGACCGGGGCAGACTTCGTGACTTTGCCGGTCGCTTTCGCAGCGGCCAGACGAGTCTTGTCGACCTCGGGGACCGTCACGCTGACGGGTACTGCTGGTGCCGTGGCCGCGTCCATCGCAATGACCTCGCGCGCCAGCGCCCGGTAGTCGGCGGCACCATTGCTGGCCGGTTCGTAGTCGATGATCGTCTTGCCAAAGCTCGGGCTCTCAGCCAGTTTGATGTTTCGCCGGATCTTCGTGCTGAACACCTTCGCCTCGGCCCAGGGCAACGGCTTGCCCTTGGCCTGTTCGATGAAGCCCTGCAACTCGTTGACCACTTCCATGCTCAGCTTCGTTTGCGAGTCGAACATGGTCAGCACGATCCCACTCACCTTCAGCTTCGGGTTCATGCGCTTGTTCACGAGCTGCACGGTTTCCAGTAGCTTGGCCACACCCTGCAGCGCCAGGAAATGTGGCTGCATCGGGATGATGACCTCGGTAGCCGCTGCGAGCGCATTGATCGTCAGCAACCCCAGTGAAGGCGGGCAGTCGAACAGGATAAAGTCAAAATCGTGCTGCGCACTCTCGAGCTTCTTACGCATCAACGTTTCACGGCCGAGAACGCTGACCAATTCGATCTCCGCTGCCGCCAAGTCGATGCTGCTTGGGACCAGCGCGATGTTCTCACCGACTTTTTGAACGGCTTCCAGGATACTGCGATCTTCGATCAGCACGTGGTAGAGAGAGACGAGTTCCGGGCTCGGGTCGACGCCGTAGTTAATCGTCAAATGGGCCTGCGGATCTAGGTCGATGAGGCAGACACGCTTGCCCTGTTCCGCCAGCGCGGCACCGAGGTTCACCGTGGTGGTCGTCTTCCCGACGCCACCCTTCTGATTCATCATCGCAATCGTTCGCATGTTCGCCACCTCATGTGGCCGGTCGCCCGGTCCATAGGCCCAATCTTCTCCGAGACACTCCAGTGACGGATTATCGCGGAGCAACCGGCGGATACAAGGGAAGCCTGGTCGATTGCCCGTACCGAATCCACTGCAAATACAGCCCCACCGGTGGTGCCGTCGGTCCTGCCGCTGTCCTGTTTCTCGCGGTAAGCATTGCCGGCATCTGTTCGGCTCTTGCCCGTCCTTGGCCGACCTCGACCAGTGTGCCGACGATGATGCGGACCATGTGCCACAGAAAGCCCGTTCCCTCGACACCAATGATCAGACGCGGCCCTCGGGAGGCCACGTCGCACGCCAGTACGGTGCGAACCGTTGTATCGCGGCCATGACCAGGGCGCACGAAACTCGCAAAGTCGTGTGTTCCAACGAAGTGTTCAGCGGCGGATTTCATCGCGTCGATGTCCAACGGTTGCCAGCGATGCCATAGAAGGTCGGACGCGAATAATGGGCGGTCGAGCGATCGCCAGATGGCGTACTGATATCGCTTGCTCGTGGTCCCGCGGCCGGCGTCGAAGGAATCGGGGACAGGTTCGATCGAACGGACGAGAATGTCTTCGGGCAGACGCGCGTTGATCGCCCGTCTCATGCCCTCGGTTGGAATCTGGATCATCGGTGTATCGAAGTGCGCCACCTGCCCCTTGGCATGCACACCCGCGTCCGTTCGTGACGAGCCCGATAGTTTGACGGGATGCTTCATCACACCGCGCATTACCCGCGCTAACGTCTCCTGAACGGTCGGCAACCCCTGCCCGGCGGGTGGCGCGTCACCGGTCCAGGACTCTGGGATGCCCTGCGTCTGCCAACCGTGATAGCGCGTGCCGCGATAGGCGATCGTGAGCTTGTAACGTTGCGTGGTCACGTGGTTCGGCAGTTGAGGGGAAAGCGAGCGAGGTGGCAAGTCGGATTAAGCGGTGACGTTCGCGGCACCGTCGAGATCGAGCTCCCGCCGGCGCTTTCGATACTTCAGGATGATCGGAGTCGCGAGCGTCAGGTTGATCGCGATCAGGACCAATACCATGCGCCAGACCTGAGGCCATTCGGCCTTGAAGTCCGGGCCGGCACTACCCAATACCGCACAGAACCCCACACCACTGAACACGCCCAGCGCCGTGCCGATGGCGGCATCGCGCGGGCGGATGTCCATCAGACCAAACGCGACGTTCGACGGGCCAAACGGGATGACGTGGACCAGTCGAGTCGCCATGACGAGTGGGATGCCGGTTGAACCCAGGCGGTGCTGGAACCGTCGCATGCGCGTGAGGATGGGTTCGATTCGCCGCATCGCCATGTCCGCCGTCATCCACTCTGCCAGTGCCACTGTGACGAACGCCGAGATGGCACCACCGATCGTGCAGAGGATCGCACCCTTGATCGGCCCGAAACAGTAACCGCTCAGCGCCTGCATGCCCCACATCGGGATCATCATGCAACCGAGCACCGCATAGACCAGCACGAACAGCAGCGGCGCGATCGTCGGGGCCGATTGGATCACTTGGCGGACGTATTGTTGATCGGTCCATTGTCGCCCTGCCGCTGTGCCGAAGAGAAACCACAGCAATAACGCAGTCGCCATAAGGATGGCGACGAGCGTCAGCAGGCGAGATCGTTTCGAGGAGGTCATGTGCGGCGGCATGATAACGTCGCGGTGTCAACGGTTCGCGTACATCACGTTGCGCATCGCGATCCAGTAAGTCCAGAAGAGGTAGGCTGCGGACAAGACGACCTCACCAGCGACGACGTACAGGTACCACACGCCCGACTGCGCCGCCGGTAGTATCGGTACGCGACCTTCGCGCGCCTGAAGGAACACAATCGTCGTCACGACGACCAATAACGCGACCGGCAGGTAGTGCACGTAGTGATATGCCATGCATTTTTTCACCACCGGTAACGGCAATCGATACCCACGGTAAGTGCCCTCCCAGTTCGTCAACCGCGCCGCGATCGTCGTCAACCCGTGCAGGCATAGAGGGGTCAAGATGGCCGCGACCGCGAAAACGATCATCGTCAGCGGCGTGTTCCAGTTCAGACCCGCGACAAGCATCCAGTGACCTGCAGCGATGCAGCCGAAGAGGATCGCCAGCACGCCCAGCATAATGCGCCCGAAATTCTGCGCGACCGAGACCGAGCCCGAGCCCCGCACGCTCAACCTGCGAAAGAACACAGTGGGTCGAAACAGGGCGCGAAACATTGTGGCAAAGAACGCGCCGACCACACCGCCTTGGGCTTTGCGTTCCCACGCCGACGGTGTGCGGCCATCCTCGATGCTCGCCTGCACCGGTTCACCGCACTCAGGACAGCGGGCATCGGCGGGCAGACCATTGAGCGTGTAGCCGCAGGACTCGCAGAGCAGGTCGGACTCGGTCGGAAGATTGGGGGCGAC
>JBBRHE010000025.1:0-24729 GCA_038223165.1 Tepidisphaerales bacterium
ATCACGGGTGACGCCCGTCGCAGGAGGGGCAGGATATTCTGGATGTCCCGAATGCCATTCACTTAAGCGATTTGCAGACCCCGGAAACCGCATCCTGACTCGATGATCACAGTTGAGCACGCCATTTTTGGGGCTTAGGTGAATGGCATTCTGAACCCCACCTATTCTTTCACTGAAGGACCTTTGTAGTCTGTCCATTATGGAACAGATTGAATTGCTCGCGGGCGACTCTGTTCGGGAGAAGTGGGCGAGGGTCATTAACGAGCATCGCGGGAGCGGGTTGGCGGTGGCGGGGTTGTGCCGGGAAAGGTCGCTTGCAATTTCTTCGTTTTATGGCCGGCGGCGGAGGTTGGAATCGCCGCGGGCGGGGGCGGGGTTCGTCGAGGTGAAGGGGGTGGCAGACTCGCGCGGCGCTCGGTCGTTCGGTGTTGTTGCACCCGAGTCGGTCGCCGTCGACGTCGGGTCTGCGGGCGTGAGGATCGCCCCGGCAACCGGGGGCCAAGCACCCGGTGACCGGTGCGATCAACTACGTGCTGAATCAGTACATCATCAACTACTACTACATCACGAGCCCGCGCAAGTAGCGCTCGGCATCATCCTCACAAAGGCGCAAGCGGCGTGATCGCGTCGCTTGCGCCTTTTCGCTTTGAATATCGAGCGATTGCATAATCGGTCCATCATGTATGCGCCTTCATGTCATCTCGAAGGGAGCGGTAGCGACCTGAGGGATCTGACCAGTTAGACACCGCTTGCCACCTCGCGATCCCTCGGGTCTCTACCGCTCGCGTCGGGATGACAATGCCGCGGGTGCGAGCGCGTTGATCGACAATCCATTCCTTTCCCACCGCCGTACCCATCATGCTGCCTACAATAGAAATGGTCACCATGAACCGATTCTTCTCCGGAGTAGTAACGATGATCTTGACAAGTTTCGCTGCGTTCTCGTGCGCCTTGCCCGCCCAGGGCGGCCCAGAGGCGTTTCCCCTACCCGCGACGGACCTGCCGCTCGGTAAGGCAGGTGAGACGCGCACGGTGGTGCTCGCTGGCGGATGTTTCTGGTGTACGGAAGTGGTCTTCAAGCAATTGGCTGGCGTGTCGAAGATTCTGCCCGGTTACGCCGGTGGAACGAAGGAGACCGCCAACTACGAAGCCGTCTGCACGGGCAGCACTGCCCACGCCGAGGCGATCGAGATCCATTACGACGCCGACAAGGTTTCCTACGGCCAGTTGCTGCGCATCTTCTTCGCCGCCGCCCACGACCCTACCACGCTCAACCGCCAGGGCGCGGACGTCGGGCCGCAGTATCGTTCTGCCATCTTCTACGCCAACGATGAACAGAAGAAGGTCGCCGAGGCCTACATCAAGCAATTGAACGATGCCAAACAGTTCAGCAACCCGATCGTAACTACACTCGAACCACTCGATACCTTCTACGTCGCCGAAAAGTACCACCACGACTACGCCGACCAAAACCCCTACCAACCCTACATCCGCGGCGCCGCGATGCCGAAGGTCGAGAAGGTGAAGAAGTATTTTCCGGAAGCCTTGAAAGGCGCGACCACGCAACCCGCGAAATAGTACTTTTGCGGCCCCTCTCTTGGACTTCGGCGTACTCAGTCGAGCCCTACTTCGGGAGAGGTCAGGCTGAGGGTGATTTCGAATGACGATCGTGCTTGTTTTGCAATATTGCGATCAATCGTTCTTCGCCGGCTCTACGGACTTATTCAGCATCGCCGTCCGTGGCTTCTTGAAGTGGCCGTATGAATAGGCCAAATTGGCGTCATCCGTGATGCGGCTGATCTCGATGAAATTGCGGCCGACCATCAGCCTGTCCTTGTCGATCGTGCACGCGAGCCGCATCTTGTTGAACTCGCCTTTCACATCTTCCTTACAACGGTAGACCGCCCACAGCTTCTTCTCAGCCTCGTCGTATGTCACTGTAAACTCGACGTCCCACGTATTGTCCCATTTGCCGCTCCACATTCCCACAAAGTCTGCGGTCGTCGGGTCTTCGAGGATCGGAAACGGTGGCTCCTTTGAGGCAGGTTTATCCGTCTCGTCAGCAAACGTGGAAAAAGAAAGTGTCAGACAGAGAACAAGCGTAAGCAACCAGCGCATGAAACCTCCCGTTGGTAAAGATGTGGCTACGTTACACGGTGGCGTTTGGTGCAACAAATCGCAAGCGGTGGTGAGGTGACTTCATCGGTTGACGGACCATTGGTCGATAGGGAGGACATGCCCACGCGCCTGACGATTCGTCCGCAGACCGCCTCGGGGGCCGCCGAGTTGATCTTTGATGGTGAGCACCTCCAGCGGGTGGTCATTGACGGCATGCTCAGTGCCAAGGCCAGCCTCGCGATCGCGACAGCCGACTTCAAGGCGATGCTCGTCCCGCTGACCAAGTCCCGGCGGGCGCAAAGCATCGTGCATCATCTGCGGAACCTCGCTGACAAGGGCGTTGAAATACGCCTGTTGCACGCAGGCACCCCCAGCAGTTCGGCGTTGCGCGAACTGAAGAAGGCGCTCCCCACCAACCTCACCATCCGCCGTTGCCCACGGCTGCACGCCAAGACGGTCGTCGTCGATTGCCGGGCGATGTATCTCGGTAGCGCCAACCTGACCGGTGCCGGCCTGGGCGCCAAGGCCGACGGTCGGCGCAACTTCGAGTGGGGCATCTGGACCGAAAGCGGCCCGATGATCGACAGTGTCCTGTCCCAGTTCGACGCCCTCTGGGAAGGCCACCACTGCGAAACCTGCAAGCGACGCGAGGTCTGCCCCGTCCCACTGGAAGAACCGGACCTCTGATTTTCCACGGCCACTTGACCTAGTGAATCCCCCACGAATCGGTTAAAACCTCCGACCCCGCATCACGTATCTGGATTACGCGATGCGACCAAGGACAGGTGTCCGAGTGGCCGAAGGAACGCGACTGGAAATCGCGTAGGCGGCTTAAACCGTCTCGAGGGTTCGAATCCCTCCCTGTCCGTTTTCTTCCTTGGGTTTGAACGCATCGTCCTGCCGCCGCGAGGCCGTTCGACCGATCCGGGCTTTGGCTATAGTCTTGGCCATGATGCGAGAACAGATCCAACGTGAGGTTCGCATCGGCTTTTCCCCGCGTGCCCAGCCGGTTTGGTTCCGTGTCATCAAATGGATTGTGATCCTTTCACTTGCGGCGATATTTTGGCGCAAGCCCGCGTATTGGCTCTGTCTGCTGGCTGTGCTGCTTGCGGGTTTGCCAATCCACTTCCTTTATCGCTTTGAGACCAAGTGCTGGACTCGCCCATGGGGTGGCTGGAACGATCTTGAAGCGGGACGAGTCGATCGATAATCGCCGCCGCGTTGTCTGCAACGGCAGCGAGGAAAAGTTCAACCCGTGTCTGGCCGTCCGTTAAACGAGTGCCCTATAGTAGACGGCTCGAAACCCTCGACGGCTCCCAAGCGTCAAGGAACGACAGCGCCGTTGGCTGCAACACCCGGGGGCTATTGGGGGGGATTTCGTGGGCACGCACTAAGCGTCGACCGTAACCGGCCCGACGCATCGCGCCTGGCAGGCCAGGATGAAATTCTCGTTTCGGTCCTTCTCGCTCAATGCATCCTGGGTTTCCATCTGCACTTGGCCCGACAGCAGTTTTGTTCTGCATGTCCCGCAGATGCCGGATCGACAGTCAAAATCGATTTTGACCCCAAGGTCTTCTGCGGCGTCGAGGATGGATCGGTCGGCGGAAACGGTTGTCGAGCGCCCCGAGCGGCCGAACGTCAGCGTTGTGCTGTCGGTGGCCTTCCCGACTGGCGCTATGTCATTGGAAGCAATTGCAGAGCCCGTGCCGATCGGTGCGATGGCATCGATGCCGGCTCGGCTTGGCGACGCGAACGATTCGAAGAAGATGCGGTCGTCGGTCAGACCTAGTTCGCGAAGCATCTGGCGGGTGGGCTCAAGCATGGCGTCCGGGCCGCAAATGTGGACGACGCTCTCGCGCAGGCGTGGGGCGTGCGCAAGCAATCGTTCACGGGTGAGTCGCCCTTGGAGGCAGTTCGATATCGGGCCATCGATACGCGTCAGCATCAGCAGCACATGAAGGTTGGGATGCCGCTGCTGCAGATAGTTTAACTCGTCACGGAAGATCAGGTCGCGTTCCGCGCGGACGCTGTAGCTGAGATAGATGTCGCCAGTCCATCCGATATCGGTGAGGTAGCGAATCTTGGACATCAACGGAGTGATACCGACACCGCCGGCGATCATGACTATGCTTTCGGCATCGGAACCGGTGAAGGTAAATCGGCCTGCGGGTGCGGAGACGGACAGGACGTCACCTTCGTGAACGTTGGCGTGCAGGTGGCGCGAGGCCAGACCGTCGCGCTTCACGGTGATCTCACAATACGCCGAGCGGCTTGGCGACGAGGCGATCGTATACGAGCGGTTCACGCGCTTTCCGTCGAGGGTCAGTGCAAGATTGAGGTACTGGCCGGGCAGAAAGTCGAACGGCAAACCGGGTTGCTCGACGCCGGTAAAACGGAACGTGCGCACGTCGGGAGTCTCGTCAAACACCTTCGCCACACGAAGCTGACCGGTCCAGAACTTCGGGCGCGATGGATTGGCGGCAATGGCGTTGCCGGTGCCGATCGTCGACTGCAGCTTGGCGTAGGCGCGACGCAAAAGAACATGAGCAGCGACCACGCGATACACCAGCAGCGCGCCGATCACCGAAGCAAAGACGATCGACTGCGTGGTAACGACTTTGTTCAGCAGCAGGTAATGCACCGCGCCACCGATCGCTGCGACGTAGACGAGCCGATGCAGGTTCTTCCAGCGGGTTGGCCCGAGCCGACGCATCATGCCTGCGGTCGACGTGATCGTCAGTGGGATGAAGATCAACAGCGCGATCGCGCCATACCAGATGTATTGTCGTGCGACGATCTCGCTGAGCGTGCTCGACACGCTGGCTTGACGGTCCCACCAGAAAAAGATGCCGAAGTGCGCGAACGCATGAAACGCCGCGTACAGCCCCAGGGTGCGGCGATGGGGAAACAACGCGTTAATACCCGTTAGTTGTCGCAGCGGGGTGACCAACAAGGTCAGCACGACAAAGATCAGTGACAGCAAGCCAGTCGTGCGGAGGGCAAAATTGACGGGATTGGCACCGAGCCGGTCGTGCCAGGCGTCCCACAGCAGTAGCGCCGCTGGCACTGCACCGTTAATCCAGACAATGGCCTTGGCGAAACGGGGGTTGGTCATCTGACTCGTTTAGTAATTGGCCCGAAGGTCCATGTCGCTGTACAGCGAAGCCACTTGCTCGCCGTAACCGTTGAACATCAGGGTCGGAATGCGCCCACCCGAGCCACCGATGCGTTCCTCGGTGGCCTGGCTCCAGCGGGGGTGGTCGACCTGCGGGTTCACGTTGGCGTAGAAGCCATATTCACCGGGGGCCGACTTGTTCCACGTCGTGGGCGGCTCGCTCTCGGTCAGTGTGATCTTGACGATGGACTTGATGCCTTTGAAGCCGTACTTCCACGGGACCACCAGCCGCAACGGCGCGCCATTTGAGTTCGGCAGCTCGCGACCATACAGGCCACTGGCAAGCAGTGTCAGTGGGTGCATCGCTTCGTCCATCCGAAGGCCCTCGACGTACGGCCAATCTAGCACGCCCGGCCTTTGATTGGGGAAACGGCTGGGATCCATCAACGTCGTGAACGCGACATACTTGGCGCTGCTGCGCGGTTCGACGGCGTTCAACAGCGTCGATAGGCTGAAGCCCGCCCAGGGGATCACCATCGACCACGCCTCGACGCATCGCATGCGGTAGACGCGTTCCTCCGGCGGCGCGAGCTTCAACAACTCGTCGAGGTCGAACGTCTTGGGCTTGGCGACGAGGCCGTCGACAACCACGGTCCACGGCCGCGCGACGAAGTTCTTGGCGGCGCGGGAGACCTCTTCCTTGTCGAGGCTGAACTCGTAGAAATTGTTGTAGTTGGCGATTTTTTCGAGCGATGTCATCGGCTCGTCGACACGAAAACCGGTGACGGCGTTCGGTTGCGTGCTCGCCAGAGTGGTGAGGCCGGCGAGTTTGGGCGTCTCTACGACCGCGCCACCACCTGCCTGGTTCAGCTTGCGGTACGCCAAAGCCGTCACCGCCACCGTCGCGAGTGCAATGCCACCACGGATGAACGATCGGCGGTTGACGTATTGCGACTCGGGCGTGATCTCGCTGGACGGAGTGCGCGGTGGTGTCTGCATCGTCAGTAACCCGCAAAACGGGAAGGGGCGTGCATTATTGGCCAGGCCAGCCCGTGAATGAAAAGGCCGCCCGGCATGAGCTTATCACGCCGAGCGGGGTTTGGCCGCAGGCGCGTGCTTATTTCTTCATCTCTCCACCCATCGGCTTCATGCCGCCATCCATCGACTTCATGCCATCGTTCATCATCTTCATGTCACCATGACCCATCATCATCATTTTGGCGGCGACCATCTTCATCGCCTCGGGGTCCTTCATGACCTGTTCCTTGGCCGCGGCGACCGCTTCGGGAGAAGCCGTCATCGCCATTTTCCCGGCGTCGGTCATCATCATCTTTTCGCACATTTCCTTACATTCGGTATCTTTAGCGAGGTCGGCTGCCATCTCTTCGATGGCGGTCATCTTGGCCATGCTGGCGGTGATGCCCGGCATGGAAGACGGGTCCTTCATCATCATTTTCATCTTGGCAGTGCTGGCCTTCGCCGCTTCGCGACGTTGCATGGCCATGTTATCGTCGGCGCTGACGAGCGACGGGGCGATGGCCAGACCACCGACGAGACAGAGGCCCAGGGTGGTGGCGACGGCGGTCTTCTTCAGATTCGTAAACATGATCTGCTCCGGCAGCCACGCGGGCCGCGTTGAGGTGACTGAAACGTACGATTGATCGCAACGGAATCGTCCGGCGACCGACAGCAAACCCGCGTCAACGCTGGATTATTCAATATTCGCGAAAGTCGATTGTGAAACCCAACTCATCGCGTTGCCTTGTGATGAACTGGCGGCTAAAACGATAAGGTCAATTGACGTGGCCTGTCCGCCAGCGCACGACCGGGTCTTGCGCGGCACCCCACTGCCAACCGCAGCAGCAACGATGACTCCAGACGCATTTCGCAAGCTCGCTTTGGCCGAAATCGATGCGGTCTATCGTCTGGCTTATCATTTAGCACCCCGCCCTGACTTGGCCGACGATTACGTGCAGGAGACTTACCTTCGCGCGTTCCGAGCCAAGACCGACTTTCAGTTGAACGATTTCGGTGTACGGCCGTACTTATTCAAGATACTCCATAACGTGATCCATTCGGCGTTCGCGCGTGAGGCGCGCCAACCCGGCCTGCTCGATAACGTCGAGGATCTGCACACGCAGTCCACTGACCGGGTGTCGGGTTCGGTGGACCTGGAACATCTGGATTGGGACGCGATGGACGAGCGACTGAAGCAGGCCGTGCAGGCGTTACCGCTTGCCCATCGTACCGTTTTCCTGCTGTGCGCGGTCGAGAACATGAAATACCGCGAGATTGCGGAGATTGTCGAAATCCCACTGGGGACCGTCATGAGCCGCCTGCACAGTGCCCGGCAGCAGTTGCTCAAGCAATTGACCGGTCTGGCAACCGAACAGCGGTTGGGCCGGTCCGTTCAACGGGACAAAGTGGATTGATTTAGCGTTCGGCGAGGTTATCCCAAGATGGACGAGCAGATGGATGAGCAGGACGAGCAAACCTTACTGTCGGCGTTGGTCGACGGTGAGCTCGAACCCGCACGCAAGGTGCGGGCACTGCGCTATTTGGTCGAGCATCCGGAGTTGTTGTCCGTGGTAGAGAACGAAACAAAACTGCAAGCGACGGCACGCCGTGTCATGCTGGACGCGACGCCCGCGACGCCCAACTCAGTCCGCCAGGCCGTGTTGCGCGCGTCGTTCGCGACGTCCGCCGATCCCAACGGTTCGGCATCGAGCAATGGCGATGGAGCGATGCGCGGTGTCGTTCGACGTCGTCGCTGGCCGTCCGTCGCGACGGCTGCGGTGATTGCGTTGGTCGTCGGCGCTTGGGCGGGTCGTGCCTTTCGAACCCCGGAAACGTTGCCGGTCGCATCGACCCAGCTGGCGGGTAGCCCCATTGACGTGACGCTCGTCGACGCGCTGGCGCTCGAGCACGTCGACTGCTCGAATTTGGCGCTCGCACAACACTCCTATCCGTTCCCGGTTCGCCTCGGCAAGTTGGCAAAGTTCATCGAGAACGACCTGCGCACCGATCGGCCGTATCCCGAGTTTTCGTCAATCGGGTACGCGCTCCAGGGTGCCGGCAGGTGCGAGCCACCGCAGGGCCAGGTCGTTCACCTGTTGTACCGGTCGACGAACCCCACGTCGCAGTCGCAGACGTTGAGCCTGTTCGTCGAGCCGTATAGCGGTCAATACCAGATCGAGACGGCCAAGCTGTATCTGCTGCGCGGCGACACCACACAGCCCATGCTGGTGTGGCGGTCGGACAACGTCGCGTACATCCTCGTCGGCAACGACCTGAAAACCATCGCTGCGGCGCGGGAGCAGATGGTCCGCGAACGATCCTGATCGCGACGGTGGCACCCTTAAGAACTTCAAGGCGATTGGTTAGAATGCGTAGCATGACCACGCAATCGCGCCCCGTATTGGAATGGCATTTCCCGCTCCCGCGAACCCATACCGGTGTTTTGATCGGCAATGGCCTGCAGGGCCTGATGGTGTGGGGCGTCGATTCGCTCAACATCACGATCGCGCGCGCCGGGTTCTGGGACCACCGAGGCGGGCAACCGTTCTCACCACAGGGAGATTTCGCGTCCTTGCGCAAACTGGTGGAAGCGAGGGACGAAGCCGGGGTGTTGCGACTGGTCTCGGGACCACCCCGTGTGTCAGGTGGTGGCCGCACCGATCGCCCGCAACAACTGGGTGGTGGGCGACTTGAACTGCGGTTCCCCGACGGACTCAAACCGACGTTGGGTAAATTGCAGACATCGGACGCCGTGCTGGACGTCACACTGACAAACGCCACCGGTCGCACTGCGATGATCTCGATTCATCAGGCGTTTGAACCGATTGAGGGTGGTGAACTGGCGTGGGTTGTCGGTGACAAGCAATTGCTAGCCGAAGCGGATGTTCGTTTGGTGCCGGTGTGGGATGTCAGCCGGAATCCTCTGGCCGACATCGGCATCGCGGCACCGTCGCGGTGGACCGAGCACAGTGCAGGCGGATTCATTCAGACGCTTCCCGACGATGCGCCACTGGCTGTTGCCTGGCAGCGGGCCAATGACGGTGTGATCGCCATTGCGACATCACTTGGCGATGTCGATGGGTCTCAATCGCGTGGACTGGTCGCGCAGGGTTGCGACGCCGCTCGCCGCGAGGGTCTACGCAGCGCCACCGATCGTTGGTGGGCCGGTTACTGGCGCGACGTTCCCTCGGTCGAACTGCCGGATGCCGAACTGCAGCACGCCTACGACTACGGCGTGTACAAGCAAGCGGGCATGACGCCACCAACCGGTGTGGCAGCGACCCTGCAAGGTCCGTGGATGGAGGAGTACCAGATCCCACCCTGGAGCAATGATTATCATTTCAACATCAACGTCGAGATGGTTTACGGTCCCTGCCTCGCGACGAATCGCGCGTCCCATCTAGTGCCGCTGTGGGATTTGGTCCGGTCCTGGTTCCCCCTGTTGCGTGACAGTGGTGAACGGTTCTTCGGCGCGCCCGGCGCGATGATGCTGCCGCACGCGGTCGACGACCGCTGCGCCGTTGTCGGCACTTTCTGGACCGGAACCATTGACCACGGTTGTACGGCGTGGGTCGCGCTGATGGCGTGGCAGCACTACCGCTACACTTTGGATCGCAGCATTCTGACCGACATGGCTTGGCCACTGTTGAATGGCGCATTTAACGGCTTTTACGCGATGTGCGAGCGAGTGACCGGTGACGACGGTCACACGCGGCTCTCGTTACCAGTGAGCGTCAGTCCCGAATACAACGCCTCGCGCATGGATGCGTGGGGTCGCGACGCGAGTTTCCAACTGGCGGCCGCGCATCGTGTCGCCGAGGTGTTGGATGAAGTTTCCAGGCTACTCGAGCTGCGCGTCGATCCGCGCTGGGCGGAACTTCGAGATCGGTTGCCTGCCTATACGCTGATCAAGCCAAAATCCGGATCGCCGCGCATTGGACTCTGGGAAGGTCAAGACCTCGCCGAGAGCCATCGGCATCACAGCCATTTGGCGAGCATCTACCCCTTTTGCAGCATCGACCCGTACGCCTCCGATCACCAGAAGATCGTCGGCGCCACCATCGGGCACTGGAATACGATCGGTCCCGGACAATGGACGGGTTGGTGCATTCCCTGGGCCGCAATTCTCTGCGCGCGACTTGGGCTTGCGGATGCGGCATCACTGTGGCTGACGTTCTGGAAGCGAAATTTTACCAACGAAGGTCACGGCACCCTGCACAACGCCGACCGATCGGGTGTCACCGCCTGGGCGGATGGGGCGCTGGGTCAGGAAGGGTTCCGTCGACCGAGTGATCGGCCGAACGATGAAGTGATGCAGATGGACGCGGGCATGGGCGCGTTGACGGCGATCCTGGAATTGCTCGTCCAGTGCCGTCGCGATGCGATCTATGTGATGCCTGCGATTCCCAAACACTGGCGCGATGTTCACTTCTCGGGCATTCGCGCCGAGGGTGCAGTGCTCATCTCCGCAACCGTGCAGGCCGGGCGGTTGATTGAAGTGGAAGTCGTGAGTGAAAAGGGTGGGCCACTGCGGCTGGCACATGATCTGGGCAGCGAGTGGAGCGTGGACGGCGTGTCGCAAACCGCGCCGCTGTACACAGCCAACCTCGCGCCCGGTCAGCGCGTCACATTACGGCGAGCCGCCAGTCCAAACCGTTTCACATGGTGATGAACATAGTCTTCTTCAACGCCGTTGAGCGCGTCGCCAGGTTCACCAGCGCTATGCGGGCGGCGGGGGGCATAGCAGTGCCATCCGACTCGAATCTCAGCCCCACAACTCATCCAGCGTCTTTTGCACGGCATCAAACAGGAAGTCGATCTCATCGTGCGTAATCGTGAACGGGGGGCTGATCGCAATCAGGTCGCGAATGCCACGGACGATCACACCGTGTTTGCGTGCGATGGCGGCGGCTTTCACACCGAGCGGGGCGGTGGGGACGCGATCCTCCTTCTTGCGGGACTTCGGCAATAGTTCGATCGCGCCGATCAGCTGGTACCCGCGCACCTCACCGACCGCGGGATAGTTCGCGAACGATCGCAGTTTTTTCTGAAAGTATGGCCCCACGTCATCGCGCACGCGACCGACGAGGTTTTCGTTTTCCAGGATCGCAAGGTTTGCCAACCCCGCGGCGCACGTTGTGGGATGACCGCTGTAGGTGAAACCGTGGGCAAGATAGCCACCGGTGTGCAGGACGTCGGTGACCTCGTCGCTGACCATCGTCGCGCCGAGGGGCAGGTAACCACTGGTCAATCCCTTGGCGGCGCTGATGAGGTCGGGGTCCAAATCCCACAGGTTGCTCGCAAACCAGTCACCAAGGCGGCCGAAGCCGGTGATGACCTCGTCGGCGACGAACAGGATGTCCTTCTCGCGCGCCAGCGCGCGCAGTGACTGCAGATACCCTTCCGGCGGGACGATCACGCCACCAGCGCCTTGAATCGGTTCGATAAACATTGCGCCAATCGTGTCGGCGCCGTGGGCGTCAATAATCCGCCGAGTCTCGGCGACGCACCATTGGCCGTACGCGACGGGGTCCAGTTCGGTCTTGGCTTCGTAATGGTGCGGCGCGGGCACGTGAACAAACATCCCACCTTCCATCGGCAGGTCGAATGGCGCGTAGCAACTGGGCAGCCCGGTCATGCTCGTCGTCGCGACGCCCACGCCGTGATAGGCATAGGTGCGCGTCAGGATCTTGTACTTGCCCGGCTTTCCCTTGAGCTTCCAATACCCGCGCACGAGTTTGACCGCCGACTCGTTGGCCTCGGAACCACTGTTGCAGAAGATGCTGCGATTGATCCGCTTTGGCGCAAGCTTTCCAAGCTTCTCGGCAAGCTGGACCGCCGGTTCCGTTGTCGTGTTGAAGAACGACGGGTAGTACGGCACCTGCAGCATCTGCTTGTAGACGGCGTCGGCAATTTCCTTCCGGCCGTAACCCACGTTCACGCACCATAGCCCAGCGAGGCCGTCGAGCAGTTGTCGACCGTCCTGGTCCGTCACGTAGACGCCTGCTGCGCAAGTGACGACCTGCGTTCCCCCGCGATGCATGTCGGTGTGGTTGGTAAAGGGGTGAAGGTGGAACTTCTCGTCCGAATCACGAAGGGTTTGAAGTTGTGTGCGGTCCATAGGTCTATTCTATCCTGCGGAAGCCGCTAATGTAGTAGGTGGTTTCTATGCACCCCGACGACAACCTGTTCAAGCTTATTTCCCCGTCCGATCTCGCGCCCGGTGAGCGGAAGGCGCGGCTGTATGATCCACGGGCGCTGGACGTGCAGTTTATTCGGTCAGCGGACGATCCACTCTTCACCGAGGCTTATGGTCAGTTGTGGAAACAGTTCGGTCACCTGGCCGAGATGGAACAGCGCGACGTCATTGAGCGCCGGATGGCGTGGGACCCGGCGACGCCCGTCGGTGACGCGCACTTGCTCTACGAGATGATCCTGATCCGCGATCGCGACGGGCGGTTCGTCGCGGTGCGCGATCACACGGCTATATTGCTGCGCGACGGTGGGCCACCGATTGTCATTGTGCACCTGTCGCACGTGCTGGTCGCGCCGGCGCACCGTGGCAGTGGCCTGGCGGGGTGGTTGCGGGCCTGGCCGATCGCGACCGCAGCGGCATGCGCGGCGGCGGTGGGGGTGGTGGGGGACGTGCAGATCGCGCTGGTGGCGGAAATGGAACATGCCGACCCGACGTCGGCCGACCGCACGACGCGGTTGATCGCGTATGAAAAGGCCGGCTTTTTAAAGGTCGACCCGTCGGCCGTCGATTACTGGCAGCCCGACTTCCGTCACGCGACCGACATCGACGCGACGGGCGTTCAACCCCTGCCAATGGGGCTGATCGTACGACGTGTTGGGCGCGAAAATGAGACGACCATCAGCGGTCGCGAGGTTCGGCGGGCCGTGACGGCGCTGCACGGCATGTACGCCGTCGATTTCCGCCCGGCGGACATGGCGGTCGTGTACGATCACATGAGCAAGGTGCTGCCACCGGACGACGCGTCGATCCGACTTTTGCCACCGACCGAAAAATGATCACGACGTTCTACCATCCCGGCTACGCGGCTCCGATCGGTGATCACGTCATGCCGATCCGCAAGTTCGCACTCGTCGCCGATCACCTGCGTGACGACTCGCGCATCGCGATGCGCCAACCGGCGCCGGTGACGGAAGCCGACATCCTTCGTGTGCACGACCGGGCCTACGTCGACGCGATCAGAACCGGCGAACCCCGCGCGCTGGCCGAGAGCCAGAAGTTTCCGTGGAGCCCAGAATTGTACGATTCCGTCCTGCTCACCGCCGGTGGTTGCTACGCCGCCGCCCAGGCCGCCCTTGCCGAGGGCGTCGCCGCTGCGCTGGTCAGTGGGTTTCATCACAGCCACGCGATGCACGGCGAAGGCTTCTGCACGTTCAACGGTTTAATCGTCACGCTCGATCGATTGCTCTCCGAAGGCGCCATCGAACGGGCCGCGATTCTGGATTGCGACCTTCATTACGGCAACGGCACCGCTCAACTCGCCGCGACGCGCCCGCATGTGTTCGCGGTCTCTTTGTACGGAAACGACTATTGGGACAACGTTGCGTATCGCGATGTCACCCAACTGCACCACGTCGACGGTGCCAACCATCGATCGGTCAGCCTCCCCGCAGGCTGTGATCGTGCAACAATGATGACGAGACTGGACGAAGCGCTACAGCTCATCGCGTCGCAACCCACTCCTGAGCTGCTGCTCTACCAAGCCGGCGCTGACCCGTATTTCGACGACCCGTATTCACCATTAAACCTGGATCACGACGATCTGATCGTGCGCGATCGAACCGTCTTTCGATTTGCGAAGGATCGAGACATCCCCATCGCGTGGGTGTTGGCAGGGGGGTATACAAAAGACGTGATGAAAGTCGTCAAAGTCCACACGAACACGTTTGAAGCGGCGCTGGACGTGTTCGGAACACGGATCGGTGCCTAGCATTGGACTGGTGAAAACCATGGCGCAACCGAGTTGGATCAATCGTTCTCCTGGAAACCTGTCAATCGAACTGCCCGAGGTGCGGGCTGACTTGGTCGATCCTGCTATTCACTATGCAGTTGGCGCTGCGCAATCGTGGCGCGAGACGCCGTTGGAGAAGCGGGTCGAGAAGTTCAAAAGCGCGCAGCGTGAGATCGAACAGCAGAAAGGGAAACTCGCCGAGGGGATTGCACTGGAGACAGGCAAACCGTTGCGCGAAGCGATGGGTGAGGTCGGCGCGGTCATTGCCAAGTTTGATCTGACGATCGCCGATGCCGAGCGGTACTTGGCCGATGAGAAGCCGGAGAACGCCAACCCGGCGATCATCCGTCACCGGGCGCGCGGGCCGGCAGTGGTCATTGGGCCGTTCAACTTTCCGATTCACTTGCCGCATGGGCAGATCGTGGCGCATTTGATCGCGGGCAACCCGGTGATCTTCAAACCCTCACCGCTGGCGGCCAACGTGTGTGCGGTGTACGGGCGGATCATGAGCGCGGCGTTTCCACCCGGGGTGTTCAATCTCGTGCAGGGGGGTGGTGACGAGGGGCGGTCGCTGTGCGTTCACCCGGCGGTGCGGTCGGTGGCGTTTACGGGGTCGGTGCCGGTCGGGAAGGAACTTGCCAAACTGCTCGCGGGCGATCTGTCGAAAGATGTCGCGCTGGAACTGGGTGGCAAGAACGCCGCGATTGTTTGTGCAGACGCCGACCTGACCAAAGCTGCCAACGCCGTCGCCGAGGCGATGTGCCTGACAGCGGGCCAACGGTGCAATGCGACGAGTCGCGTCATCGTCGACCACGGCGTAGCCGACGATTTCGTCGTCGAATTGCTGCAGGCGATTGAAAAATTCGTCCCGGGTGATCCACTGGACGAAAAGACACTTCTTGGGCCGCTCGTCAGTGGGGCCGCGGTCAAGCGGTACGAACAGATGACGAGTACACCGGGCGATTGGATCCTGCCGCCGGGGGTGGTCGGGCAGGTCGGGGGGAAGATGGGCCACTACGTGAAGCCAGCGATCCTTCGGTTGTCGGACATGGATGCTGCCAAGCGTTCAACCCTGTTTAAGGACGAGGTCTTCGCGCCGGTGCTGACAATCGTGCCTGCGGCCGATGAGGCGCAGATGCTCGCGCTGCACGACTTGACCCCCTTCGGCCTCACCGCCAGCGTCTTTACGCGGTCGCGGAAGACGTTTGACCGCCTGGCCGCACAGCTCAACGTCGGTAACGTCTACGCCAACCTGCCGACGACGTTTTCGCCATCGACTTTACCGTTCGGCGGCTTGGGCGATTCTGGAAACGGCCGACCCGGTGGCAGGGGCTTCGTCCGCTTCGTCAGTGACGAGCAAGTCGTTCAGATGGCGGTGGATGGATTTGAGGAGTAATTACTCCGGCCCGAACGCTTCACCCGTTACGACATACTTTTCCTTCCCTCTATCCCTCGCCGCCGTTACACTGTGGACAACCGATCGTTTGCCCGTTTGACCACCCAACCCATGACCGTGCGATTGCCCTCAGGAATGCGCCTCGTCAACCTGTTGCTGGGCAGTTGGACGTTTCTAATCCTCTTTTTCCTCTACGTTCCGATCGTTTTGCTGGTCATCTTTTCGTTCAACGATTCCAAGTTGAACATCAAGTGGGCCGGCTTTACCTGGCGCTGGTACCAGGACCTCGGGCTTGGCTGGTATACCGACGCGCTCCAGTGGCTCGGCGGCAGTGCGATGTCGAAGATCGGCATGGTCAACCCGCCGGGTGAATTGGCCGACGCGCCGCAACTCGTGGCGGCGATGAACAACAGCCTGATCATTGCGTCGATTACGACGGTGCTCTCGGTCGTTCTCGGCACGCTGGGTGGATGGTTGCTGTACCGCTATCGATACCCCTTTCGGCGATTCCTGAATACGCTGGTCTACGTGCCGATGATCATCCCCGAGATCATCATGGGCATCAGTCTTCTTCTGTTGTTCGCGACGGTCAATCGCTGGGGCAATGGGGTGCTCAGCAACATGGGTTATAGTGGGAACCCACTTTCGTTAGGGTTCATCACGATCATTATCGCTCACGTGACGTTCTGCTTTCCGTTTGTGCTGATCGCTATTCAGGCGAGGTTGGCGGGGGTCGACCCGGCGCTGGAAGAGGCTGCTATGGACCTGGGGGCAACACCGGCACAGGCCTTTGTAAAGGTTATGGTGCCGTACCTGCTGCCAGCGATCATCAGTGGTGCGTTGATGAGCTTTACGCTTAGCATGGACGAACTGATCGTGACGTACTTCGTCTACAGTGCCGAGTCGCGCACCCTGCCGCTTGAGGTGTTCGGGCGGTTGAAGAAGGCGCTCGACCCGTCGCTGAACGCGATCAGCACCATCTTCATCGTCGGCACCGCGGTGCTGATGGTGCTGTCGGAATACATTCGTCGTTGGAACAAATAACCCTTTTGGAGGCCTTTATGAAAAAGATTGCATCGTTGTTCACTGCCGGCTGCGTGCTACTGTCGGCGGGCTTTGCGCAAGCGCAGAGCAAGACGCTCAACCTGTTTGCCTGGTCGGAATACGTTCCGCAAAGCGTGATCGACGGGTTCACGAAAGAGACGGGCATCAAGGTCAATTATGAAACGTACGCCAGCAACGAGGAAATGCTCAGCAAGCTTCTGGCCGGCGCGACGTCGTACGACCTTGTCCAGCCGTCCGAGTACACGATCGAGTCGCTCGTGAAGGTCAACAAGCTGGCCGAGATCGACTGGTCGAAAGTGCCCAACGCCAAGAACATCGACCCGAAGTACCGCAAGATGGCGCACGACCCACAAGACAAGTACACCGTCCCGTGGATGGCCGGGACCGTCGGCATTGTGGTCAACACCGACAAGGTGAAAGACGAGATCACGGGGTTTAAGGACGTTTTCCAGCCGAAGTATAAAAACCGCATTGTCGCGCTCGACGACTCACGCGAAATGGTGACCTGGGTGCTCGCGACGCAGGGCAAGGACATCAACGTGATCAACGAAGAAGTGCTGGCGGGCGTGAAACCGGTGCTGGCCGATTGGGTCAAGCTGATCAAGGTCTACGACAGCGACAGCCCCAAGACCGCGCTACTGAACGGGGACGTGGACCTTGGTGTTGTCTGGAGCGGTGAGGGCGCGCTGCTGTATCAGGAAGATAAGAAGTTCAAGTACGTGCTGCCCGTCGAGGGCACGCACCAATTCATCGATAGCCTCGCGATCCCCGCTGGTGCGCCGAACAAGGCAAACGCCGAGCTGTTCATGAACTACATCCTCAAGCCGGAAGTCAGCAAATTGATCAGCGACGACTTCCCGTACACGAATCCCAACATCGAAGCCCGCAAGCTGCTGACCGAAGATCAGCGGAACAACCCCGCGAGTTACCCGAAGGACGCCAAGCTCGACTTGTTCCACGACATCGGCGAAGCCGCCACGCTGATCGACACGCTCGTGACCGACGTGCGCAGCGGTTCGTAAGGCCGGCAGTTTTCACTCTTGTCCCCTCTCCCCCGTGTACTCACGGGTATTGGGTTAGCGTCAGGGTCAGGGTACTCTCGAAAGACAGACGGTGTAATTTCCGGCTTGCGGTTTCGCTTTCCCGGCCGCGGAAAACAAAACTGCAAGCCACTCTGAAATTCCTTCGTAGGCCGACGCCCCCTCACCCCGGCCCTCTCCCGATACCCTGAGTACAGGGAGAGGCAGCAAGAAATCCATGAACCCCGCCGCCGCGTTAGATGCCGCAACGATTTCACCACGCCGCCAGCCCGGGCGGTTGGGGTGGTTGCTCATGACGCCCCTGTTGTTGTGGCTGGCGGTCTTCGTCATCGCGCCGACGATCATTCTGTTTGCTTACAGCTTCGGTAAGCGCGACGGCATCGGGCAGGTGTCATTCCATTGGCGTGATCCCATTCCAAAAAAGGACGCCCAAGGCGTCGACCTGCCGCCACGGATCATTGCGTTCGATAACTACAAGACCGTCTTCGACCCGATCTACCTGGAAGTGATCGGCCTGTCGGCACTCTGGGGCATTGGTGGGGCGGCCGTCCTGACCGCGTTCACGGTCGTGAATGTGTGGTGTCGGCGCTGGCGCGTAGCGCAGATGGCGTCCGAGGATGATGCCGGTCCGACCCGTGATGGCGAGGTGCTGGATTATCGGCGTAACATGCTTACAACGCGATGGCCGGTGCGCCGATTCATTAAGGCCGCGATCTGGGGGCTGGTCATCGGTTTTGCAATCGGGTTCGACTACCAGATCGAACAGGTAACCGGTGGGACGCCCCTCAAGATCCTCTGGCGCAGCGCCAAATACGCCGCCTACACAACCGCCTGGTGCATCGCGCTCGGTTACCCCGTGGCCTACTTCATCGGCCGGGCCAGTGAGACGAATCGCAATCGGTTGCTCATGCTCGTCATGATCCCGTTCTGGACGAGTTTTTTGATTCGCACCTACGCTTGGATCACGATCCTGAAGGAACAGGGCCTGCTCAACAGCTTCCTGAATTTTTCCGGGCTGACCACACTGCTGGCTAATCTCGCGCAGTTTGAGTTTGTCGGTCAATGGTTCAGCTATCGCGACGAGCCGTACATCACGGCCAATGGAGAACTGCACCTGCTCTACACACCCGCTGCCATCATGATCGGGCTGGTCTATTCGTATCTGCCGTTCATGATCCTGCCGATTTACGGCAGTGTTGAAAAACTCGACAACGCGTTGGTGGAAGCCGCGTTCGACTTGGGCGCCGGTCCCGTGCGGGCCTTTCAGCACGTGATCATCCCACTGACCCAACCCGGCATCGTCGCAGGCTGTTTGCTGGTCTTCATCCCTGCGATCGGCATGTTTGCGATTCAGGACCTGCTGGGTGGGCGCAGTGTGCAGATGATTGGCAACGTCATTCAGGTCCAATTCATCGGCCAGGCCCGCAATTGGCCCTACGGCGCGGCGCTGGGCATGACGCTCGTCGCGATGTTTGTCTTCGTCTTCTGGCTCAGCAGTCGGAAAGAGGAAGAGACGTAAAGCCTGCCCCCACTACTCGGCGTATCCGCGCGGGTGGTCTTTGTGCCAGTTCCAGGCGCTGCGGATGATCGATTCGGGGTCTTTATGCTTGGCTTCCCAGCCGAGCAGCTTTTTCGCGAGGCTCGGGTCGGCGTAGAGCGCGACCGCGTCGCCCGGTCGGCGGGGGCCGAAGGTCACGGGGACCTTTTTGCCGGTCACCTTTTCCGCCGTTGCGATAATCTCCTTAACGCTGAACCCGTTGCCCGTGCCAAGATTGGCGAAGATGGTCTTGAGCGTGTCGAGCTTCTCCATCGCCAGGATGTGGGCGTCAGCGAGGTCTTCGACGTGGATGTAATCGCGGACGTTGGTGCCATCTTTGGTCGGGTAGTCGGTGCCGAAGACGGTAATGCCCGGGCGCACGCCCAGGATTGCTTGTAGGATGACGGGGATCAGATGCGTCTCGGGGTCGTGGTCCTCACCGATCTTGCCGTCGAGTGAGCATCCACTGGCGTTGAAGTAGCGCAGCGCAGCGAACTTGAAGTCGGTCCATTTGCTCTTGGCGATATCCTGCAGGATGCGTTCGACCATCAGCTTGCTATGGCCGTACGGGCTGACGGGGTTTTTCGGCATGTCCTCGGTAATCGGCACGCTGGGTGGGTCGCCGTAGGTGGCGCACGTGCTGCTGAAGACGAAGCGGTTCACACCCGCTTCCTGCATGACGCGCAGGACGTTGACGGTTGTCGCGACGTTGTTGTGGTAGTACATCAACGGGACATCGACGCTCTCCCCGACGTACGCGTACGCCGCAAAGTGCATGACGGTGTCGATCTTGTGCTTCTTCAGCGCGTCAAACAGTGCCAGCGAGTCGTTGAGGTCGGCCCAGACCACGGGCACGTCGAGCAGTTTCGCCACCGCCTGATGCCCGCGAGACAGGTTGTCGTAGATGACCGGTTTGTGGCCCGATTCCTTCAGACGCTTGACCGTATGCGACCCAATGTAACCCGCTCCACCAGCGACGAGGACGTTCATATGATGCGCTCCCGGAGACGAATCGCCTTACTTAACCAAGCTACTGCCCGTTGCCACCCGACGTCTGTTGTTTCCTCAAATACTGCTGATACGACCCGCTCAGCGTCTCGATAATGCGCGGAAACGTAGCGGCCGCGACCAATACCCTTGCCCCCACGATCGACCGTGGAAAGCTGTTGGCGATGAAATCGATGCAAAACTCTGCGGGGCTGTGACCGATCATCACCGCGTTGCAATACGCGCCGGGCAGCAGGTCGTCTGTCAGCTTCAGGTCGTCGTAAATTTCCTGAATGCTCGGCGGGACGGGGGGCTTGACCGGCTTGGGCAACACGGGTGGCGGACCGAAACGATCGGTGTACTTCTGCAGGTTGTCCTGCATCGCCGAGACCATCTGCCCGGCGACCGACGGGGGAAGGATCACCCGGCTGACCACCTGGGCCGGTTTGGCCAAGTTCAGGACGAAATCGACGACAAACTCGGTCGGTCCCTGCAGGACGATCGCGCCGGTGCTGTAAGCGCCCCGCACGACCTTTTCAGGCACGCGGGCCGAGATGTGCTGGTGCTGGAACTCCTGGCGAAAGCCCCCACCGCCGTCGATGGGTTGGATGGGATTGTTGGCGTTGGGGTCGCCCAGAAGATCGTCGTTGGCGTCACTCATCGGGTTCGAGTGTAACCGGAGGCGATCGGAACGAAAGGAAGGCGGGACGAATCGCGTTAGAACCGACCGTTTAACGCAGCCGCCGACGGATCGACCGGCGCGCCAGGCGTACCCGACGAATCTGCCTGGTTACCACCTGTTTCAAGGTCGTCGTCGCGTTGTCGATTGCCACGAAGGGATCGTGGTCGACGGCATCAATCACCACGACCGATCGTCGGCCACCCATGAAGGCTTCGATGTGGCAAGCCACGTCCTCACCGCGAGTCCCGGTGACGTCCGACAGGTGAACAAGCACCCTGCCGACGCGGGTGGTAAACCGCGCCAGTGCCGCTTGTGACCGCGCCAGCACATGCTCCTGAACGGCGGGCGACAAGGGCGAATTCAATTTGACGATTTCGATGGTCATCTCACGTCCTCCAGATCAATCAATACGATCTAATATGCATAGCGGCAACGTTTGTCGCAGCCGGGAAAGTGCTATTTAAAAATCAAATTTTCACTCGCGTCCCGTCGCCCGTGCTTATACGTCGATGCACGGCGGGGTTCGATTACAAACGCCGAGCCGAATTACACCGTCCTGAACCTTTCTTAACTTGCTCTGGGCTCCCGAACAATGTATCATCCATTAATCCGGATGAACGGATGGATCATCGATCCGTTTGTCGTGGTTGGTCAGGGCAGGAGTAGGCGGTATCATCCTCGCCCCGATTTGCCCTCTAACGTTCGTCCCGTAGAAAGGTGTGCTAAGCGTGCCCCGACTGCCATTCCTTGATCTCGTGAAGCAGCGCGTTGTCGTTCTCGACGGCGCGATGGGGTCCAACCTGCAGACGCGCCCACTGGACGTGCAGAAGGACTGGTGGGGGCAGGAGAACATCTCTGAAGTGCTCAATTTTTCGCGCCCCGACGTCATTCAAGAGATCCACGAGATCTTCCTGGAAGTCGGTTGCGACGCGGTGGAAACGAACACGTTCGGCGCCAACAAGATTGTGATGGCCGAGGCGGAGATGCTCGACCGCGTGTTCGAGAACAACAAGGTCGCCGCTGAGATCGCCCGGCGGGCTTGTGAAAAGTTCGAGACGCCCGACCGGCCGAAATACGTCATCGGATCGATCGGCCCCGGCACGAAGCTTGTGACGCTCGGACAGACGGACTGGGACACGATGGTCGACAGCTACACCGAGCAGGTGCGCGGTCTGCTCGCTGGTGGGGCAGACGTGCTCTTGATCGAGACCCAGCAGGATTTGCTCGCGATCAAGTGCGCCGTCAGCGCCGCGAATATCGCATTTAAGGAAGCCGGTCGGCGACTGCCCATCATGGTGCAGGCGTCGTTCGACACCAACGCGGGCCAGCAGATGCTGACGGGGTCGGACCCGTCGTCGTTCGTGACGTCGCTGGCGTCGTACCGGGACATCGACGTTCTGGGCGTCAATTGCGCCTTTGGCCCTCCCGAACTAACGGAGACGGTGCGATTCATCGCCGACAATTGGCCGCGCTACGTCAGCGCATTGCCGAACGCGGGCCTGCCGGTGATGGACGACAAAGGCCGGGCTTTTTTCCCGATGACACCACCGGACTTCACGAAGGGCATCATGCGCTTCGTTGATGAGTTCGGTGTGAACGTGGTCGGTGGTTGCTGTGGAACGATGCCCGAACATCTGGGGATGCTTTGTGATGCGTTGGGCCTCAAGCCCAACCCCCCGCGCCCGCGCGGACACCAAGCCAAGGTGCGCAGCGTGCCGGTCAAGCCGCAGGTGTCGTCGCTCATCAGCGCAACGGATATCCGGCAGGACTTGTCGTATCTCATCGTCGCTGAGCGAACGAACACCAACGGTTCGCGGCAGTTCAAGCGATTGTTGCAGGAAGACGACTGGGACGGTCTGGTCAGCATGGCCCGCGATGAAGTGCGCGACGGCAGCCACGTGTTGGACGTCTGCGTCGACTTCGTCGGGCGCGATGGTGTGCGCGACATGCACGAGGTCGTTCGACGCTATGTGAACAGCGTGAACGTCCCGCTCATGCTCGACAGCACCAACCCCGACGTCATGGAAGCCGGTCTGAAGCTGGCGGGGGGTCGCTGCATTCTGAACTCGATGAACCTCGAGGACGGTGAGGAGCGCATCGCGCACATCTGCGGAATCGCCAAAAAATACGGCGCTGCGGTCGTGGCCGGCACGATCGATGAAGACAAGCTCAACGCGATGGCCCGCACGGCCGAGCGGAAGATCTCCATCGCACGGCGTATCCGTGATCTGGCGGTTGAGAAGTATGGCTTAAGCGACGGCGACATCATGTTCGACCCGCTCGTGCTGCCGATCAGCACAGGCATCGAAGAAGACCGCCGTAATGCGTTGGAGACGATCGAGGGCACGCGGCTCATCTCGCAGCAGTTGCCGGATTGTCATACGGTCGTGGGTCTGTCGAACGTCAGCTTCGGCCTGAAGCCCGCGGCGCGCATCGTGCTGAACAGCGCGTTTCTGCACGAATTGCGCGAGGCGGGCCTGACCGGCGCGATCGTCCACGCGTCAAAGATCCTCCCCCAGAACCGCATCCCCGAGGAACAATGGAATGCGGCGTTGGACCTGATCTACGACCGCCGACGCGATCAATTTGATCCATTAACCCACTTCATCGGCCTGTTTCCGGATGACGCTGGTGGTGCCAAGCCCGAGGCGTCGCGCGGGAAGTACGATGACATGTCGATTGAGGACATCCTCAAGAGCCACATTATCGACGGCGAGAAGCGAGACTTGGTCGTGCACCTCGACAAGGCGCGCGAAAAGTACACGCCACTGGAGATCATCAACACGATTTTGCTCGAAGGCATGAAGGTCGTCGGCGACCTGTTCGGCAGTGGGCAGATGCAATTGCCGTTCGTGCTGCAGAGCGCCGAGACGATGAAGCAATCGGTCGCGCACCTCGAACAGTTCATGGAGAAGATTGAGGGCTCCAGTAAGGGCAAGATCGTGCTCGCGACCGTGAAGGGCGACGTCCACGATATCGGCAAGAACCTGGTTGACATCATCCTGACGAACAACGGTTACACGGTTTACAACCTCGGCATCAAACAACCGGTCGCCGACATCATGCGCGCCGCGAAGGAAAAGAACGCCGACGCCGTCGGGATGAGCGGTTTGCTCGTCAAGAGTGTCGCCGTGATGAAGGAAAACCTCGAAGAGATGAACGCTGCCGGTATGGGCATGCCCGTGTTGCTGGGTGGTGCTGCGCTGACAAAGGACTACGCCGTCAACGAATTGGCTAACCTGTACAAGGGCCAACTGTTCTACTGCAAGGATGCGTTCGGTGGGCTTTCGACGATGGACCGCATCGTCACCGGTGAGGGTGGGAAGGCGTTCGACGCCCAGCAGGCCGACGGCAAGCGCCGGGCCGATTTGCGGGCCAACGCCGTCAAGCCAAAGGTGGTCGAAAACCTGCCGGAACGGTCGAACGTCGCCACCGACAACCCCGTGCCGACCCCACCTTTCTGGGGTCGGCGGACGGTCACGAACGTCACCGCTAGCTCGGTCTACCCGTACGTGAACCCCAACGCGCTGTTCCTGGGCCAGTGGGACTTTAAAAAGAAGGGCCTGACCGATGAGCAGTACGAAAAAATGCTCGACGAAAAGGCCCGCCCGGTCTTTGAAGAACTGAAGAAGCGCGGTGTCGCGGAAAAACTAATCGAGCCGAAGGTGGTGTACGGCTACTTCCCTGTCCAAAGCGATGGGGACGACGTGATCGTCTATCACGTGGATGAATTCGACCCGATCAAGTGCGATTGCGGTCACACGCACTCGGGGCCGTCACTGACACC
>JBBRHE010000026.1:0-24450 GCA_038223165.1 Tepidisphaerales bacterium
TTCGGACTCTCTCCAGGTACTTCGCGAGAGGCAGGATGGGGGTGATTGGGAGTAGCGGGTTCTCGCCATTCAAAATCATCGCACCGATGCGAAAACTCGCTGGTCCCGCTACTCCCGCCCTTGCCGTTTCGCTTTCACGTCGCCGCGGCGTTTCTTTTCGCTCAGGCGTCGTTGCTTCGATCCATAAGACGGTTTGGTCTTCCGACGAACTTTCGGTTCATGGATCGACTGGACAATCAATTCCCGCAACCGTTCGATGACGGACTGGCGGTTACCATCCTGCGATCGCGATTCATCGCACGACAAGTGAACGGCGTCACCGGCCGTTAAACGCCGACCCGCGAACTGGCGCAGACGCTCGCGGGCGCGGTCGGTCAGGCCGGCGATGTCACCGACCGCCACCCACAGCTCGGCTTTGGTGTTGACCTTGTTGACGTTCTGCCCACCGGGCCCTGACCCCCGCGCGAACTGCCACCGCGCCGCCGCGGGCGCGACGGTCACACGGCCAATGCTGATCAGGGGTTCAGGACCGGAAGATGGTGCGTTGGCATCGTGCACGGCGGCAGCCTTATCGCGCCGACACCGGGCGCGGCGCGTTGTTGTTCAGTCGGTCCTCACGGAACTGCCGCACCTGCCGGGTCGCCGTCGCGAGGAAAATGACGACGAGCAGGATAACGAGATTAATCCGCATCCACTGCACCGGGCGACTCGGTGGCGTCGCGCCGATCGTCAACCCCACCGCGATGAAGACGGCGAGCGTTCCGGTGCTGGCGTGGGCCACCCACCACCAGTCCGGCCGTAATGCCGGGCTGGTGACCGGGTCGATCTGCGTTCCACTCGGCATGACGACCGGTTGGGTCGCGGCGGCGACGGTCGGCGTCCGTGTGTAGCCCTTCCAGTTGTCCATGGTCGACACGATGCCCGACAGAATGAGTACCGCAGCGCTCGCCCAGACGATCGACCGAAACATCCACCGCGCCCGCCCGAAGACGAGCAACTGCTGCTCGCTTTTCAACTCCCCGATCGCCACCGGCACGACCATCTCATAGAACAACGTGCCACCGACCAGCAACGTCGTGCAGACGATGTGCAAGTAACGGCTGACGAGGTAAAGCAGGTTGGTCCAGAAGTCGTGCATGACAAATCGTTGTGTACCACGAGCGACAAACGAACGCTACTGATGGCTTGAAACAGAAGAGCCACGAAGGCGCGAAGGGACAAAGGAACACGAAGAATTACGAAACGATGAGCAGCCCGCGCGTCTTGCCGTTCTCCTGGTAACCCGGAGGAAGCACGGTGAGGGTGATTTCGAGTGCCGAAAACTTCTCGCCATTTGGAATCACACTCACCCTGACCTCTTCCATCAGTACATCGGTGTGACGCCGGAGACACACCAGATTCCTCTACGGCTTCGTATCTCTTCGTCCCATTGTGTCTTAGTGGCTCCCGCTCTTACACCAACTGATCCAACCCACCCAACCCAAGCACTTCCTGCGTGAAGAACGGTTCCGCGTGTTTCACACCGATGCGATTACCGAAATAGGCGGTGATCTGGCCGACCATGTCCGGGACGTGGCCACTGTTGCCGACGAACTGGCTGGCGTAGCACTTGACGCTTTCGATCTTCTGGTCGTAGGTGTCACTGATGTCGATGCAGAAAGTCGGATTAAAGTTCATGCGCAGGTGCGTGCAGTAGTAGTACAAAATCCGCTTCGGATGGTGAGGCGGGCCGGCAATCGTGTCGGTCTTGCTCAACTTCGCGTCAAACCGCGCGTCTTCCGCGATCTTTGTCACCGCGACATGATCGGGATGGGCATCGGTGGGATACGGGACGAACAGGACGTCCGGCTTATGCACCCGAATGATGGCAGCAAGCTTGTGCCGCGCCTCGATCGTGTGCTGCACCTGGCGGTTAATGAGCCCGAGGTTCGTCCGCTCGACCCCCAGCACCTTGGAGGCCGCCGTCCATTCCCGCTCGCGGATCTCGGGGCTGCCGAAAGGAGTCGGCTCGCCGTTGGTCATGTCGACGATGTGAACATTGTGACCCGCGTGCTTCAGCTTGAGGATCGTGCCCCCCATACCGAGCTCAGCGTCGTCTGGATGGGGAGCGATGACGAGGAAAGTTGACATGGAACTCCTGCAAAGTCTGTTAAGCCGTTAACGAGCCTGTTGAGCTATTCTGTGAGCGATGCGGGGACATCATCGCTGCGACATCTTACGCCGCTTTTACGTCACGCGTGCCAATTCGTCTCGTGTTGTAGCTCGCGAGGAAGTGTTGGAGCATCCGGAGGCAGAATGCCCGATTTTCTCCCCGTCCGATACACCCACTTATCCCCGAACGTGGACAACATCGGTGGATAACTTGGTCCGCGGGGCGCTAGTCTGATGCCATCAGAAATTTCACGCTATCTTAACCATTGTGAAACCTTTGCCTTACGAGCGATTGACCGGCCAAGTGTGCTACATTTAGTAAAGTTAAAGTTGAACAACACCAGATGTAGTGTATAGTCCGAGGGTTGTTCGAACTTGGGCAAGTTCGACGGCGTAGTGAAACGGACGGGCCAGAAGTGGCAGCCGGGTGACTGGTCAATGGCACGTCGGTTGATCGATCGGGGACTCTTACGCGACCACGGGAATGGTCGCTGCAGGGCAACTCCTTCTGTCGTCAGGATGACGACCCTGAAAACTCATGTTTTGCACCGATCTTGACGGTCGGCCACCTCGCGGAGCGGGTGCGCCATCGCCAGATCGGTCGTGCACCGACTTTTGGAGGCCCGTTTCGCCGGGTAACCGTATGGGCGTTCTCTGTGACAGTCAGATTCGTGAACTCGTGGGCATCGAGCCCTTCCAGGAAAACGAAAAACGCGCCGGCAAGGTCAGCTTCGGCGTCAGCAGCTACGGCTATGACATCCGCGTCGGCGCGGTCTTCAAGATCTTCACCAACATCAACTCAGAAGTCGTTGATCCGAAGAACTTTTCGGAACGTAGCTTCGTGACGATCGACACTGATGAGACCGGTAAGGACCACGTCCTGATTCCGCCGAACAGCTTCGCGCTGTGCGAGACGGTCGAATACGTCGACATCCCGCGTGACATCCTGGCGATCTGCGTCGGTAAGAGCACCTACGCCCGCTGTGGGATCATCGTGAACGTGACGCCGATCGAACCGGAATGGCGTGGCAAGATCACGCTGGAAATCAGCAACACGACCCCCCTGCCCGCCAAGATCTACGCGAACGAGGGCATCGCGCAGCTGATCTTCCTCAAAGGCGAGCGGACCTGTGCCGTGAGCTATGCGGACAAAAAGGGAAAGTACCAGGACCAACCAGGCCTGACGTTGCCGCGGGTGGATTGAGTAAATGGAATGATTGGTCCGCGGATCGGCACGGGGCTCCTCGTGCCGATCTGCGGGCAGGGTTTCCGATCGGTCAGAAAAAACGCCAAGGAAAGGCGAATGGCTATGACGCACAGCAAAAACAGACTGACAAACCAGGCATTTCGTGGCGGATTGAATTGGGCGATCTTGGCGTCCTGGCGTTCATCATCTCTTTGTTGTTGTAACTGATTAAACAGGCTCGGCGTCGAGCCGCGGTCCCTTCACCCGTGAAGGGATCGCGACCCGCCGCTGTCGCGGCATCATTTACTCGTTAGCGGATCATTCAGGAATTATTTGTACTCGGGAAGGACCCACGATCATGAAAATCACTCGTCGCTTTACCAAGCAAGGGCAGGACGTCTACAAGTCGGTCGAATGCGAGCGGCGCACCAGCCGCATCAGCAAGCCGGACGGCTCAATCGTGTGCGAGATGAACGACGCGGAGATTCCCACGGCGTGGAGTCAGGTCGCGACGGACATCATGGTCAGCAAATACTTCCGCAAGGCCGGTGTCCCGCAGGTGGATAGTGACGGCAACCCGATCCGTGACGCTGCGGGCAAGCAGGTAACGGGCCCGGAAAAGAGCGCCAAGCAGGTCATTCATCGGCTGGCCGGTTGCTGGCGGCACTGGGGTGAGACGCACGACTATTTCGACACTGCCGAGGACGCGCAGGCGTTTTACGACGAGCTGTCGCACATGATGCTGCACCAGATGTGCGCCCCCAACAGTCCGCAGTGGTTCAACACGGGCCTCAACTTCGCCTACGGCATCACCGGCCCAGCCCAGGGTCACTTTTACTGCGACCCCAAGACCGGCGAAATGACCGCAGGCACCGATGCGTACACGCACCCCCAGCCGCACGCGTGCTTCATTCAGGCCGTCAGTGACGACCTCGTGAACCCCGGTGGCATCATGGACCTCTGGACGCGCGAAGCGCGCCTGTTCAAGTACGGCAGCGGCACAGGCAGCAACTTCAGCCGTCTGCGCGGTGAGAACGAACCGCTCAGCGGTGGCGGCAAGTCGTCCGGCTTGATGAGCTTCCAGAAAATCGGTGACCGCGCCGCCGGCGCCATCAAGAGCGGTGGCACGACCCGTCGCGCCGCCAAGATGGTCTGCCTGGACCTCGATCACCCAGATATTGAATCGTTCACCAACTGGAAGGTTCGCGAAGAGCTGAAGGTCGCCGCTTTGGCCGAGGGTATGAAGGTGCTCGCCAAGGACCAGCAGGAACTGGCCAAGAAGCTCGGCCTAAAACTCGACTACGATTTTAATGGTGAGGCCTACTACACCGTCAGCGGTCAGAACAGCAACAACTCGGTCCGTATCCCCAACCGCTTCTTCAAGGCCATCGAAGACGACGGTGATTGGCAGCTCACCAACCGCACCAACGGCAAGGTCGCCAAGACCCTGAAAGCCCGTGATTTGTGGGAACAAATCTCCTTCGCTGCCTGGCGGTGCGCCGACCCGGGCGTGCAGTACGACGACACGATCAACCAGTGGCACACCTGCCCGCGCTCGGGCCGCATCAACGCGTCCAATCCCTGCGTCACCGGCGACACGCGCGTCCTCACGCCCGGTGGTATTTGGCGTCGCATCGACCAGATGATCCATCTGCCCACCCGCGTTATCACCAACCTGGACGGACAGGAAATCCATGTCACCGACGGCGCTTTCCCCACCGGCACCCGGGACGTCTACGAACTGACAACCGCCGGTGGATATAGCGTGAAAGTCACCGCCGACCACAAGATCTTCACCAAGGGTCGGGGTTGGGTCGAAGCGCAGAACCTGACCACGACCGACGAAGTCCGCTTGCCCAGCAAGCCCGCTGCGGTCAAAGAGATCGGCGAGCCGCAGGACCACCGCTTCTTCCAACTGCTCGGCCTGTTCTTCGCCGAGACGAACGCCAGCGGGACCGAGCTGCGCCTCGATAGCCTGACGGATTCGCGCCAGATCGAAGACTTCGTCAGCTACGTAACCGACACCTGGGGCGACCGCGCCTACGCCGACGACTACACCAATGCCAGCGATGTCGCGACGGTCGACGCCAGCGCGTCCGACGATTCCGACACGATGACCGCCACGGTCACCAACCGCCGCGTGCTCGCTCGCCTCAAGGCCTTCGTCCGCAACGACAACCGCAAACGTCGAATGTCCGATGAAGCCTTCACCGCCGGCCTCGCCGCCCAGCGGCACATGCTGCGTGCCCTGTTCACCGCTGACGGCATCATCACCGACAACACGATCGAACTGACCGCCAACCTCGGCCTGCTGCAGGACATCCAGATGATCCTGCTCGGGTTCGGCGTTCAGGCGGCCATCGTTAACACCGAAATTTCTCGCGACGGCGGAGCCGTCGACAGCGGAGGGCTGCACGATCGACGGGGCCTCTCGGCCCCCGGTTCGACGATCTCGTCGAACGACGCACACCCGCGCCACGGCCTGCGTATCGATCCGGCCAGCCTCCGCTTTTTTGCACAACACGTCGGCCTCCTGCCCGGTCGAAAGGCCGAGCAGCTCGCCGACCTCAACGCCCTGTCGCGCAACGCGATGCTCGTCGGTCCCCACTACGACCACGTCGCGTCGTTCACGCACCTGGGCAAGCAGCAGGTCTTCGATCTCACCGAGCCGGTCACGCACTCGTTCATCGCCAATGGCATCACGGTGCACAACTGCTCGGAATACATGTTCCTCGACGACACCGCCTGCAACCTGGCGTCGTTGAACGTGTTGACCTTCTTCGACGAACAATCGAAAAAGTTCGACATCGAGTCCTTCAAGCATGGCACGCGTCTCTGGACGATCGTCCTGGAAATCAGCGTGCTCATGGCCTCCTTCCCGTCCGAGGAAATCGCTCGCTTGTCCTACCGATACCGCACGCTCGGTCTCGGTTACGCCAACCTCGGCGCGATGCTGATGCAGGCGGGCATCGCTTACGACAGCGACAAGGGTCGCGGCATCTGCGCTGCCCTTACCGCCATCCTCACCGGTGAGTCGTACGCAACGTCGGCTGAACTCGCCAAAGAACTCGGCGCCTTCCCCGGCTTCGATGACAACCGTGGTGAAATGCTCCGCGTCATCCGCAACCATCGCCGCGCGGTTTACGATGTCACCGGCAACCCTTCCACCCGTCGGGCCATTGGCGACTACGAAGAGCTCGACATCCACCCCGTCGGTGTCGACGCCAGGCAGTTCGACAACGCCGACCCGCTGGCATCCAAGGTTCTCCTCGCGTCCGCCCAGGAATGCTGGGACCGCGCGCTCAACCTCGGCGAAAAGCATGGCTATCGCAACGCCCAGACTACGGTGATTGCCCCCACCGGCACCATCGGGCTGCTGATGGACTGCGACACCACTGGCGTCGAGCCTGATTTTGCCCTCGTCAAGTTCAAGAAGCTGTCGGGCGGTGGCTACTTCAAGATCGCCAATCAGTCGTTGCGTCCCGCGTTGGTCAACCTCGGTTACTCGCCGGAAGAGATCAGTGGCATCATGGCGTACGTCATGGGCACACTCAGCCTGCACGATTCGCCGCACGTTAACCGTGCGTCGCTGAAGGTGGCTGGGTTTACCGATCACGAGCTCAATAAGATCGAAGATTCCCTTCCCGCCACGTTCGAGTTATCGTTCGCGTTTAGCGCCTGGAGTCTGCCGCCGGAATTATTCCAGCGTCTCGGCATTAGTGAGACGGTCTGGCAAGCACCCGGATTCAACCTGCTCCAACACCTTGGCTTCACCAAGCGGCAGATCTCCGAGGCGAACGACATCATCTGTGGTCGTGGCACCGTCGAAGGGGCACCCGCCCTTCGCGACGAGCATCTCTCCGTGTTCGACTGCGCCAACAAGTGTGGCAAGACCGGTAAGCGCTACATCGCTTACCAGGGCCACATCCGCATGATGGCCGCTGCCCAACCGTTCATCAGCGGGGCGATCTCCAAGACCATCAACCTCCCCAACGAGGCCACGATGGCCGACATCAAAGACGCCTACCAGCTCTCCTGGGAACTGGGCCTCAAGGCCAACGCCCTCTACCGCGACGGCTCGAAGCTCTCGCAGCCGTTGAATATCAAGAGTGATGAAGAACTCGACGAGTCCGAAGACGACGACGAACTCAACGTCGAAGCCGCCAAGGACGAGATCGCACACGACGCCGTCGGTGTGCTCACTTCGGTCAGCATGTCCGCCAACGTCGAACCCAACGTCGTCCCCGCTCACACGAGCATCATCGAAAAGATCGTCGAGCGCATCGTCGAGCGACCTCTCCGTCGTCGTCTGCCCGACACGCGTCACGCGATTAACCACAAGTTCGAGATCGCCGGTCACGAAGGGTACATCAACGTCGGCCTGTACGAAGACGGCACGCCCGGCGAGGTCTTCATCACGATGGCCAAGGAAGGTTCCACCATCGGCGGTCTGATGGACGCCGTCGCCACGCTGGTCAGCGTCTCACTGCAGTACGGTGTGCCGGTGGAAAGCCTCGTGAAGAAGTTCGAGCACGTGCGCTTCGAGCCAGCCGGCATGACGCGCAATCGCGAGATCCCCTTCGCCAAGTCGCTCGTCGACTACATCTTCCGCTGGCTCGCGATGGAGTTCGTCCCCGGCTACCGCGACATCAACGCCCCGCAACGCGGTGTTGACCGCAAGCCGTCGCTGTCACAGACCTCCATCTCAACCCCCGGCGGCACGGTGCTCGGCCGCGTGGCCGAAATCACTGTCACCCCCGCCCCACGCATCGGTGACGCCAAACCGTTCGACTACGGCAGTGGTTTAGCCGAACAGGTCGAAACCAGCAGCGGCAAACCCGACGCCATCGACACCGCCAAACAACCGGCGGTCTCCCACCGCCTCGGCGCCACCGCCATGGCCGACCCGCTCAGCCAACAAGGCACCGAAATGCAATCCGACGCCCCCGGCTGCGACGTCTGCGGGTCTATCACCGTCCGCAGTGGGACGTGCTACAAATGCCTGAACTGCGGGAACTCGATGGGTTGCTCGTAGATTAGTTGGTTGACCGAAACGACGGAGTGGGCGTTTAACGACGTTCGCTCCGTTTGCACATGGCCAGTGTTCTCAAAATCATCGCCGCCGTGCTGTCGGGCGCAGCCGACGCCAACGTGCGGTTTTCCGACCTGCAACGCCTCCTAAACAACCTCGGGTTTCAGGAGCGCGTGAAAGGTGGGCACTTCATCTATTCACGCGACGGCGTCGTCGAAATCCTCAACCTCCAGCCCTTGACCGGCGGGAAAGCCAAACCCTATCAGGTGAGGCAAGTGCGCCAAGTTGTGGTAAAGTACGCCCTGCAACTGAGGAAACGCCCATGAAGTACGAAGTCATAATCTACTGGAGCGACGCGGACAAAGCCTTCATCGCCGAGGTTCCTGAATTGCCCGGCTGCGCCGCCGACGGCCCCACCAAAGCCAAGGCCCTTGCCGCAGCCGACCGCGCTGCAGCCGAATGGATCGAAACCGCCCGCGAGCTGGGAAGGCCAATTCCAGAGCCGAAGGGGCGTTTGATGTTCGCGTAGAGTATTGGCGAGACTTAGGCTATGCGATACGTGTACGTCATCGAACGCGCCAATGACGGAAGCTACTCGGCCTATGTCCCCGACTTCCCCGGCTGCACCACGTCGGGCGAAACCGTCGACGAGGTGAAAGCGAACATCGGGGACGCCGTAGCACTATATGTTGAGGCATTGCGCAAGAATAAAGAGCCGGTGCCATCACCCACGTCAGTGGCAGATATTGTTTAAGCGGCATAGTCCACTCAAAAAGGCGGTGTTGCTATGGCAAGAGCACCTGAGCTTCTGGACGTAACGATCCAAGCAATTAAGTCGTTCGACGGTGAGGCTCAGCTAGAAGAAATCTACGACTGGGTGAAGTTCAAGAGTACGCTCGACGTTACCATATGGGGCGATTTCAAGGCGAGCATTCGCGACGCGATTGAAACGAGATCAAGTGACTCGGAACGCTTTCGTGGGAAAGACGATCTCTTTTACAAAGTACCCAACAGTCGGGGCTGGTGGGGGATGCGTAAAACTACGGGTTAGTTTTGTAGGGTCCGCTCTAGCGGACGTCTTGATGCGCGATGGGCGACGATTCTCGTCCGCAAAAGCGGACCCTACGTTGATATCGCAGCGCGAATTTGCGTGGGTGGGTCGGCACGGGGTACGGTGGTGGCATGCCGTACTATCGGCGGGCGTTTGTGCCCGGGGGCACGTTCTTCTTTACCGTCGTGACCGCGGGGCGAGCGCCGATCTTTAACGGCGATGCGGCGCGGCCCGACGAGGCATCGTTATCTCATGTGGTGGTCGCTTTCCCAGCTCGTTCTAGCGGAAGCTGACGTTTCTATCGCGGGACGGTTTTGAGATGATCCTGCTCGGCCGAGCCCGTGCGGTGACCGCTGTGCGTTTGTGGGTAGACGGTCGTGAGGTAGAGCACCCACAGCGCCGCCGACCAGATGAGGAAGCCGATCAGCAGACCGATTGCCAGTCGCTTGCGGGGTTGGAAGGGTGGGCCGTAGTTGGCGGGGGTCTTCGCTGCGGGGCTGGTCGCGGCCATTACTTGCACTCGATCTTGTATCCCGCTTCGAAGGCGTTGCGGAAGTCGTACACGTTGCGGAAATCTTCGATCGAGTCGCGGTCGGTTTTCTGCATGAACCCGTTGTCCACCAGCGCGAAGACGATGCGGCCGAAGTCGTAGGTGGACGTGATGTTCCACCGCGCGAGCACCGTGCGGGCCATGAGTCCCCACTGCGCCAGCGCGAAGTCGCGAAGCCCGGCCGACAGATCGCGACCGTCTATGTGCCGACAGGCCTTGGGGTCGGTCTCTTTGCCGTGGATGCGCTCGACGGTAAACGCCAATCCCAGTTGCACAAAGCGGTACGCATCCTCCGGGTAGGCGCCGATCTTATCGACGACCTCCGTGATGCTCTTGGCGGGCTTTGCTTCGTCCTGCGGGGGCATGGTCCTCCAGTTTACCGGCGGTTGGCGAGAGGGACAATTGACGAAAGGGGAATCGCGGAGCGATGAAAAGGAAGGATGAAGGATGAACGGCGACGATCCGACCTTTCTTTTCATCCTTCATCCTTCCGTTCTCGCCCGAATGTGTTAAACCTCGCGGAATGGCCGACGATCCGACCTACCTCACGCCCTACCTCGCTGCGGCCAAGCGGCATGGTGGGGGATTCGGGTCGTTGTTGTGGGCCAGCACAACCACGCAATCGGCGCGGTTTGATGCGATCGTGCGGTTGGAATCACCCAAGGGTGAAAGTGTGCTCGATGTCGGTTGCGGCCGGGCGGATTTTCTGGACTTCTGCATCGAGCGACAGGTTAAACCCGCAGATTATGTCGGCATCGAAGCGGTCGCCCCACTCGCCGATGCCGCGATCGCGAAACGTCACCGCAACTGCACGATCGTCCGGGCGGACTTCGTCACGAACCCGCAATCGATGTTCGTCGCTGCGGACATCATCGTCGTCAGTGGTGCGCTCAACACGCTCGACGACGCGACGTTCTACAGAACCCTCCGCCGGGCCGCCGACGCAACGGCTCGGGCGGTCGTATTCAACTTTCTGTCGTCACCCAACCTGGCCGCGTCGCAGTACCTTCACTGGCGCCTGCCGAGCGACGTGCTGGCGTTCTCGCGGTCGATCTCACAGCAAGCCGCGCTGCTCGAAGATTACCTCGACGGTGACGCGACGATCGCGATGACGGTGCGATAAGATTCAACGTTGATCACTGCGACCTCGAACGTGCAACCATGAGCAAGACCTACGGCCGAATCGACATCCACTCGCATCTCCTGCCAAAGCTGGACGACGGTTGTGCCGGCATGGAAGACTCGCTCGAATGCGCCCGGCGGTTGGTGGCGGTCGGTTACACGCACAGCTTCTGCACGCCGCACATCTGGACGAGCAGCCCACACAACAACGTCGACGAAATCCCACTGCGCGTGCGCGAACTCCAAGAATTGCTCGACGCGGCTGGCATCGGTCTGACCCTCCTGCCCGGTGGTGAGAACAACTTCACCGAACTCCAACGGCTGTGGGACAAAAAGCTCGTCACCTACGGCATGGCGGGCAAATACGTCCTGTCAGACATCTGGGTCGAGGCGCTGCCCGACTACTTCTTCCGTGGTGTGCGCACCCTGCAGGACCACGGGCTGACGGTCATCCTCGCCCACCCCGAACGCATGCGCGCGGTGCAGGACGACCCAACGCTCGCCGACACGTTCGACAAGCTGGGCATTCTGCTACAGGGCAATCTGCAATGCATGGGCGACCCTCCCGGCACCACCACACGCCGAACTGCGGAGCTCTACCTGCGCGAGGGCCGCTACACGTTCCTCGGCACCGATCTTCACAACACGCGATCGCTCGAGCTGCGGTTGAAAGGCCTGAAGAACGCGATCGACCTCGTCGGAGACGATGTAGTGAACAAACTGACCATCACCAACCCCCAGCGGTTGCTGTGAGCCGCCTCGTGCTGACCATCGCAGGGTGACTTAATTCGCCGTCGATTCGCTGAGTGTTTTCACATGCGTGAGAACACGGTTGTGAATGCGGTGGATGATCAGATCGGACCAGAGGGTCCAATAAGCCGATGGCCACATCGTGTGGCGATACCACGTCGTTCCCTCGATTCGTGTCCGGCCACCGGCCAGTTCGACGAGACGGAACTGTCCACCACTGGAGACGAGAAACCCATCCAGGTGCGGCGTGCGAAGCTTGTACGGGCTCCACTCCTGCATCGGAGGCGGGTTGTGCGTGACATCGAATTTTAGCAAACGCCCTGCGTCCCACGCGGTGATCGGTTCAACAAACGGGCCGGTCGAAAACTCGCAGTAGCGAATCGCACCGACACCGGTGCCCTCAATACGCGCATGCGTGGGATAGGCGACACCAGCGCGAAAGATCAGGTCGTCGGGCTTAGGAATATCACTGAAGGTAACCACATGGTTCCACACGACCGCTGGCGATGCATCGACATCGATCGTGGTCGTCACCGACTGCACTGCCGGTGGCAACGCCGCCAGCGATTCAATGGCCAGCAGGAGGGGCACAAAACCCGTGGCGGCCCAAAGCGGGTCCGCCCGGCGGGGATTTCGCTGCCCGGTTGCGCTCGACATGATCGCATGCCCGAGCGCTGCCCCACCGATCGCGATCGGAATGGCCAATGGCGCACACATGACGAGGCACCCCGCCCCTTCGATGCCAAAGAATAGCAATCCCACGCCGCTGGCCAGCAGCGACAGGGACGCAATCCCCGCGCACGAGCCGAACTTCCTGCGCTGGGGCAGGCAGTACAGAACCGTCGAGGCAAATCCAGACACGAACGGCACGCCAACGAACAGTCCCCAACCGTAGTTTTCCAACACGCGCACACCGAGCAGGATCATGACCAGCACGAACGGAATCGGAGCCAGGACAGCGAATGCCGCTGCACCTCCAGCACTGGTGGGAACGATGTGTGACACACTGTACGAGGGCAGGTCGCCATTTTCATAGGCGAGCGGGACGGCCGCAGGACCGACCGGCGCAGCAGGCAACTCCGTCGCCGACGGTTCCGGTGGCCGCTTTACGGTCGGCAGAAACGAGAGGACCACGAAGAAGATCAAGTTCACCGCCGGCACGAAGAAGAGTACGACGAGCCAGCGCGGGAGCCCGGCGTCGGTCAGGCGTGCAACGGTCGCCAACAACCCAATCCAGAAGAACGGCAGTGAAACGATCAGCATCGTACCGAAGAAGATCTGTTCCGAGTGTGGCAGTGTCGGCAGCGCATACGTCTCGTTGGGAATCAGGTAATTCAAAGGCGACCACGTTCGTCCAAACGCGGCCCGCGCAATGAGCCGATCGAGCGCGAACTTTACTACGAACAAGGATGCCCCCAGCGCGAGATAGGTGCGCGGAGAGATACGCTGCGTGCGTAACGTGAACGCCATGTGACGGCCCCTTTCGAACGGTCAGAACGGTGAGCTTAATCGATTGTAAATCGACAGCCATCGCGTTGCTCGCGTTTCACGAAAATTGGATAGATCAAAACATCCACAACTTCGCCAGCCGATCGTACAGCGCCGCAGCCGTCCGGGCGCCCTTGTGAAGTGCGTCGAGGTCGAACTTTTCGTTGGGTGAATGCACGCGGTCATCGTCCAGACCGAAGCCAACGAGCAGCGTGTCGATCCCCAGCACTTTATTAAACAGCGCAACGACCGGGATGCTGCCGCCCTCTCGCATCAAGACGGGCTTGCAACCGAAGCCGACTTCAACCGCCTCGGTGGCCAGTTGCATCGCCTGACCGTCGCGCGGTGTTAGAAACGGACCAGCCAGACCGTGATTGGCGAACTCAATCTTCACGTTCGCGGGGCAGCGGTCGCGCAGCGCCTGGCGGAACGCGGCGCTAACCTTGGTGGGATCCTGGTTCGGCACGAGACGCATACTGATCTTCGCAGATGCCTTGGCGCCGATGACCGTCTTGGCGCCGGGCCCCTGGTAGCCCGCGGTGATGCCGTTGACGTCGCACGTCGGGCGGGCCCACTTGCGCTCGAGCGTGGTGTAGCCTGCCTCGCCACTAAGCGACGGCAATTCCAGTTGATCGGCGAAACGCTTTTCATCAAACGGCAGTTGCTGCCACTCCGCGCGCTCGGCCGGTGTCAGGTTGACGACGTCGTCGTAGAAGCCGGGGATGTTCACCCGCCCGTCCTTGTCGTGCAGCGACGCGATGAGCTCACCCAGCACGTTCGCAGGGTTCGGCACTGCCCCACCGTACAAGCCACTGTGCAGGTCGTGACCGGGACCGGTGAGGAAAACTTCCTCATAAACCAACCCGCGAAGACCATACGTGATCGCGGGCAGCCCGCGGGCGAATTGGTTGGTGTCACTGACGACGACGATGTCGGCCTTCAGGTCGGCAGCGTAGTGCTTCACGAACGCTTCGAGGTGGTCGGAACCGATCTCCTCTTCCCCCTCGACGAGCAGCGTGAGGTTCACGGGCAGGCCCACGTGCGCCTGCCACGCCATGATCGCTTCCACATGGCACCAGACCTGCCCCTTGTCGTCGGCGGCGCCACGGGCGTAGATAGCGCCGTCACGCACGGTCGGCTCGAAGGGTGGCGTCGTCCACAGGTCGAACGGCTCCGGTGGTTGCACGTCATAGTGCCCGTACACCAGCACGGTCGGTCGTCCCGCGACATGCTTGTTCTTCGCGACGACTGCGGGGTGCCCACCGGTCTCCATGACTGACACATCCAACGCCGCAAACCGCAGTTGGTCGGCCAGCCAGGTGGCGCAGCGAACCATGTCGGCTTTGTGATCGGGTTGAGCACTGACGCTCGGGATCGCCAGAAATTCGGTCAGCGCCGCGACAGCTTGATGTTGGCGCGAGTCGATGGTGGTCAGAACGCGATCGAGCATGGTGAGGTCCAATTGTCGAGTTTCCTGAGAGTGACGACGCTCAGCTTCGAGTCCTATGTCCGTACCACGGGCGGCCCGCCCGTGATTTCGCCATGCGTAAACGAAGGCATGGGCGGGCCGCCCATGGTACGAAATACCTAACGCTGCGCGGCACCACAACGCAGGCGTCGCCGAGGCTTTTTCACTTGAACCGCTCGGCGGCCCGCTCGGTGTTGGGGTCGTTGTCGAATGTCTGCACCACCGCGCGATGTCGCACTTCTTCAAGGGGTACGTATTTGCCACTGGCTTCGACCAGCAATTGCCCACCGGAACTGGAGACGGTTCCGATCGTTTTCAGCAAGCGCGGGCGGCTTTGGATGACACTGGCCTCGACGTCGACGTGCTCACCGACGGCGACCTTCCTGCGGAAGCGCACGTTCATCTCCCCGCACAGGCAAAACCGCCGACCGGTCCAGGTCGCGGCCCAGACCATCGCTTCGTCGAGCACTGTTGCAATGATCCCACCATGCACGACCCCGTCGAACCCGATGTGGTGCTGCTGCGGTGTAAACCGGGTGCGTACGATGCCGGTTGACTCGTCTACGTACAAGTGCAAGTGCAATCCATGCAGATTTTCGCGCCCGCAGACGAGACATCCAGGGGTGTGTGGCAATTCAATGAGAGGCATGGGCGGGATGGTACAACGGGTGTGGGAAAGAGTGAACCACGGAAGCACTTCTGACAATACGTGGTCGTTGCAATTGAAAAACTTTAACGCAGAGGCGCGAAGAGCAGAACGCAGAGAGACGCAGAGAATCGCTTCGCAATCGCCCCCTCTTGCCTCCAATGACGGAGAAGAAGGGCATTCCGTTCCGATCGTTCTTTTGACCTTCAAGAGATTCTCTGCGTTCTTCTGCGTTCTTCTCTCTGCGCCTCTGCGGTGAACTCCTTGAAAAGATATCGGTCGCCAATCGTGCCGCTGTGCCTTCGTGGTTCACTTCGCGCGCTTGGGTTAGAGTAGGCCCATGCTCAGCGCGTTCATTCGGTTTGGGGATGGCACGATCTCGACGGAGACGGACGAGGCGACTTTGCTGCGGGCCGTGCGCGATCCGAAGGCGATCTTCTGGGTCGACATGAACAAGCCGGTCGACGAGGACCACGCGCTGCTCGACGACGTCTTCGGCTTCCACCCACTGGCGATCGAAGACTCGATCCAATACTCCCAGCGGCCGAAGATCGAAAGCTATAACCATGTCGGTGACGCCTGCCGGCAGGGCTATTTTTACATGGTCATCCACGGGCCGGACCTGACGAGCTTCCGCGACAAGCTGCGCACGAAAGAGCTCGACATTTTCGCGTCCGAGCGCTACCTGATCACGATCCACGAGGAGGAAATGACCAGCGTGCGTGACACGGTGGCCCGGACGGCGCAGTCACCCTCGATGATGTTCGATCAGGGGATCGACATGCTGCTGTATTCGATCCTGGATCGGCTGGTCGACAACTACAACCCGATTCTGGACAACCTGCAGGAAGAGATCGACGGGCTGGAAGAACGGTCCGTGAGCGACCCCACGCCGGAACTGTTGTCGCAGATCGCCGGGAAGAAGCGCGAGCTGCTGAACTTCCGCAGAATCATCGGCCCGCAGCGAGAAGTGCTGGCGCAACTAACCCGTGGCGACGTCCCGTTCATCCGCGAAGGGACGCGCGTCTACCTGCGCGACGTCAGCGACCACCTGGTGCGTGCGGTCGAAATGATTGAGCTGTATCGCGACCTGATCGTCGGCGCGCGCGACATTTACATGTCGAGCATCAGCAACAACCTCAACAACGTGATGAAGACGTTGACGATCATCACGGTGATCGCGCTACCGATGAATATCATCACCGGGTTTTTCGGGATGAACTTCGAGAACCTGCCCGGGCTTCACTCGCAGGCGGGGTTCTGGGGCGCCGTGATCGTGATGATGGTCGGAATTACCTGCCTGATCTACGTCTTTCGCAAGAAGCGTTGGTTGTAGCGTTCAGCACTTCCCTTTTTCACACGCCGGTGGCAAAGCGCTGGCCACCCCCGGATTCTTTGAGAGAAATTCCAAGATCAAGCGTCTCTCATCATGTAACGTGCACTTCAAGGGATGCGTGTCATCCCGAAGGGAGCGGCAGCGACCCGAGGGATCGCACTTGCAACGCTTTCGGTCAGTCGAGATCCCTCGGGTCGCTACCGCTCACCTCAGAATGCATGACACCCACCTGGGCCGCTTCGTACCAAGGGGACGTGCTCTATTTCGCAGAACACAACCACCACCTCCCAATCCAAAAATATACCTAACTTTTATGTTGACTTGTTTCTACGGCAGTCTATGATTGTGTTGTTTGGAGTTGCGTTCTTTGCCAAGTGAATAGCGTCGAATGGCTCGCGGTTGATATGCGTCGTTCGCATGTCGTTTTCGGTCGTTTGTATGTCGGTTCCATGTCGGTTTTAGACACCGATTTCTGGCTCAACCAATGGCGAAGTACAGGCCCGCTATGATGTTACGTGGCACAGACCGGAAGAATGACTTGTCAAACTTTTATTTTGTGCCAAGCAGGGCCAATCTCGCGGCGACGCTCTCGCGGCGATGCCGTTGCGAAACGGTCGGTAGACACTGGGTAGGTCGCTGTTGCAGCGATCAGATCGCGACTTCGAGCTCGGCTTGATCTTGTTGGTCCTGCACGTCCTGGTGCATCTTCCAGAGCACCCACAGGCTGCTGAAGCCAACGTAGAAATACCCACCGGCGAAGACGGCGAGGAATGGGATGCAACTGCGGGCGAAGTCCCACTTGAGGCTGATGAAGATGAAGCTCAGCATGTAGCAACCGAACGCGATCTCGAGAATCGGGAGCGTCAGCCGTTTGAACGTGAAGACCGTGTCACCCGTCCAGGCGCTGCGGACCTTACCGTTGGCGCCGTACTTGGGAGTTCGCACGAACTCGCTGGGCTTGCGCTTGACGTGCGAGATGACCGCCTCGATGACCGCCTTGGCGTTGTTGATGCTGACACCGACGCCCAAAGCCATGAGCATGGGCAGGTGGATGATCGTCATCCAGCCCTCGCGCTTGCCGAACAGTTCGCGCTGGGCAAACAGGAAGAACGTGCTGGCTGAGCAGGTCGCCAGCACGAAGAGGGTCGCGGTGAAGACGTAGTTGTTGATCGTGTACTTGGCGAGTAAGCCTTCGAACACGAGCATCGCGGGGAACATCATGACGGTCAGCAGGACCATCATCGGGTAGACGACGGTGTTCGTCAGGTGGAAGAAGGCCTCACTCTTGACGGTGTAGGGCAGGTTGCTCTTGAGGATGCCGGGTAGCAGTTTGAGGCAGGTCTGGAAGCTGCCCTTGGTCCAGCGGTGGGCCTGTTGCTTGAACGCGATCATCTCCGGAGGCAATTCCGCGGGGGCGGCGTACTGCGGGAGGTAGACGAACTGCCAGCCCTTGGCTTGGCAACGGTAGGACAGGTCGAGGTCTTCGGTCAGCGTGTCATGCTGCCAGCCCCCGCCGTCGGCGATGGTCGAGCGGCGCCAGACACCGGCGGTGCCGTTGAAGTGCATGAACCGACCACTGCGGTTGCGGGCGGTGTGCTCGATGACGAAGTGTCCGTCGAGGAAGATCGCCTGGCTGCGCGTGAGCAGTGACGCGTTGCGGTTGAGGTGGTCCCAGCGAACCTGGACCATGCCAATCTTGTCATCCGTGAAGTAGTGAACGACGTTGTGCAGGATGTCGATCGGCGGCACGAAGTCCGCATCGAAGATCGCGACAAACTGCCCGGTGGCCGTCTTCAAGCCCTCTTCGAGGGCACCGGCTTTGTACCCCTCGCGATTCGTGCGATGGAGGTACTTGATGCGATACCCCTTGGCGGCCCAGTCGTCGCAGGCACGCTTGGCGATCTCCTGGGACTCGTCGGTGCTGTCGTCGAGGACCTGGATCTCAAACTTGTCGCGCGGGTAGTCGATGGCGCAGGTCGAACGGATGATCCTCTCGGCAACCGGGCCTTCGTTGAACATCGGCAACTGCACCGTGACCATCGGCAACTCGCCCCACTGCTGCTTGGGCTGGTAACCGTTGTTCCGGTGCTTCATGTACAGGTAGACAAGCACGTAGCGGTGGAAGCCGTAGAACGCCACCACGAACAGAACGAACAGATACAACGCGACCAATGAATAACGAAGCACAGATTCCATGTTATGAATTCTCACACCCCTGAACACCGGCCCCAACTGGCGGTTGCATAAAATGGTATCCGAACGGTAACCAGAAACACAACAATCGCCTGCCCTATAACCGCCTACCGGCGCTGTCTTGGCAATGGGCAAAGTGGGATTGGGACGTTTAGTCCGGCGGAGCGGGCAAATTGAGCGAGAAGCCGACCGACCGCGTCCAGTCGTCAAACGACAAGCGGGCCCGACAGGTAAGTCGGGCCCGCTGGGTCAATTACAATGCAAAACTGCCTTTAAGCCGTCGCCGTATCGGTTTCGCCACGGGGCTTCTTCTCGGTCTTTTCACCTTTGATCGCCTTGGCGGCAAAGGCGTGCTTCTTCTCGTTACGCTTACGACGCAGACCTGCGGAACGGCGGACCGTGCCGGTTGGGGCTTGAGCGTTGGTGACGAGCTGCAGCACGACGATCTCTCCACCGTCACCGATGCGGTGCTTGGCGGTCTTGATGATCTGCGTGTAACCACCCTGCCGATCCGTGAACTTCGGGGCGATCTCGTCGAACAGCCGTCGGACGACCGTGACCTCGCGGCCCTTGTCGTCGACCACGAACTCCTGATCTTCGTCCGTCACCCGACGGTCTTGCATGATCGCGATGACCTGACGACGCGCATTGAGCGTGCCGGCACGAGCCAGGGTGATCAGCTTCTCGGCCATGGGTTGAACTTCCTTGGCCTTGGGAAGGGTCGTACGGATTGAACCGTGCTCGAACAGGCTCTGGGCCAGGTTGCGCCGAATCGCCTTGCGGTGTTCGGTGTCAACGCTCAACTGGCGGCCGCGCATTGCGTGGGAAGACATTGTAAAACTCCAAATAAGTTGCCAGCAACCAGTTGCCAGGGGCCAGTCTCTGCGGTTGCGTTTACAGGCAACCGGCAACTGGCAACTGGCAACTCATTCGCCTAGCCGTTCGCAGTTTCCTGCGTCTCTTCTGCTTCGTCCAAATCGTCCTCGTCGTCGTCCATCGTGGCGGCGTCGAGGTTGGCGGCTTGGGCGGCCTCGAGGTCCATGCCCAGGCTCAGGCCCATGTCAGCGAGCTTGCGCTTCACTTCACGCAGGCTGGTCTTGCCGAAGCTGCGGACCTTCAACAGATCGGCATCGGTCTTCTTAACCAGGTCGCGGACCGACGCGATCTTGGCCGACTCCAGGCAGTTGTTGGCCCGAACACTCAGATCCAGTTCCTGGACCGTCATGCTCAGCTTGCTCTGAAGCTCCGGGTCGATCAACGCACGGTTGCTGTCACGCAGCGCCTCAATGGCGGCATCGTTGGCGACATCGCTACCCAGTTCGAAGTACTGGACGAACGGGTTGAGGTGCTTGCGGAGGATTTTGCTGGCCTCAACGAGCGCCATTTCCGGTGTGATCGTGCCGTTGGTCCAGATCTCCAGCGCCAGACGGTCGTAGTCGGTCTTCTGACCGACGCGGGCGTCTTCAGTCGCGTAGCGGACGCGCGTGACGGGCGAGTAGATGCTGTCGACGGCGATCAGGCCGGTCTCCTGCTCATCAGCGTCGTCGATGTTGTCCGACGCGGTGACGTAACCACGGCCCTTGCTGACGGTCAACGTCATATCGAATTCGACGTCTTCGGTCAGCGTTGCGATGACGTGGTCCTTATCGACGATTGTGATCGACGGGTCGGACTCGATCATGCCCGCGGTGACCGCGCCGGCCTTGTTGGCGCGGAGGGTCATCGTCTTCGTGTCCTCGCTGTCGAGCTTAACGATGAGCGACTTGATGTTCAGGATGATGTCGGTCACGTCCTCAAGGACGCCCGGCAGGCTGCTGAACTCGTGGTCGGCACCTTTTAGGCGGATGTGCGTGACGGCGGCACCTTCCAGTGACGAGAGCAGGATGCGACGCAGGCTGTTGCCCACGGTCGTACCAAAGCCGCGCTCGAAGGGCTCAGCGGTGAACTTGCCATATTGTTCGGTCGACACCTGCTCGTCACGCAGCACGCGAGACGGCAGTTCCAATCCACGCCAACGAATTCGCATTACAGTTCTCCTCGATGTGCCTCACGAATTGCGGAAAGTTCCCGCCCACCAACGTTGGGGGCCATCTGTACTTCCGCCTCGCCGGGAGGCACGAATAAAATATTTGTCAGTGGTCAATGGTCAGTGGAATTCAATACAGGAGCATTGAACTGCCCACTGTTCACTGACAACTGCCCACTTCTTTCGTCTTACACGCGACGCTTTTTCGGAGGCCGGCAACCGTTGTGCGGCAGCGGGGTCGTGTCTTCGATACCGGTGACCTTCAGGCCCGCGTTCTGCAGGTTGATGATCGCCTGCTCGCGACCGGCGCCGGGGCCCTTCACCTTGACTTCGACCTCGACCATACCACTCTTACGAGCAGTCTGGGCGGCGTTCTCGGCGGCGCGACCGGCGGCGAATGGGGTGCTCTTGCGGGCGCCCTTGAAGCCGACCGTGCCGGCAGACGCCCACGAGATCGTCTCACCGTTGGTGTCGGTGATGGTCACCATCGTGTTGTTGAATGTCGCCTTGATGTGCGCCACACCGCGCGTCACACCCTTGCGGACTTTTTTCTTCGCTGCGGCCTTGGCGCCGGGAGCTGATTTCGATTCTGCCATGTTTTCCTCTGCGGATCATCCGGTCTTACGGCCGTACCCGCGGTTTGCGTATGGATGAAAAAGAGGGATGAAGGATGAAAAAGCCCTTTGTTTCAGCCTTCATCCTTCAACCTTCATCCTTACTTACCTAGTTCCTTAACGCCCTTCTTACCGGCGACCGTCTTACGCGGTCCCTTGCGGGTGCGGGCATTGCTGCGCGACCGCTGACCACGGACGGGCAGTGAGCGACGGTGGCGGTTGCCACGGTAGCTACCGATGTCACGCAGACGGGCGATGTTCTGCTGGATACTGCGACGCAAAGCGCCCTCGACTGGGATGCTGCGGTCCAGGATCGTGACGATGCGAGCGATCTCGTCTTCCGTCAATTCCTTGGCGCGCTTTTGACCATCGATCTCGGCTTCCTTCAGGATCGCCTTGCTGTTCGTGCGGCCAACGCCGTACAGATAGGTGAGGCTGATCCAGGTCGGCTTGTCGTTCGGAATATCAACGCCTGCGATACGTGGCATAACTGCTCCAGACAAATAAGTTGCCAGTGGCCAGTTGCCAGTTTCCAGTTAATGCCTTGCCTTCTACTGGCAACTGGCACCTGGTCACTGGCAACTCATTCTTACCCTTGCTTCTGCTTGTGCTTCGTGTTCGTGCAGATCACGCGCACGATCCCCTTGCGGCGGACGATCTTGCAGTTTTCACAGATACGGCGAACGCTGCTTCGGACTTTCATGATCTCACTCGTTTCCCTGATACCAAAAACCAGCCCGAAGACGGGCGAATCGTCAACTATATCAAATTTCTCGTCAGTCTCAAGTTATTCAATCCACCTTTTACTGGACTGATGACCCACTCGGCTTGCTCAGCTTAGCTGATTACACACTTTGGGGTCTTACATTGCGTAGGGGGCCCTACCGTCCGTCAGGACGTCTACCCCGGTCTCCGTGATCGCAACGGTGTGCTCAAAATGGGCCGCCGGCTTGTGGTCGGCCGTGACGACGGTCCAACCATCCTTCAACAGCTCTACATCCCGATGACCAACGACCACCATAGGTTCGACCGCTAAAGTCATACCCGGACGGAGCTTAAAGTCGCCTCGCAGTTGTTCTGCGGTGACGAAATTGGGCACCTTCGGGTCCTCGTGCATCGATCGGCCAATGCCATGCCCGACGAACTCGCGAACGACCGAAAAACCGGCCCGCTCGACGTTGAATTGCATCAGCCGCGCGATATCCGACCACTTGCGCTCGGGTTTCATATGCTGCAACGCCAGTTCCAGGGTGCCCTTGGTCACGTCCAGCAGTTTTTGAGCGATCGGTGAGATCGGACCGACCGGCACCGTAATCGCGCTGTCGCTGCAGTAACCGTTGACGCTCAACGCAAGGTCGAGCGTGACGATGTCACCGTTCTGAAGCGCCCGATCGTTCGGGATGCCGTGGACAACGACCTCATTCACGCTGATGCAGGTCTCGGCCGGGAAGCCTGTGTTCGGCTTGTACTCGGGATAGTTCTTGCTCAGACCAATCGCATGGTTCCGCTCGAGTTCAACCCGGGCGATCTCGTTCAGATCCCACGTCGTCACACCAGGCGCGACAGCGATGGCCATCTTGTGGAGAATGTCATGGCCGATCTTGCCGGCATGACGCATCATCTCCAGCTCGCGCTTCGTCTTCAGGACGATCGGGTTGGCGCGCGACGGCTGAACGCGGTTGCCAGCGGGCTGCGTGAACTTCTTGAGCGCGTCCTTCATCAAAGCCATACGACTAAAAGAGATCGAAGATCGGGGCGATTAGTACTGTCGGCCCTTGATGCGCTTGCCACTGTCACCGAGGAAGCCACCGTAGTTACGCATGAGCAGGTTGGCCTCGATGCGCTGAACCATGTCCAACGCAACGCTGACAACGATCAGCAGACCCGTGCCACCCAGAAACGCGGCGATGGCCGGTGGGATCTTCATCCACGCGCTTACGGCCGTCGGGATGACCGCGACGATGCAGAGGAATGCGGCACCGACGTAGGTGATGCGCATCATCACGCGCTCGAGGTAGTCGGCCGTCCGCTTACCGGGACGCAGGCCCGGGATAAAGCTGCCGTAGTCGCGCAGCTGGTTGGCCATTTCCTTCGGGCGAAACTGGACGGTTGTCCAGAAGTACGCGAAGAAGTAGATCAAGACCACTTCGACCATAATGTAGACGAACGCACCTCGACTGAACTCGAAGTTCAGGAATGAGATGAGCTTCCCAAACACACCGGTCGGGGCCGCGTTCTGATTCACCGCACCGTTGAGCCACCCGAAGATGACACCCGGGAAGAGCATAAGCGACTGGGCGAAGATGATCGGCATCACACCGCCGTGGTTTACGCGAAGAGGCAGGTACTGCTTGCTGCCCCCATAGACGCGGCGACCACGGGTGTGCTTGGCCTGCTGGACCGGGATGCGCCGCTGGGCCTGCGTGATCAGGATCGCGCCGGCGACGACGAACAGGAACGACGCCAGCAGGAACAGCACATGGCCGGGTCCCAGTGGCTTGTCGGCTTCCGCATCGGCGCTGAAGCTGGTCATCTGGATGAGCTGCCCCAGCGCGATCGGCATGCGGGCGACAATGCCTGCAAGAATGATCAGCGAGATACCGTTGCCCAGGCCATACTCGTCGATCTGTTCACCTAGCCACATCAGGAATATACAGCCGGCCGTAAGCGAAAAGACGCCCATCAGCCAGAAGCTGAGCGACATCTCGCGCTCGAACACCGGCTGGACCATATTGGTATTGTGCAGCCAGGAGAGCCAGAAGATCGCCTGGACCATGCACAGGGGAACTGTCACGTAGCGGGTCCATTCCTGAATCTTCCGCCGGCCGGTCTCCCCT
>JBBRHE010000027.1:0-23990 GCA_038223165.1 Tepidisphaerales bacterium
ATGCCTTTTCCGGTCGCCGCGTCGAGGTCGATGTTGTCGACGCCCACACCCGCCCGCGCGATCGCCTTGAGCAAACCGGGGTTCTCGAGCACCTTGGCTGTCACCTTCGCGCCACTGCGGACGATCAAAGCGTCGTATTCCCCCACTGCGGTGGCCAATTCGGGCTCTTTCAGCCCGACCTTCACGTCATAAGCGATGCCGCTGGCCTTGAGGAAATCAAGGCCTTCTTCCGCGAGTTTGTCGGCGACGAGGATACGCATGGGTCGGGTCCTTTAATTGGGGATAGGAATTTAGAGGGTCGACTGCGTAATGTCGAATTTTGATTGTCGATTGTTGATGACGGTGTTGGGTTGAACGCCCACTGATTCCAAACAACAACCTGCAACCGCTAACCCGCAACCCCCTTCCCTCGACAATCCCCCTTCCACATTCGACAATCGCCGGTCCAATGCCTCCCAAGTGGCAATATCCCCGTTGGCGACGCGCCCTGATGCAGGCGGTCATGTGGATCGTCTTCGCTGGCACGCTCGCGGTGGCGGCGCTCGTGTCGCAACGGCGGTTAGAAGGCCGGCAGATGCAGATGGGTGGGCCCGAGCGCTACGAAAGCCTGTCGTTCCGCTTCCCACAGGACTGGCAGAAGTCGCCGGCGCCTAACGTGATCGCCCGCGCGGTCGAGCCCAGTGGCATCGGTCGGGCTGCGGCGCGCGTGATCTCGGTTCGGTTGGTCAAGTTGCAGCGAAACATGTCGACCGAGGAATTTCTGGTCCGCAGTGGTTTGCCGACAACCCTCGAGAGAGCGACGTTCGACGATTTGGCCGCCGGTCAGACCAAGCCGCGGCAGATCATGATGGGTGGGCACCCCGGCATGCTCACCGGTGGCATGACGATCACCCAGAAGAACACGACCGAGGGCATTGTCGACCTGCCGGTTCGCGCCTACTTTGCTGCCACGGTTTTGCCGACGCGGGTGGGCATTCTGGTGACGCTGGAAAGTCAGGGGCCCCGGCAGGTTGATGATGTCGACATCCTGACGCAAGTTGCTACGTCGATGGAGTTGACCGACAGGCAGGCGGCCCCCCAACCGACCGTTGTGGGCTCGATCCTGCTGCCCGACGGGCTGCGCGTCACCGTCCCCGACGGTTATGTGCCAATCCCCGAAACGGACCCCAACCGCACGATACGCACCCTGCGCTCGCAGTCGGCGACGGCGGCGACGCTGATCGACCTCATTCAGTGTGAAGTGACCGGTGCCGACAACGAGGCCGACCGCATCGGCCTGGCCGAACTGCACTACGCTGCGTTTCACAATGGCAAGCTGGTCGAATCGCCCGCGACGGCGTCGGGCGCGCAGGTCTGGGCGATCCACCCGTCGGACCAGGTGCGCGGCAACTACCCGGTGCGCGCGTACCTCGCGGTCGCGCCGTCGGGCAGCGCGCTGCTGGCGATTTTTCGCGGGAACAATGAAAACGCGTTCAACGGCGCGTGGGAGACGATCGCCAAGTCGTTGTCTTTCCCCCAGCCGGCCGACCGCGGGGGGCTGATCGCGTCCGGTGAGCGCAACGTCACCGCGATGCGCGAGGCGGGGTTGGTCAATGTCATCACCCCTGCCGTGCGCTGGTCGCTGTGGTTGCAGGAAGACGCGATGATCGGCTGGTCGGTCGAGTCGGTCAGCATGAACACGGCAGACGCGTGGACCGGCACCAAGCGATACGCCTTTCGCGACGGCCCACTGGTCGGGCGTTTCATCGACAGTTGGAAAGACAACGCAACGATGACGTCCTACACGCGCACCACGATGCGTGACAACGAAAACGACGACGATGAAACCGCTGTCCAAAAGCAGTTCATCCGCATGATGAGCTCGGGAAAGATTCAGACCGAAACGACGCTGACGTCGAGCCTGCATACGAGTTTCGAGCGTGTGATCCCCAAGAACTTTATCCCCGGCCCATGGTTGGCGTTGGCGATGGGTAAACTGAAGCATGAGCCGATGATCGTCCGCACCGATTGCTTCCCCGGTTTCGAGCCGGCGCAAAAAGGCGGGTTGATGACGTTGCTGATCGAGCCCAGCGAAGAGTTTCCCCGACCGGCCGAGGACGGCTCGGGCCCGCTGCGATGTTTGACCGTGAAAGTCAACGGCAGTGGTGAGATCTCCCGCTGGTACTTCACGGCCGACAATAGTCTCTACCGTGCGGATTTCATCAACGGCATCCACCGCAAGCCGTCGGACGAGAAGTACATCAACTACGTGTTCGGTGACGACACGAGCATGCGGCCGTAACAACTGCTCAGGTCGATGCGATCGAGACGAACCCCGAGAGACGACACCATGATGAAACACCCCCTGCTCACCGGCGCGCTACTGGCCGTCCTCGTTAGTGCCGGCGTCCACGCTCAGGAGGCGACCAACCTGCTGCCCGGGCGTCCTGATCGCGACATCTCTGCCAACGCGGTACCGTTGGCCGAGGCGTTCGAGAGCGTGTCGGGGGGCATTTCGATCCGGCCGCCACAGGGTGGGAAGATGATCCGCCGACCGGGAGAAGCCGAGATCGTGCGCTGGGTGTACGAGCAACCCAGCGGCGCGTTTCTGAGCGTCACCAGCACGTCGCTGAAGCGCCCGGCATCACTGACGACGGCCGACCTGGAGAACGCCCCCGACCCCGGCATGCTCGAAATGGCTGCTGCGGAGTTGAAGCGGGTCTATCCCGGGGTGCAGATCGTCCGCAATGACACGACAAACGTCGCCGACCAGGCCGTCGGGATGCTCGCGGCGAGGTACACCGTCGGCACGACGTCTTACCTGAGCCAGCAAGCGATCGTGCAGGGGTCGGAGCAGTCGTATTACACGATCAACTACGTCACGCCCGGCGCCAAACCCAACACCCCGCTCGACGCCGAGCCCGAACCGCAGGAAATCGCCGCCGTCGAAACGTTTGCCGCGGTGCTCGACTCGGTGCAGTTGCTCGACCGAACGAACATCAAGGTCGACCAGGACCAACGTCTCTATCGCACCCGAGCGTTGTTCGTGAACCTGACGCAAACTCGAATGGATGCACTGCTGATCCCCGAGCAATGGTTCCGCATTCAGAAAAATGGCAAAGACATCGGCTACCTTTACACGGTCGAGGAAACGACCAAGCTCGGTGGGTCTCCCGCGGTGAAGATCGGCATTCGCAGCCGGCAGTTCGACGAGAAGAAGCGCCGAATCGACGCCGAGGCCTGGCTGTACATGACGATCGACCGCAAGCACGAGAAATGGTCGCGCGTGTCGGTTGTCACCGACGGAAAAGAGCAAGCGCACGGCACCGAGATCGGCGCCAGCGACCTGGCAACCAAGGCAGTGCTGGACACAGCGACCGGTGGCAGGCCACAGATCGGTGAGAAACAGCGGTTCCGCGAGGTCGACGAATACCCACTGACCGTGAAGTACGCCGGCAAGACCGGTGAGCCCGAGCCGATCACCCGCATGCTCCCGCCATGGTATTTGCCGCAAGCGCTCGGCCAGCTCCTGCCGCGCGCCGTCCCGCGCACGGAGCGTAAGGGTTATCTGTTTGCAACCTACGTCCCCGACCGGCGTGAAGTGATGATGCGCTACGTCGACGTGCTCGACGAACGCCTACTGACCTTTGCGGGTCAAAGTGTGCGCGCGACCCCGATCGAGGACAAGATCGGCGTCGACGGTTACGTCACCACGCATTATCTGTCCGAAAACAGCGTTTACCTCGGCAGTGAAACCAAGTATCCCGACACGGACGGAAACGATGTGAAAATCACGTTCATCGCCTCCACGGCCACGGAATTGACGAAATTATGGGACGCGAACGCCGAATTGTCTCGCCCGGTGGAAGGCCCCGTGCAGGTCGAGGGGCCGAAAGACCGATAAAGAGGTAAGGATGAAGTCTGAAGGATGAAGTAGACGTTTCTTGGTTTCATCCTTCATCTTTCATCCATATGAACCATGTTTCGACCCCTCGCTAAAACCCTCGCGCTCACCGTGCTGACGATCGGCGCCGGCATCGGTCTGCTTGTTTACGTTCGCCACGACCCGAAAGAAGCGAAACTTCGCGCCGCCGAGGCGAAGAACATCCAGTTGCAGCAGTTTGTCGACCGGCTGACCGACGAGAAGCGCGTCGCCGACGTGATCGTGGTCGGCAGTAGCGTCAAAAACGGTAAGCCGATGACCGAGCTGCTCTTCGTCGAGTACAGCAAGGCTGGCCGCGAATTGCCGGCCAAGCGGTTCTGGATCGAGGGGAACAAGGCACACGTCGACGCGTTGGTCATTAAATTCGACAACGACTTCGTCAAGGCCAACGACCCGCTGCGCGGTCATAGCATCGTGCTGTTCCACCGCATCTTCGGCGACCAGCAGAAACCCGCCGACGGCTCGCGCATTGATGAGCCCGGTGTCATCCCGGCCGTCTACCAGGACGCTGACCCCAAGGTCACCCGTTTCGAAAAGGAACTCTGGGACGAATTCTGGCAACTGACGACCGATGAATCGCTCCGCCAGCAGCAAGGCGTCCGCGTCGCCGTCGCGCAAAGCGTCTGGGGCCCCTTCGAACCCGACCGCCTCTACACCCTCACCCTCGAATCCGCCGGCGGTCTGAACATGACCAGCGAACCGCTCAAGGGCATCTACCGCGAAGCGCTGAAATCCAAGCCCCAGTAAATCATGACGATCGTAGTCAATGGCACCAAACGGGAGGCGACGGATGGAACGACCATCCGCTCCTTACTTGCAGAATCCAATCTCGCGCCCGAGAAGGTCGCGATCGAGCTGAACCGACGATTGGCGCGAAGCGATAAGTACGACTTGCCGCTTATTGAGGGTGACGAGGTCGAGATCGTGACGTTCGTGGGCGGGGGCTGAACTCCAACGTGGCACGGGCTTTCAGCCCGTGAAGAGATATCCCTTCGATAATCACCCCATGGAGTAAAAGTCCATGCCACGTATACGCTCGTCCTTCGTTTCCTATAATGTTCCTCCCATGCAAGACGTCTTCCGTATCAAGGATTTTCAGCTCACCAACCGTCTCTTCGTCGGCACCGGCAAGTACGCGACGTACGACCTGATGCAGAACGCGCTCGACGCGTCGGGCTGCCAGGTGGTCACTGTCGCCGTTCGGCGCGAGCGGTTGATCGACTCTGCGGGTAAGTCGCTGCTCGACTATCTCGACCTCAACCGGTACGTCATCCTCCCCAACACCGCCGGTTGTTTCACTGCGGACGATGCGATTCGCGTTGCGATGCTCGGACGCGATTTGCTCGAGAAGAACGGCAACAAGGGCGCCGGCTGGGTGAAGCTCGAAGTGCTCGGAGACAAGAAGACGCTGCTGCCCGACCCCGTCGGAACGATCGAAGCGACGAAGGAACTGGTGAAGGAGGGCTTTACGGTGCTGGCCTACACCAGCGACGACCCGCGCAGCGCGGTCCGCATTAAGGAAGCCGGCGCCGCCAGTGTGATGCCTGCGGGCAGCCCGATCGGGTCGGGCCAGGGCATTCTCAATCCGCTGAACGTCTCTCTGTGCCTGGAACTGCTGAAGGAAGGCGACCCGTCGTACCCGGTCATCGTCGACGCCGGTGTCGGCTGCGCGTCCGACGTCGCGATCGCGATGGAACTCGGTGCCGACGGTGTCCTGCTTAACACCGGCATCGCCCACGCGAAAGACCCCGTGAAGATGGCGCTCGCGATGAAGCACGCGCTGGAGGCCGGTCGGCTGAGCTACCAGTCGGGCCGGATTCCAAAGAAGCGCTACGCGACCGCGAGTTCGACGTTTGACGGTGTGATCAGCTACATTCCAGGCGAGTGATGCCCCATGGACATCGACGTCGGCAACCTTTGGACACTGGCAACCAAACGCTTCCCACACGGTCCCTACTCGCTGCACGGTCCCGACCCTCGGCTGCGCGGTCCCTTGGCATGATGCGTCATTTCCCGCACGATGCATCGCAATGAATCCGCTTTGGAACGATCTTGCCGCCCGCGCGAACGTGACGTTGTCCGCTGACCAGCACGCGCTGTTCTCTAAATATCTCGATCTGTTGACCGCAGCCAACGAGACGATGAACCTCACCCGCATCACCGACCGCGCCGCGGCCGAGGTGCAGCACATCGGGGACTCGCTGACTGTTCTGCCTTTCCTGCCGCCGGGTGAGCACACGTTGGCGGACGTGGGGACGGGGGGTGGCGTGCCGGGGATTCCACTGGCGATCGCAAGGCCGGACGTGCGCGTCACGTTGATCGAGGCGACGAAGAAGAAGGCCGCGTTCCTGCAGCAAGCGGTGACGGAGTTAGGTCTAACAAACGTCCGCATCGCCGCCGAGCGTGCCGAAGAGGCCGCGACCGGTGGCCGCCGCGAGTCATTCGACATTGTCGTCGCAAGAGCCGTCGCGACGATGGAATGGCTCGCCGAGTGGTGCCTGCCGCTGGCCCGCAAGGGTGGGAAGGTGCTCTGCCTGAAAGGCCCCAAGGCGAACGACGAACTGCCCGACGCGCGAAAAGCCATCAAGCTCGGCGGTGGTGGAAAGCCGGTCATCCACGCAGTCGATTTGCCGGGGACGGAGAACCGCATTATCGTCGAAATCCCAAAAATCGACCGCAGCGACAAACGCCTGCCACGACCGGCGAGCTTGGCGAAGGGGAAGTCGTTGTAGGGATAACGATGGAACGACCGACGCTCGACTATCGGCAGCCTACAACAGAGAACTCAAGCCGATGGGCAGGGGCAATCGTTACATTGCCGGTAATCGGCGGCATGTTCCTCGTAGGCTCCGTCATCATCTTGTCGGGCTCATCTGACAACAAAGGAGCCCTTGTGGCCGGGATCGCTGCGATCGCAGGCATGATGGCCTGTGGGGCAGGGTTTATCATTTCTGTGGTTGCGTTGATGTCGTCCCGAGCCCAAATGAAACGGGCACTGCTTGGCATCATCTTGGCCATCGGAGTTGCGCTTGCTGCGATCGGACTGGTTTTCATCGCAGGACCCTACGGCTAGACGAACTTCGTCTCACCCCGCTAGAATCGCCTCGATCTGCTTTAACTCGTCCTCGCTGAAGCTGGCGTTGTTCAGCGCGGCGACGTTTTCCTTGATCTGTTCCGGTCGGCTGGCGCCGATCAGCGCGCTCGTCACCGCGGGTTTGCGTAGCACCCAGACCAGCGCCAGTTGGGCCAGCGTCTGCCCACGTTGTTTGGCAATCTCGTTCAGCTTTTTCACCTTCGCCAATTTCGCGTCGGTGATGTGACTCGGACGCAGGAACCCGCCGGTCGCGGTGGCGCGGGATTGTTCGGGGATGCCGTTGAGATATTTGTCGCTCAGCAGGCCCTGGGCCATGGGGCTGAACACGATCGTACCGATGCCGTGGCGGTCGGTGACGGGCAGCAGGTCGTTCTCGATCCAGCGGTCGAACATGTTGTAGTTCGGTTGATGGATGATTGGCTTGGCAAAGCCGTGTTCCTTGCAGACCCCGACGGCCTCGGCGGTGTAGCCGCCTCGGTAGTTGCTGATGCCGGCGTAGATCGCTTTGCCGCTCTTGACTGCCTGGTCGAGAGCGCCGAGCGATTCTTCCAACGGCGTGTTCGTGTCAGGACGGTGGTGATAGAAGATGTCGACATAGTACAGCCGCAGGCGTTTCAGTGACGCGTCGAGGCTGCTCAGCAGGTATTTGCGCGAACCGTTGTCGCCATACGGGCCGTTCCACATCCCGTAGCCGGCCTTGGTCGCGATGATCAGTTCATCCCGATGCGCCCGGAAGTCAGATGCGAGAATGCGCCCCACGCGTTCCTCAGCGCTGCCCGGCGGTGGGCCGTAGTTGTTGGCCAGGTCAAAGTGCGTAATGCCCTGGTCGAACGCAGCGAAGAGCATCCGCTTGCAGTTCTCGTGGAACGATTCTTCGTCCGAATGCTTGCCCGAGTCGGTCCCCACGCCGCCAAAGTTGTGCCAGCACCCCAATGAGATCGCGGGCAACATCAACCCGGATTTGCCACATCGGCGAAACCAGTCTTTCGGGACGGACTTGTAGCGATCGTCGGCGGGTTGGTAGAGCATGAAGAAAAGCGTAGCGGAGCGGTGTGCGCGGGACAAGGAAGGGAAGAGAACGCGATGACGCCAAAAAGGCCGCGAAGAAACATGAAGCGATGAAATGGACTCACCACCGTGGCATGGGCATCCTGCCCATGGTGCATGTACTCATGCACGTCGGGTGGTACTCCGTCCGAAAAAGCAATCGCGTCAGCGAAGGGATGGCGAAGACGTTTGACGAAGGGATATCGCTCGGCCGTTCGTCGCTTCGCTCCCTTTAGCTCGGACAGAGTACCATCCGACACCCCGGGGTACCGGGGCTCCACGGGCTGGAAGCCCGTGCCACGGTGAAGTCTCGCCTTCGTGGCTACCTTCGTGCTGTCCGCACCTTGGCGTTCTCTTCCCGTCTGCCGATCGGTTATAATAGCCGCGCCATCCGCCCACGACCGATCAGGAGCAGTACCCGCATGGATCCCTTTCTCCGCGCCGCGATCGATGAAGCCAAGCAAGGTCTCAAAGAAGGTGGCCTGCCGATCGGCAGCGTTTTAGTGCGCAATGGGCAGATCGTCGCGCGTGGCCACAATCGGCGGGTGCAGCATGGTGACCCGATGGCCCACGCCGAGATCGACTGCCTCACCCAGGCCAAGCGGCAGACGACCTACAAGGACACCGTCCTCTACAGCACGCTGATGCCCTGCTTCCTCTGCACCGGGGCCGTCATCCAGTTTGGCATCCCCAAGGTCGTCGTCGGTGAATCCGTCACCTTCCCCGGCGGTGAGGGCAAGTGGGGCAAATCACCTGACTTCATGAAGGCGAATGGGGTGGAAGTGATCGATCTCCACGATGCGGAGTGCATCGAGATGATGACGACGTTCATCAAGAACAACCCGGCATTGTGGAACGAGGATATCGGCGTATGACGCTCACTTTCCCGGATAGCCGTCGTGCGTCCTCCCCCGCCGCCGATCTTTTGATCGGAGAAAGACTTGCCGTCATGCACGGTCGCAATATCCTACCCGTCGAAATTTTTCGCATTTTGAATGCGGCGAAGCTCAAAGCCGTGCTCGTCGGTGCCCATGCGGTAAATGCACATTCCGGTGATCCGCGTACCACGGTCGATGTCGACATCCTTGGCGACAAGCCTAAGCGGCTCGCCGCCGTACTGTCGGCGGCGTATCCGATGCTGACGGTCGAAGAACACCCCGTGGTCATTCGTCTGAAAGACGCAGAGCATGAGGCGATCGACATCATTCGGCCAGAGTCATCCAAACTTTTCAAACGCGTATTGAAGTTATCGCAAGTTCTACTGGTAGAAGGTGTCGAGATCGCCATACCCAAGGCCGAAGCGCTGCTTGCCATGAAGTTCTCATCGATGATCAGCGTCGGCCGACAGCTTCGCGACCGGTACGTCGATGCCGGCGATTTCGTCGCGGTGGCACAGCAGACCAAGCGGCTTGATCAATCCCTTTTGGCCGAACTTGGAGAGATCGTTTACGTGGGCGGCAGTAAAGAACTGCTCCAACATATCGCCAACGCAAAAGATGGGAAACGATTAGATATCTAAACGGTCGCGTTCGCCATGGTTGATCTCGTTAGGGTACAATTCACCCTGCCGTGTCCGTCACCCTCGAATCCATCCTCGGCCCCACTGGTTCCATCGCGCGGCGGCTGGGTGACAAGTACGAGCATCGCCCGCAACAGCTTGAGATGGCCTCGTCCGTCGAGCGGGCGATGGCCGAGCACAAACATCTGCTCGTGGAAGCGGGCACGGGCGTCGGGAAATCGTTCGCCTATCTGCTGCCTGCGATCGACTACGCGGTGAAGAACAAGAAGCGCGTCGTCGTGTCGACACACACGATCGCGCTGCAGGAACAGTTGATCGAGAAGGACATCCCTCTTATTCAGTCGGTCTACCCTGACGAATTCACTGCCGTGCTCGTGAAGGGTCGCAGCAACTACCTCTGCCAGCGCCGGCTGGAACAGGCGCGCGGCCGGCAAGGGATGCTCTTTGATCAACAGGAACAGCTCCAAAGCCTGTGGGCGGTCGAAGAGTGGGCGCAGCAGACGACCGATGGTTCGCTGGCCACACTGCCGCAGGTGCCTCAGCCGGGCGTGTGGGACAAGGTGTGTGCCGAGCAGGGGAACTGTCTCGGAAAAAAGTGCAGATACTACAAAGACTGTTTCTGGCAGGCGGCCAAACGGCGGATGAGCAGCGGGACGATTCTCGTCGTCAATCACGCGCTATTCTTTTCCGACCTGGCGCTGCGGGCCGTCGGTGTGAACTATCTGCCAAAATACGACGCGGTCATTTTAGACGAAGCCCACACGATCGAGGACGTCGCTGGGCAACACTTCGGGTTGAAAGTGACCGAGGCGGGCATCGCGTATCAGTTGCGAACCCTCTACGACCCGCGCAAAGGCAAAGGCATCCTCAGCGTCCACGGCAGCATGGCCAACGACGCGATCGGTGATGTCGTCGAACTGTATTCCCGCGTCGAGGGCTTCTTCGAACGCTGCATCCACTGGCAGGAAGCGCAAGGCCGCACGAACGGCCGGATTCGTCAGGGCGGGTTTGTCCATAACGACGTTTCGCCAAAGCTGATGGATTTGTCCAAGCACATCAAAGCGATGCTGACGGACATCGAGAGCGATGAGGAACTGTCGGAACTGACGAGCCTGGCCGAGAAAGCCGCGGGGCTGGGCGTGGCGCTGGAAGCGATCGTCAACCAGAACTTGGAAGACGCGGTTTACTGGATGGACACGACCGGCCGCACCCCAAAACGGGTCAGTTTGCACGCAGCGCCGGTGGACGTCGCCGAGGGATTACGACGCGAACTGTTCACAAAGATCAAGAGCGTCGTGATGGCGTCCGCAACGCTGTGCACGGGGAATGGGGACTGTGGTTCTTCCTCCGGCCGTACCACGGGCGGCCCGCCCGTGTCTCCCACTAAATCACCCGTCCTAAGAAAACGCTTTGGTGCCCACCTCCCTCACTGGGAGACGACTGACGGAATCTACGCCATAACGTTCCGACAAGCGGATTCGCTCCCAACGCATGTCCTGAAAGAATGGGAAGCCGAACGTGACAACATCATTGCAGTCGCTGCCGCGACGAACCGACCGCTGAGCAATCACGAATTGACCCGGCTGAACTACCTTCACTCGACAAAGGTCGATCGGTTCCTTGACGCGGGAACCGGCAGTTGTCATCTGCTTCGAAAAGCGGTTGCCGAGACGATGGTCGAAGCGCTCACACATTTCCAAGGGGACCGCTATGAGTTGCTGGCCTGGTGCGTGATGCCGAACCATGTGCACGTCATGCTAAAGCCAATCGAAGGCTGGACGCTCTCGGACATCCTTCACACGTGGAAGTTGCGGACTGCAAAGGTCATTAACGCGATCATCGGGTCGCAAGGCAAGTTCTGGCAGGAGGAGTCGTATGACCACTTGGTCAGGGATGAGGAGGACTTGCGTCACGCAGCGCGGTACACGTGGAACAACCCGGAGAAGGCGGGTTTGACAAATTGGCCTTGGCGATGGGTGAGTCCTGCTATTGATGCGGATGAGACTTTGGTTGAGGACCCGACGGAAGACGAAAGACACGGGCGGGCCGCCCGTGGTACGGGCGGAGAAAATGCGGGCGATATCCCCCACCCCTTCGCCTACATCCAGAAGCGCCTCGGCATCGACACCGCCGACACGCTGCAACTGGGGTCGCCGTTCAATTATGCCGAGCAGGCGACGCTTTATATTGAGGATGAGCTGCCCGAGCCGTCGGACAACCTGCGATTCGTCCCCGCGGCGTGCGAGAAGATTATGAAATATCTTCTCCAAACGCAGGGTGGCGCGTTCGTGCTTTTTACGTCGTACAAGATGCTCGCGGACTGCGCGAATCGGTTGAAGAGTCGGATCGAGGCGTTGAACTATCCGCTATTGGTTCAAGGCTATGCGGCACCGCGGCGAATCCTGCTGGAACGGTTTCGGGCGCTGGACAATGCGGTGCTGTTTGGGACGAGCAGCTTCTGGCAGGGGATCGACGTTCAAGGCGAGAAGCTGCGGAACGTCATCATCGTCAAGCTGCCGTTCGCGGTGCCGGACGAGCCCGTCATCGAGGCCCGGCTGGACGCGATCAAGCGCGCCGGTGGCAACCCGTTCATGGATTACTCGGTCCCCGAGGCCATCATCAAGCTGAAACAGGGGTTCGGCCGACTCATCCGCAGCAAGACGGACCGGGGGATCGTGGTCATATTAGACAGCCGGGTAACGCAGAAACGATACGGAAAGCTGTTTTTAGATGCGTTGCCCGAATGCAGGCGAGGCAAGAAGTCAGTAGCCAAGAACGTCCCTGCGCCTCGGGACGACGAGTAACGATAGAAAGCCCCCCCGCTTCTTGGTATTTTCCCCATTCTGGCTTCTGACTTCTTGTCTCCTTCTTCAGGACGTTCATGTACGGTAACCGAACTGGCTGGATGATCTCGGCGGGCATCGTCATCGTGATGATGGGATTGTTGTTCCTGCTTCAGCGGGCCGACACGGTCTCACCTCCGACGGCGTTCACGCGCAACCCGGCCGTCCTGCAACCGTTGCCCCCGATCGCGGGGATGGGTGAGGTCGTCGCGATGACCGAGGACGGCGACGCCGCTGAGACCTATCGAAAAGCGATCGCCTCTTACAAGCGCAACGAGTCGGCGTACGATAAGTTCGCTGACTCGACCAAGACCGACGAAGCAACCGTCGGCCGACTTCGCGAAGGATTTGAAGCCATCAAGGCCGGCACGAATCTGACCAAGTGCTCGCTGTTCGTGAAAGACCCGACGAACGTCATCAATTATGACTCGACAATCGGTGACCTGCCGGCGTTGAAGGCAGTCGGGCTGGCGACGGTGCGCATGGGCCTTCTGCTCCGCGATTCCAACCCAAAGGAAGCAATGGCGCTACTGGAAGGCGCCTTCAGTCTGGGCGCCAAGCTGTTCAACGAGCGCGTCTCGTACGCCGAGGCCGAGGCCGGCATCAGCATCATGGGGTCGGCGGTCGACCAGATCATCAAACTGTCTGAAAAATCGGGCAACAAGGATCGCGCCACGGCGTTGCGGGAGTTCGAAAAGGCCCGAAGGGCGTATTACGACGAACACATGACACCCATGTACCGCGTCCTCTCCAGTCTGGACCCGGGTGTGACGAACAAACACATCGGTGATGTGTTCGTCGTGGCCGCCCAGTCCCAGGACCGCATGTGGCGCGTTGAGGCGATCCGCAAGCTCGGCATCATCCGCAAAATGGGCTACACGCGCAAGCGCAAAGGCGACGAACTGGGCGCCCAGCGCGCCGTCCGCAAGTATGCCCAGGACCCCGACCCGGTCATCTCAACGGCCGGCAAGGTCGCGAGTGAACTGACGACGATCAATGGGATCCGGTAAGGATCGATTGGATCATCGTAAGGTGACTCAACCTGTCATCCCGAAGGGGAGCGGTAGCGACCCGAAGGATCGCGACTGGGCAAGCGATGTCTGACGATCGAGATCCCTCAAGTCGCTACCGCTTTTTTCGGGATGACAGGGGTTGTCCGAAGCGCTCGGGCAGTCAGCCCTGATCCATACCACCCTCAGTGTGCTACCCGCGCCGTGCCGCTTCACACCATTTGCAGTTGCAATCGGTGGGGGTTTCGCTGGATTTCAGGAATCGAGGGGTGATGGGGCAATGTTCCGTTGGGTCTTGGGCCTTGGCGCGCGTGGGGCAGCCGCAACCATCCAGGACTGGGTCGCGGTCGATCTTTTGCAGGAAAGGTCGGCCGCAGTAACTGGCACCCCGACTGACGACGCGCAACGGGCAGGTTTCGCAGATCGTTGCGCGCATTACCCAGTCCGTCTTGGCAGGCAGCAACCCCATCGACCGCATGCGCGACGATGCGCTCTTGGCGGCCGCCTTGGACAGGGCGCGTAACGAATTTTCGCAGCAGGTGAAGACGCTCACGTAATGGTTATCGGACGAAGACGAGCCGGTCCTGAAGCGCTTCCAACGGCAATTGAGGAACGTGGCAAGCTAGAACCGCGACCCTCGGCCGGATGAGTAGTGGTCGCCGGTGCCGTCGTCGTGGGTGATGGGTGGCTTGGGCTTGAAGAGACGGTCCATTAAAGAGATCGACATGAAGGACATCGCGCAGGTAACCAACCCCGCTAACCCGACAATGACCGTTGCGCTGTAGAGCAGCACCGACGCCGGGATGGGTCTTTTCTCGCCGGTGCGGCGGGGTGGATTGACGGCGTTCCAGGTGGCATCCTGCTCACTGGCCCACTCGGCGGCGCCCCAGAGCTTCCAACCGGCCCACAGGATCAGCAACCCCACGACCAGCAGGGTGCCCCGACCGATCCATTCGTTGCGACGACGTCGCTCGTCGGAAAGGGCATCAGGTGGATCGATGCGCTGGAATGCCATGATGGAACCCCGCGTGCCAATCAATAAGATGACCCGGATAACTGAACGCCAGCGTCCGACGAGCGCCCGATGCCGGGATTGAGGGTCGGGCAGCAACATCGTATCACCGTAGCCGGGAGCCACCCGAGTGTCACTTTCGCCCGTCCGCCGATTGGAAGACCGACCCAAAGTCCGCTTCTTCAAGGCATTTAACCGGTTGTTTTGCACGACGTTTCAAACGCTGACCGTGCAGACGCCAAACCGCCTGCCCACGACAGGGCCGGCCATCATCGTCTGCAACCACATGAGCGGGCTCGACCCCCTGCTGCTGCAGGCGTCGAGCAAGCGGGTCATTGTCTGGATGATGGCCAAGGAATATTACGAGATCAAATCCCTGCGGTGGTTCTTCGAGATGATCGAGGCGATCCCCGTCAGCCGTGACGGCCGCGACTCGTCGGCGACACGGGCGGCCTTAAGGACATTGGCGCAGGGCAACATCCTGGGCATTTTCCCCGAAGGTCGGATCGAGGAAACGCGCGACCTGCTTCCCTTTCAGACTGGTATCGCGCTGCTGGCGATCAAGACGGGGGTGCCGATCTACCCGGCGTACCTCGATGGCACCTGCCGCGGGCAGGAGATGCTCCAAGCCTTCCGCACACCCGGGCGAATGCACCTGCGGTTCGGGCCGGAACTGGTCATCCCGCGCACTGACACGTCCGGCAAAACCTTAGACGCGGCGACGGAAGTCATTCGGGTGGCAATCGAGGACCTCAAACGCCAGATGGCGCTCGCCCGCCGGTGTGAACAGGGTCTGAAGATCCGATGATTGCTCATCATCCGAACGCCCGGCGCGAGCCGCACAGTACATAAAACCGCCGTTCTCAGTCATACCGAAGCCGATTTTCGGTAATCCGTTCAATTTTTTCTCAGGTTTCGTAGTGTTCTTTGTCGATGCGTTGAGTGTACATTGTAGTAGAGATAGAAATAAGATTGACGCCTTCCAACGGCGGACATAAGATAAACTGGGTAATCTGAAATGCTTGCGCCACGGCGCATTTTCTCCCCTCCGGAAGACACCGAGACGAAAGTCCGGTGTCTTCTTTATTTAATCGGGCCGTAACGGTGATCGGTGTCCCTCAAACCGATCGTCCTTCATCTGAGATAATCCGAAGGATCTCTCCCGCTTCTTGCAAAGCGCATTAAAGATCCTCCGGAGTAATCAGGATGACGAGTGATCGATTCTTTCGCGGCGATCAACGGTTGTTGCCCGCGCGCATCTCGGACGTGTGAAATCCCGCTTTTCAACAGGGCTAGCCGCTTTTGCCGGTTGCACTCCCGTTAGGCTTTGTTAGATTCCGTCCTCCCCTACGAGGCCGCCGGATTCGCCGGCCCAGTTCTGTTGCCGGAGGTCGCCATTTCGCTGCGTTGCCCGACTTTTAATGGTTCGTTCCTTCGTCGGTTCGTTGCGCTCTGCTGTTTCACAACCGCCGCGCTACCGATGACCACTCCTGCGCTGGCGGACCCGTACATCTCGCTCGTGAACCCCTACGGCGGGGAATACGTCCCCGAGACCTGGGTTCCACTTCGCCTGAACCTGTCGAACGACACCAACAACGAACTGCAGGGCACCGTCGAAGCTGACCTGCCCAATGGTGAGGGAAAGATTAACTACCGCGTCGCGGTCAACGTGCCAGCCAACTCGCGCTTTCGCACGTCGATCTACGCCCCACTGGCTGCAGTCGACCAAGCGGGTAAGAAGAAGGACGAGACCAACACCGTTGGTATCGTCGTCTGGAAGCGAGATGGTGCGGACCTGGCGCAGACCGACCTGCTGCTTCGCCCAAACAGCGATTCGGGAGACGTGTCTCCCCGCCGATCGACCTTGATCTACTTCGTCGGTGCCACGTACGACGAGACCGAGATGCACGATTACTCGGCGTTGGCGCCTATCCTGACAGAAGTCAGTGGAACACGCGTCGCAAGCTGGGGTGGTTCGATAGAAACGATGGCGATCCACCCGGTGGCGTATGACAGTTGCCGATTCGTGGGTCTGGGTGGGATCGAACTCAACAATGTCGACGCCGCCCAGCGGACGGCCTTGCTTTCGTGGGTGCGTTCCGGTGGCACCCTGCTGGTAAGCGCCCCCGTCGGCGTTGCCGACCCGCGTGGGACGTGGTTGGCGCCGTACCTCCCCGTCCGCACCGTTGGACAACGACTGACCGACCACCTGACGACCTCGGCCGGACCGATGGCGCTAAAGGGCAGTGTCAACGTCTCTGAAGCCGTCCTCGCCAACGGGGGCGTACAACTGATCGGTGATGCGCATTACGTGCACGCTGCGTACAAAACGGTAGGCCTCGGTCGGGTCGTCTTCACGAGCTTTCCACCCGATTCCGTTAAACAGGATACTGAACGATCCCGGCAGATGTGGACACAACTGCTGGACCTGACTGCGGTAGACCCGTCATGGGCCTCGACGCAACTTCCGGAAAAGAGCTCCGAGTTTCTGCGTGAAATGATCGGTTCACCCGCGCCACCGCGCACCATTGCCGTCGGACTGGCCGCCGGGTTTGTCGGGCTGGTGCTGGTCTTGCACCTGGTCTGGCGCGGTGCCCAGCGACCCCGAGCGTTCGCTGCGGTAGCGGTGCTGGCGATCGTGGGGTCGGTGGCGCTGATCGGGCTGGGGTTCGCGTCGCAGAAACGCGAACCGTTGACCGCCGGTCGCGTTGCCCTGATGAAACTGAGTGAGAATGGTGGCTACATCCAGGAAGCGGTGGCGTTCACGGGCTCGGAACTGGACCTGTCGCTAGGGCTGGATTCACCCGTCGCGACACTGCGACCTCTGGCGTTTGACGCCGACGTACAACCGACGTTGTCGGTCAATCCATTCGCTGCCCCCAATGCTGGCGCGGCTCCGAAGCGCATCGACCGCGTCTGGCAAGCCGACAGCGCCGCGCCGAGCGGCTTTGCCGCAAGTGCTTCGGGCGTCTTTGACGCATCGGGCCTGAAGTTGACGGTGACGAATGAAACCGGTGGAACGCTCATCGCTCCCGTCCTCATATACGGCCCCAGTGTTTACCGCCTGCCGGCCATTGCCGGTGGTTCAAACCAGGTGACAGCGACGGGTGAAGCGCGCAACACGCCCGGCGCGCCCGCCGCGACGGGGCAGGTCGATGCCAACCAGGTCGCCGCGAACGATCGCCTGCGGTCGCAGAAGTATCTCAATGGTGGACCGATCCTGACCGAACAGGACCAACTGCGCGCCGCGATGCTCGCTGCGACGTTCGGTCGATCGGCTGCGTCGTCACCCGGTGTGAACCTGACGAACGCCGACCCCGTCGAACCGCGCATCGCCGGCTGGATGGAATCGTCAACACCGCTGATTAAACCGTCCGTCGAGCCAGCCGTGCAGCGGTCGCTCGTGCTGGCGCTATTGCCGGTGACGATCGGCCCGTCGACGCCCGGCTCGACGGTCACCATCGATCGCGGGTTCAACACGCTCGTCTCCGGGCAGACCGCCATTCCCGTCTACGACACGGGCAGTGGGACGTGGCTACCGTCGAGCCAACCGGGCTCGTGGCAGATCGGTTTTCGCCCACCGCGCCAGATTGGCAAGCTGTCCCCCACGCGCGTGACGATTCACGGCAACGTCTCCCTGCCGGCGCACACGATGACCATCGGTCATGGCATCGTCCAGGACGGCAAGCCGGACTTCTCGACTGGCGAAACGGTTGTCACCTGGGCCAACACCTTCGGCCCTCAGCCCACGATCTCATTCGACGTAACACCGACCGACTACGATGAAAATGGTACGATCTGGCTATCGCTCAATCTGGAAATGCCCCAGGCAACCGGTGGCGTGCAACCGCTATGGAGCATCACTGAACTCGGCGTCGACATCGAAGCGCGAGTGGAATGATGACCGTCAACCAGTAATGTCCCGTTCTACGATCTCAGGCTTAAACCATGCCCATTCAACGCGACCAAGTCATCCTCGATACGCAGAACCTCACCAAGCGCTACGGCACACACCTGGCGCTGGACAACCTCACGCTTCAGATCCACAAGGGTGAGGTGTTCGGTTACATCGGGCCCAACGGCTCGGGTAAGACCACAACGTTCCGCATCCTCTGTGGCCTGCTGGACCCGTCCGAGGGCAAAGCGACCATCGCCGGTGAGGACGTGACGAACAACAAGGACCGCATCAAGCAGCTCGTCGGTTTCCTGCCCGACAACTTTGGCGTCTACCCGACGCTGCGTGTATGGGAGTACCTCGACTTCTTCGCTGCGGCGTACAAGATTCCTAAAAAGGCCCGGGCCGAGCGCATCGACTATTGCCTGAAGATCGCCAACGCGATCGAGTTTCGCGACAAGCTCGTCGGCGCGCTGTCGCGCGGCATGAAGCAGCGTGTCGGCATCGCCAAGACGCTGTTGCACGACCCGCAGGTGCTGATCCTCGACGAACCGGCTGCCACCATCGACCCGCGCGCCCGCATCGAAATGCGCCGCCTGCTGCGGGAACTGGCCGACCTGGGCAAGGCCGTGCTCGTCTCGTCGCACATCCTGCCGGAACTGGCTGATGTCTGCGACACGGTCGGCATCCTGCAGCAAGGCAAACTGGTCGCCAACGGCGCGGTCCAGGACATCATGCGCACCGTCCGCCAGAAGCGCCTGATGGAAGTCCACGTCATCAAACACGCCACGGCAGCGCGAGAAGTGCTCGCGACCATGGAAGGCTGGGAGATGATCGAATCCCCCGAACCCAACGTCCTGCGTTACGAAGTGCAGGCCGACGAACATGCCCTTGCCCAGGCCCTGCTGACTCTGTTGAAAAAAGGCATCCCCGTCTCCAACTTCGGCGAAGTGCCGGCAGACCTGGAAGACGTGTTTATGTCGCTGACGAAGTAAAGCGGTCTAAAGCAAGCCCACGGCCTTCAATTGATCGATGTATGCGGCCAGCGTCAACACTCGCAATTTCTAGTACGGATCGAGCGACACCAGGTGACGGTCGTTCGTCACCAGATAGTCTGCGCCAGCGATTAGCGCTGCCTGCAAGATTGTGTCATCGGCACGATCATCGGGCACAATGTGGCGAGACGATTGCATGGGTATCAACACCGACCGCAATTCGACTTGCTCACGCGCAACCGCGACGGCACGCGCGCTCAGCCCGATATAGGTCCGCAACACCCGATCCAACTCGTCCAGCACGTGCTGGGTCGTATAGATGCGCCATCGAGCCGAGCGGGTCGCCGCGATCGCGGCCCGTGCGGCGCGCCCGTTTAATGATTCGGCGACGTAGATGTTGGTGTCAAAGAATATCTTCACCCGACGCGGCCGTTCGGGTTCCCGTAACGAACTTCGTTCACGAGACGCTGAACAGCCCCGTCGTCATCGGGATCAATACCCATCTTCAACGCAGCCGCCTGATTTTCGGTGCGCATGCGTTCGAGTTCAGCGCCATAGAGGTCGTCGATCCGAGCAAACAGTTCGGACTGTTCGCCCGGCGTCATCCCGCGAATCTGGCGTTCGAGATCGTTTATTCTAGCGCTCATCTAGTGGCCTCCTGTCTCTCCGCAGATTATAGCAAGTTTTAAGATCGAGAGTTTGCATGAACCCCGTCCTCCTCAAAGACCTTCTCGGCCTGCTTCGTCTGCCGCGTGTGGCGGCGATTCAGATTGCGTTTGTGGCGGTGTTGGCGTTCTTGGTGCTCATGAGCTGGCCGCAGGGGGGTGTGCTCGCGGTCGCGGCACAGGGGCGCGATGACATGTTGTTGGGGATCGTCGTCGGGCAGTTGGTCCTGCTGACGCTCTTCGTGCCCGGTATCGCGGCGACGGCGATCGTCGGGGAGCGCGACGCGAACACCTTTGAGATGCTCTACGCCTCGCGACTGTCTGCAGGACAGATCGTCATGGGCAAGGTTCTGTCGGCCATCAGCTTTCCGCTGTTGCTGATCATCACGGGATTGCCGTTCATCGCGCTGCTGGTGTGGCGTGGGGATGTGAACGCCGAAAAGCTCGTCTGGTCGTACGCAATTCTCGTCGTCTCGGCGATCTTTCTGGCGATGGTGTCGCTGGGTATTTCTGCGTACAGCCGGCAGACGTCCAGCGCACTGGTCGTGTCTTACGTGGTCGTCCTGGTCCTGTGCGGTGGTGTGCTCGTGCCGGCGTCGCTGATCCTGCGCGATTCAACGGGCCTGTTCGCGATGCTGCTGCACTATGCCCGCGCGCTCTCACCCGTGGCGGCCGCGCTGAGCATCCTTCGGCCGGACGCAGGCAACGCGCAATTCGGGGGTCGTGGTGATGAACTTTACCCAATCTGGCAGGCGTTTTTACCGTTGGCGTTGCTGGTGACAGGTGCCTGCTTTGCCATCCTTGTCGTCAAACTGCGCAAGCCCCCAGCCGAGAGCGATCGCATGCCCGGTGGCGCAATCGCGGTGGAGAACCGTTCGATCGGGCGGAAGGTCATGTTCCTGATCGACGATAAGAAACAGCGCAAACCGCTCGGCTCATTAAATCCCGTCGCTGCAAAGGAACGCCGCACGAATGCGCTGCGCAGCGGCCGTTACATGATCCGCACGTTCTACGCGTCACTCGTGTTGTCTCTGGGCCTGGCGGTCATGAGTTTGTATGGCGGTGTCGAACAGAAAGACTTACTCGCGCACGTCGCTGCGGTGCTCGTTTCGCTGCAACTTGGTCTCATCGCGCTGATCGACCCCAGCCTCACCAGCCCGGCCATCAGCACTGAGGTCGAAAGCGGGACATTTGAATCACTTCGCCTGGCGCCTCTTGGTGGTGGCAAGATCTTCTGGGGCAAGTTGATCCCCTCGCTGCCCGCCGCGTTCCTGCCGGTGCTGGCGCTGTTGCCGGCGTACGGCGCGGTTTATTTCGTCGACCCCGGCTATCAACAACGGTTCATCTTCCTGCTGCCCGTCGTCGCGCTGGCGGCACTGCTCTGCTGCTCGGCGGGCATCATGGCCAGCAGCATGTTCTCCAACACCGCGCGCGCAACCGTTACTGCTTACTTGATCGTGGCGGGCTTGTTCATCCTGCCACTGCTGCCCTATTTTGCCGCCGGCACGCAATTGGGCGAAAACGTCGCTGCGTGGGGCTCGATGGCGAGCCCGCTGGTCATGGCACTGAGCCTCATGCCGACCGGCTCGCAAGCCGTGCAGGCGCTGTGGCGCGAACATTTGATTGTGGTCGGCTCGTTGTGCATCCTCATGCTGATCATCGCGCGCGTTCGATTGGCCGTGCTGCTCAAGCAGGGGTGATGCCGACGAATCGCCGGTCGACTACACTCCCACCCGCGAGCCGCGTTACCTCCGCGTGCCTTTGCCGTACATCATGGAACACAATCTATCGTTCGATCCGACTTACGGTCACGACCTCGACGCCCTGAAAAAGGTCGGCTACCCCACCGGTCCCATTGATTTTGCCGATTTCTGGCGATCGATGTACGACCGCACGCTCAGTGTCGCGCCGCGCGTGGAGGTGCGCGAGATCAATCGCACGGACAAGCGAATCGTCCACGAGATCGAATACGACGGCCTGGGTGAGTTCCGTGTCGGTGGCTGGTTGACGCTACCGGCCGACGGTAAGTTTGATCGCGGGGTGGTCGTCGGACATGGTTACGGGGGTCGTGGCGCTGCGGACCTGTCACCGGCGTTCGATGGCGCGGTGGCGATCTTCCCGTGCGGTCGTGGATTCAATCGCTCGGCCCGACCCTTCCTGCCCGACCGCGGGGGCGTTCACGTGCTGCATGGCATCACGTCGCGCGACACCTACCTGCACGGCCCGTGCGTCGCCGACTTCTGGGCCGGCGCATCGGCGCTACTGTCCCTGTATCCGCAGATTGCCGGTCGAATCGATTACTACGGCACGAGCTTCGGGGGTGGCATCGGCGCGATGGCATTGCCGTGGGAACCGCGATTTCGGCGAGCCTTTCTCGAAGTGCCGAGCTTCGGCAACCATCCCCTTCGCGTCACGCTGAAATGTGAGGGGAGCGGCGAGTCGGTGCGGTTGTATTACCAGACGCATCCGGAAGTGCTCGACGTCCTGGCTTACTTCGACGCTGCGACGTCGGCGAGCTACACGAAGATTCCCGTCCTCTGCGCCGCAGCGTTGTTCGACCCGGCCGTCCCCCCACCGGGCCAGTTTGCCGTCTACAACGCGCTGGCCGGTCCAAAGCAGCTCATCGTCCGCACGGCCGGGCACTGGACGTACCCCGAAGAGACGGTCGAGCACGCCTCGATGATCCGCTCTGTGCGTTCGTGGTTGATGGACGAGTCCGTCTAGTCACATTTCCACTATCCCAAAAAAGCCGTGTGCGTCGTTTCCGACGCACACGGCTTTGGGCAAAACTCGGAAGATTCCCCCGCGTCTGGCGACGGTCTACGATGGTTAGATCGTCAACTGCAGCTGCGCGCGGAGGACGAACTGCGAGTTTGTGCTTTGCACGACACCGTTGCCGTCCGATGCGAAGAACGAGCCGTTGGGCAGGTAGCTGAAGTCGACCGTGCCCTTGAGTGCGTGCTTCTGCCAGTAGGCGTTCGTGCCTACCGTGATCTCGTGCAGCTCGTCGTCGAACGCGTCGTTGGTGATGCGTTCGTCAAAGAACGAGATGTAGTCGTATCGGGCGAAGAGTTCCCAATCTGCCTTGGCCCACTTGCCGACGACCTGACCGGCTTGGACGACGAAACCGATGTCGTTGCCGCTCTCGAAGTTCGGCGTGGCGGTCGAGCCGACATTCAGCTCGGTCTGATAGCGACCAAGGACGGCAGCGAACAGGCTGGTGCCCTTGGCGTTTTCCCACTGGGCGTCCGCGGTGTACGTCAGCAGGTCACCGTCGCCATTTTGAGAGAAGTCGATGCCAGCACCGAAGACGAGCAGCGATTCCTTGTTGCCAAGGGCCGTGTAGTCGTCGTAACCCTTGAATTTGTCACCCATGAGCTGCAACTCGGCGCGGCTGGCAACGCCCCAGTCGAGGCGCGTGTCGGGGGTCGTGCCCGCGGTGTCGCGGAAGTTGGTGTTGTTGTTGTTGTTGCCGTCGTGCAGCGCGGTCTCGATGCGGAACTTGCCGCTCTTGACCGGCGCGTACAACAGGCTGACACCCTGGACCGGGTCATCACCACCAATCAGCAAGTCACTGAGCAACGACCGTTCGGCAGCGAGCGTGCGGCGGGCGGAACCGGTCTGTTCACGACCAAGCGGATCGGAGAACTGACCGGCGCGAACCGACCAGTCCGTCGCGAATCGGTAACGCAACCATGCGAACTGGAGCGTCGTCGTGCCACTGTTGCGCGGAACGTCGAAGAGGAACTCGTAGGTCAGGTCCTTCGAGAACAGGTTGCCGTTCACACCGGCTTTGACACGGCGAAGCTCGAAGCCGTTCTCCGTGGACGATTCATCGGAATCGGAGATGTTTGTGACGTTGCGGACCTGAAGCTGGAACGACGGGCTCAGCGAGAACTTCCCGTCGGTGGTCTGAAGGACGAACTTGCCGTCCTTGTAACCCCCCGTGAAGTCGGTGCTGGAAGCCTGTAGCGAGGGAGTGCTGCGG
>JBBRHE010000028.1:0-23895 GCA_038223165.1 Tepidisphaerales bacterium
ACGCTTGGCCACGCGTGGCTCCTTCCCTGACAGACAACTCACGACGACATCCGTACCGGTTGGCAGTATACGAAAGCCGAGAGGTTTGGAGAATCGACGACCCCGACCGATCCGGATTGGCAACACGGCTTGCGAAGCCCGACGAGGGGTCGATTGCGAAAATAAAAGTTTCAGACCCCATTCCCTCTCCTTTTCGTCCAAAATCCCCCAAAAAATGCGAAATTCTCCTCGATAACCCCCGGCCAAACCCTCCTCAAACCGACATACAACCGACATGGAAACGACAACAAACGACATGAAACGACAGCGATCCATAGGACCCAACCCCTTTCTGGATACACCCACGACCAACTACCCGCCTTGAGTCGACCTCGGACAGCACCATTGCGGTCGGTCAGGAAGGATGACCGGGGAAGGCGCAATGGTGGACGCTGTCCACGACACAATGTTAGCACTAAGTTAGGTATTTGTCAAGGGTGAGATGCTGCCTGTGGAGGATTGCGCTGCCTTTAGCCAGCCGATCGAATCATGCCAGTCCACAGTTCCGGTTGTCGGTCCATCTGATCCAGCAATCGACGAATTGGCCCCGTGGGTTGGCGGTTCGTTTGTTCCAGGTTTTGCACAAGTTTGGGCGACACGCCTAGCAATAGCGCAAAAACACTCTGACTCACCTTCAGCCGATGACGGATCGCCCGGATCTTCTTGGCGTCATACTCGCCCGGCGACGGGATTTGGGCCACGGTGCGAAGGGTGAACCGCTTGGGATCCAGTGGCTTGCCCGTCTCCAATGCCTCTGCGAATTCCGTCAGCCGAGCGATAATCTTCGGACCGACACCGGACGCTTTTTTTGAAGGTGCTTTCGACTTCATTTGATTTCCAGTCCCTTCGTGATCCGTGCCAACATTGCTTTGATTGTGTTGCGCTCCGCTGGCGTCAGACTTGCCCGGTCGCTTTTACCAAATGCGACGACCATGACTGCGGTTGCTGGTGCCTTAAAGACTGCATAGCACACGTTGACGCCAGCACTCTTACCGCTTGCACGATGAGCGGGCGACCAGCGCATCTTGCGAAGGCCAACTGTGCCGGCCATCACTGCACCGAGTTCAGGCTGGCGAAGCAATGCCCTTTCAATGCCGCGCAGGTCGTCATCGACGAGTCCCAAAGCTTTCGCATCGGATACGAAACCTGGGAGGTCGATGAATGTCAGCAGCATCCCGTAACTATCCTAATCATTAGTATAGCTTTTTGCAAAAGTCCAGGGTTGCCATCGGCGTTTTTGCGCGATAATGGAATTCAGATGTCGCATCACTTCAACAACCAACCACGCCCTCGTGCTTGCCCGCCTCGGCTGATTTCCCGCACACGGCGTGTGTTGGTGCTACCGTTCCGCCCACACACCCTGTCAAGGCCGTGGCATCAGTGCCACGCACTTGGAAAGGCTTGTCGTATATACTTCCCAACGACATGACTTCTTCCCCCCATGCTCGGTTGTCTGAAGCGTTTTCGCGTTTCGACGCCGCCAACACCGCGGACCCCAACCGCTTCGTCGTCGACGGGGTCGAGCAACCCAAAGAGCTCGTCTACGCGAAACAAATGACCGCTTGGCAGCGACGGCTATACCCCGACGCGTCCGAAGCCCTGCAATTGGCGGCGCGGTCGCAGCACATTCGGCGGTGGGAGATCGTCCGCGAGTCGTTTCCCATGGACCGCGCGGGCTATCACAAGTGGCGGACGACGCTCTACGGGTTTCACGCGGACACGGCAGAGCGCACCCTGCGCGAAGTGGGCTACGACGATTTGACGGTTGGGCGGGTGCGGTCGTTGTTGAAGAAGGAACGGCTTAAAGACGACCCGGAGACCCAGGCGCTGGAGGACATCATCTGTGTCGTCTTCCTCGAAAACTACTTCACGGCGTTCGCAGACAAGCACGAGGACGAGAAAGTCGTTGTCATCGTGAAGCGCACCTGGGCAAAGATGTCCCCCCGGGGCCACGCCGCGGCCATGGGGCTGACGATGCCGGAAAAAGCCAAAGAACTGGTTCGACGCGCGTTGGCAGGGTGACTTTCTGGCTCCTCTCCCATTTACCCGTGGTAGAGGGGGCCAGAACTCGCTACTTTCCTACAGCACCCCTTCATTCTTGCTTTTGCACCCCCACATCCATCCCAAACCCCTCAAGTTGCCAAACGACTCTTCCGATGTATAAATGGGAAAGATGGATAAACCGGAAAGGGTATCCGGTGTATTCAGTCTATGACCGAGTTTATCGGTCGCATGGAAGGCAAGTGACTTATGAAGACCGTTTTCACAACCGGTGAGGCCGCCGAGATCTGCAAGGTCTCACAGCAGACGATCATTCGCTGTTTCGACAGTGGGCGACTCAAGGGCTTCCGCGTGCCGGGGAGTCGGTTTCGGCGGATTCCGCGGGAAGCGTTGATCGCATTCATGCGGGACAATGGCATTCCGCCGGACGCGCTGGACAGTGGCAAGCACAAGATCCTGGTCGTCGACGACGATCCGGAGATCGTGGAACTGTTTGTGGACGTCTTGGACCGCGATGGTCGATTTGATGTCAAGACGGCCGGTACCGGCTACGACGCGGGCATCATGACGCAGGAGTTCATGCCCGACCTGGTGATCCTGGACTACATGCTCCCGGACATCAACGGTAACGTCGTCTGCCAGACGATCCGCAAGAATCCGAACTTTGAGCACATGAAGATCATCATCGTCTCCGGTGTCGTCAACCAGGACGAGATCAACGACCTGCTCAAGGCCGGAGCGGATGAATTCGTGAAGAAGCCGTTCAATATCGAGAAGATCATCGAGCGCATTGGTGAATTGTTGGCGATATGAGGAACAGTGGGCAGAAGGCAGTAGGCGGTAGGCAGTGGGGAAGACGATGGTCTCACGAAACTACATGGACCTGATCGCCTGGCAGAAGGCAATGGACCTCGCGGAAGACGTCTACCGGCTGACAAAGGTTTTCCCGAAAGAAGAACTCTACGGCCTGACCAGCCAGATTCGACGGGCGGTTATTTCGGCTCCCTCCAATATTGCCGAAGGGCAAGGCCGAGGCGGAGTTGTGGAATTCGTCCGATTTCTACACATCGCCCACGGGTCGTTACGCGAAGTGGAGACACCGTTAATGTTGGCGTGCCGCCTGAAATCCCTGACAGAAGCCGATAAGCATCAGGTGTTGAGTCTCGCGGCCGAAGTGGGCCGATTATTGAACGGATTAATGAGGTCCAAGCGGCTCTAGGCGTTTTGGCTTCACTGCCTACCGCCTACTGCCTAATGCCTATTATGTCGCCCCCTGATCCAACCCGAGCCAAACGCGTGGAGCTGATCCTCCAGCAATTGGAAGAGCTGCCGACACTACCGGGCGTGGCGGTGCGCGTTTTGGAGGCAACGGGGAACGAGCTGTCCACCTCTAAAGACGTCGTCCGGTTGATCGAGGCGGACGTTTCTCTTACCACCCGCATTTTGCAGCTCGTCCATCGCGCCGATGTCGGGGTGCGCGGGGAGGTCAGCTCGGTCGACCGGGCCGTGGTCCTGCTGGGGTTTGAAGCCGTGCGCAGCGCCGTGCTGGCGGTCAGTGTGTTTGACACGCTGGCGATGCAATCCAAGGACAGCAAGTTCAACCGTGACGAGTTCTGGAAGCATGCGGTCTCGACGGCGTGCTGTGCCGAACTGCTCGCTGAGGCGTGTCACGCGGCGTGGGGAAGCAAGGACGCGGGCGTCTCGGCATCCGAAGCGTTTGTATGTGGCCTGCTGCACGACATGGGCAAGGTCGCGCTCGACGCTGCGTTGCCCAAGAGCTTTGGGCGCGTCGTCGAGGCCGTCGACCTGCTCCGTGGGAACATCGCGGATATCGAACGGCAGGTCATCGGGCTTGATCACCTGGTTGCTGGAAAGCGGCTCGCTGAGCGATGGAACTTGCCGACGATCGTCCGTGAATGCATCTGGCTGCATGGTCAGGCGCCCCAGGCGCTACCGGCGAACGTGAAGAACGCGCGGATGGTGAACATCGTCACGCTCGCAGACACGCTGGCGCGCGAACTGCACCTGGGCTACAGCGGCAACTACACGTTCAACTTGTCCAAGCAGCAACTCATCGAAGCGATCGGTCTGAAACCCGATAGCGTCGAGAAGGCCATGCTCAAGCTGATGGACCGCATCGAACCCCGCGCCAAGAGCCTGGGCCTCGGTGAAGAGACGAGCAGTCAGCTCTATCGCGACGCGCTGTCAAAGGCCAACAAGGAACTGGGGCGCGTAACCGGTCAACTGGCGGCCAAGAACCGCAAACTGGCCGTGCGAGCCAGGTTCTTCGATGCCTTAGCGACGTTTCAGGCCGACATGCGCGCCGACGCACCGCCGATGATTATTCTGAAAGCGATCGGTCAGACGGCGATCGAAGTGCTCGGTGTGTCGTGCGTTGGCGCGTTCTCGTTTCCCCCCCGCCACGCGTTTGCCGAGATGATGCTGTTCAACGGGCAAGGTGAAGTGTTTGACACGACACTGATCGACTGCCCCGGCGCGCGCCCGGCCGAGCCCCAGCAAGGGGAAGGCCCGGTGCTGGCGGTGACGAAGGACCTCGAGTGGCTGGTGGGCGCGGTGTCGCCGCGCCTGTCGGCCGACGCGCGGTTTTGGATTCCTTTGGTCGCCGACAGCGCCTGCATCGGTGGCGTCGTGTGGGGCGCGCCCGCGGGTGAGGCGCAGCGACTTTCGACGCAAGTTCAGGAACTGACCGCGATCGCAGGTGGCTGGAGCCTGGCGATTCGGACGGCGCAGATTCGTGAGGAAGCTCGCACCTTGTCGGAACAGCTTGCCGACGCAAATCGCCGGTTGCACAACGCGCAGAATGAGATCGTGCGCGGCAAGGCAATGATCAGCGTCGGTGAAATGGCCGGTGGCGCCGCCCACGAGATGAACAACCCACTGGCGGTCATTTCCGGTCGATCACAGTTGTTAGCGGCACAATTAACGGACCCGAAACAGAAAATCGCCGCCAAACTCATCTTCGATCAGTCGCACCGATTGAGTGAAATCATCACCGAGCTGATGGAGTTCGCCAAGCCCGTCCCACCAAACCCGCGCGAGTGTGACGTGGCTGACCTTGTCGGTCGTGCAATTCATGAGGCTAAGCTGCTCGACGAAACGCCCGATAGGGAGATTGAGACGACGGCCGGGGATATCCCGAACGTCGAGGTCGACCCCGAGCAGGTGTCGGCGGCGTTGCGAGAGATTCTGGGCAACGCGATTCAGGCGACGGACGAGACCAAGGGCTACATCGCGATCCACGCCGCACACGATGCGGTGTCGAACAAGGTGGTCCTGACGATCTCGGACAACGGTTGCGGAATGGATGACGAGACGAGCAAGCGCGCGTTCGACCCGTTCTATAGCAGCCGAACCGCCGGCCGCCGACGAGGCATGGGCCTGGCCAAGGCGATGCGATGGATCGACGCCTCGGGTGGCGCCATCCGGCTGGAAAGCAAGGTCGGTCAGGGCACGCGAATGACAGTGCTTTTGCCGGCGGTCGCAGTGAACACGAAGATCGAGCCAGAAGTACAGTTGCGCCGTAAGGCGCAATAGTTGTGAACGCGAGGATCGAAGATCGAAGGTAGCGGATCGCGAGAGCCTTGACGGCCGTTTGTTTGCGATTCTCTACCCTCGGTCCTCGACCCTCGCAGTAGGTACACGGAGTTTCACCATGGGTTCCACAGCAGCGGTCAACCAGTCCAAGACGACGGCCCGTCCCCGCGTTCTTATCGTCGAGGACGAGCCGATCGTCAGTGAGACGATCATGGACATGATGACGGCCGGTGTGGAATGCGACCTGGTCTTCGCAGACTCGATCGGCGCGGCCCGCAAGGCCTTGGCCGAGCCGTTTGACCTGTTACTCACCGACATCCATCTACCGGACGGTGACGGCATGTCGCTGTTGCCGGCGTTGCGCAAGAACGCCCCAACCGCCAGCGCGATCATCATCACCGGTGCCCCGACAATCGACCGCGTCGTCGCCGCGATGCGCCACGGCGCCGCCGACTTCATGCCCAAACCGTTCACCGGCCAGCAGCTCGTCGACCGCGTTCGGGCGGCGCTCAAGCTCCAGTCGGTCGCGATCCTGCAGGAACGCAAGATCGACCGGCTGAAGGCGTCCGTAAAACGCCTCAACGAAGCGCGGAATCTCGTCAGCAAGAAGGTCGACCTGCTCTGCAACGACCTGATCAGCGCCTATGGTGAACTGTCCAAGCAGATGGAAGGCGTTCGCACAAAAGAAGGCTTCCGCAAGTACATCGCCGATGCCAAAGACCTCGAACAACTGCTCTGCCACAGCATGGACTGGTTGCTTCGCCAGATGGGTTACGCGAATGTCGGTGTCTGGCTGGCCAGCGAGGAAGGCGAGTCGCAATTGGGCGCGTACATGAAGTACACCACGCCCGGTGACGCGATTCTGACCGATGCCCTCAAGCGCATCCTGCTGCCCCTGGCCGCTCGTGATGGCTTCGTGAAGATCGAAGCGTCGCAACTGAAGACCCAACTGAGCGGCGAGGAATACCGCTATGTAGAAAACCAGACGATCCTCGCGCTCAACTGCACGTATCTTGGCGAAACGTTGGCGACGATCGTGTTCTTCCGTGACAGCGCCACGCCGTTCAAAGACGAGGACACCGAGGTGATGCAGGTAGTCGGCCCGATCTTCGCGGTGGCGCTGGCAAGCGTCGTCCACGAGGAATCGGTTGACGAAAGCGATGACGAAAATCGCGGTTCTGACAATGACGGTCCATCCATCGATGAACCCCCGACCGAGGGACCGTCCGCATCGAAGAAGAAATCCGCAAAGAAGGATGCCGCAGACTGGTGGAAGCGCGGAGAAGCCCCCCCATTTTAAGCATTCTGGGTGCCAGGCTGATTGTCAAATTTTAACGATTATCGCCAAGACGCAAGCAACGCCTTGCCGCTTGCGTGTTTGCGGGGTTTGACTCCGAAAAACCGGCGCAGAAAATCCGATTTCTAATGGTCTGGACCGCGGAACGCCGATACTATGAACTGAAACGGATGATCTGCTGTGTTCGAGATTGGAAGCACATATTTGGTTAAACCTATAATCAACCCATAGGGTGTTCCGCTCCTCCTAAGTATGCCTGCAGTGCCCCGCGGTCCATTTGACGCGAGACCGAGACAGGAAACTGAAGAGAAGACAGACCGAAGAACCCTTCGGATCGGAACCGCCCAAATTTTTTCAATGGGTTTGACTAAACCGCTTCCACACGGCACATGCGGGCTATCCGTTTTCTTTTATTAACCCAACGCCCGGACCCCCAACGGTCCGGGCGTTTTCGTTGACCCAGCGAACGGCATGGGTCGCGCAGCAAACACGGTACTCCCAGTAGCACGGGCGTCCCGCCCGTGGAGCGACGGTATACCGTCGTGTCGGGCCGTATCCGGCCTGAGCCAAAGAGCGCAAGCGATCTTCGCTTTCATTCTTGGCGAGCTTGGCGCGAATCCGTTTGCGGGCACGTGAAGGGTTTGCCGTTCCTTCGCTGGCGCGATGGTTGTTTCGGACGGTGTACCGTCCGACGTGCCTGGGTACAGGCACCATTGGCGGGCCGCCCATGCTACGTGAGGACGGATTACGTCGTTTTCGGATGCACCCACGTCGCCCCGCCGTCGTGCCAAAGTTCTTTCTTCCAGATCGTGACCTCGACCTTGAGCGTGTCGATCAGGAATTTGCACGCCGCGAACGAGTCAGCACGGTGCGGGGTGCTGACGGCGATGACAACGCTCGGTTCACCGACCGCCACCCGGCCGGTGCGGTGCAAAAGCGCCAGACGGCAGATCGGCCATTTCGCCCGCGCGCGGGTGGCGAGGTCGCGCATCTGGTTGGTCGCCATGTCGACGTAGGCCTCGTAGTCCAACGCCGTCAGTTCCTGGCCGGCGGTGTTGCGCTCGGCCCGCGTGGTTCCGAGAAACACGTCGATCGCGCCGGCAGCAGGGTCGGTGACGAACGCGACCGCCGCACTGCAATCGAGTGGCGCGGGAGACAGGAGGATGAGGTCCGGAGAAGCAGGCATCGTTACCGTCGCTGCGCGATCACCTCACCCACCACTGACCGGGGGAATCGCTGCCAGTTCATCCCCGTCTACTAACACCTGCGCGGGGCCGGCGTAGGTGCGGTTGACGGCGAAGCCCGTGTGCGGCAAATGCTCGGCCAACGCCGGCACCTCTTCACCCAACGCGACGGCGGCGGCATGCACGGTCGCGCCGTCCGGCAATTCGAGCGTCAACTCCGGTTTGCCGGCGGCGTCTCGCAGGATGGCGAAGAGTTTGACGTGAATGCGAATCATGGGTGCCGCAAATGCAGAATACCTACACAACCTTCGTCCCCGCGTGCCACGCACCCGGGCTCGTTCCTAAAAATGATTCAGGCTTATTGCCCGTTGCCTTTTCATACTCGGCCATGATGTCGAGGATCGCAGAGTCTGTGCGTTCACTGATATCGCAGAGGGTGGCCACGGTGCCACCACTGCCACCGCCAGTGATTTTAGCGCCATAGAAGCCCTGGGGCTCGCGGTCGCGGATCAGTTTCACCAGCAGGTCGCACTCGGGGGCGCCGAGCATAGCATCGTTCGTGTACGACAAATGCGATGCGTACATGAGATGGCCGGCCTTATCGAGGGCTAGTTTTCGCTCGGCGGACCCGACCTGCAAGCCCGCAGCCGATTCGATATGGGTCGCGAAGTTGCGGACGCGCATCGCTTCGAGCACGTGGTGGTCGGTGGCGTGCTGGACGTGGTACTCGATCGACGGATCGACCTTGGTCGCGGTGTCGATTGTCTGACCATGCTTGTTCAGAAAGTCGTCCCCTTCCATGAACTCGAGAATGTACGGCCGGAAGAATTTCTTGTAGTCGTCGGGGTCGAGGTTTGCCAGATACCCGTTCATCGGGTCGGCGGTCATCGTCTTGCCCGCAGCGGTGCCCATCTGGCGCATCTTGTCGAGGATGATCTTGTGCCCCATGAACGCGGCACAGCGGGTCTTGCCGTACATGCCACCCCCCACGCTGTGCTTCACGTTGCTGTTGATGCCGATGGCGCGGACGCCCGTTGGCAGAAACAAAGAGGGTTGAATCTCGTGCGGCTGGCAGATCATGCGCAGCAGCGCACCCTGTTCGCCATAACAACTGCTGACCTGGTCCATGATGCCACAGGGCGCGCCGACGACCCGGTTCTCGACCTGCTGACACATCGCAGAGAGCTTCATCGGATCGATCGTCTTGCAATGGGCGATCTGCAACCGATTGCGTGGCGGAACCCCCGGCGCGCCATCAATGCCAAAATGGGCGACCAAATTGGTCATCGTTGCCACCTCGATCGCCGCCGAGCTGCTGATGCCTGCGCCGAGCGCGACGGTGCTGTAGAGCGCGATGTTCAACCCCTTCACCGCCGGGCTCGCCAAATCGACGTAACCTTGCTCGTGCAGCAGGAACAGGCACCCCGCGATGTACCCCGCCCAGCCTCGCCCCGGTTGACTGAACTCGCGGCGAAGCGTCTCCAGGTCACCGGTTGCCAGCGCGTCCAGTGGCACCCGCAGCGTGAACGGGCGGTGCTCGTCGAGCAGGTTTAAGCTGACGATCTGAACCTGCCGATCGTCTCGTTCCTGAATCACGACCGCACACGCCCGGTCCAAAGGCGCTTCAAGCACGAGGCTGCCCGTGTAATCGGCGATGCCCCCCATCACATCCAACCGCCCTGGCGCCCGGCTGACGCGCATCGGCTTGCCCGGGACAAAGTCGGCGGATAATTCGGCCCGAACGCGCGACAAAAGCGTGGGAACGGGATCGAGCGTGAGGAGGTCAGGGATGGACATCAGTGCTTCCGTTTTCAACAACGACAGTCGGGACGAACGTTCCGCATCTTACCCCGTCTCCCCCGCGTACTCGCGGTGTGCCCGGGAGAGGGCCGGGGTGAGGGGGCTTGGGCATTCAAACAACAATCGACGTGCGCTTGCGGTTTAGCGTATCGCCAAGGCTACGGTCAAAAGGCAAACCGTCAGCGCCAAGGCAGACTCGTTTGTCGTCCCGCACCCCCTCACCCTATCCCTCTCGCGATACCCTGAGTACAGGGGGAGAGGGGACCAGAGCGCTAGCGCTTCGCGTTCAACACAATCTGATCTCGCAACCGCCCACCACCGGTGAAGGTCATCTCGGCCGACAGGACCGTGCCACCATACCCGGCGACTTGCGGGTATGGCAGTTGGAACGCGTACGCCCCACCGATGCGCCGCCAATGCAGTTTCTGCTCGGCGAGCGTGTTGATGGGCATTACCCACGTCTCCAGCGGCACCCCGCGCGGGTCGGGGTTGTACCGGCGAAGTTGGAACAACTCGAACACGATCTGCCCACGGGCCTTGGTCGGGTCGCCAAAGCCGTCGGTCAGCTCGACGAGGGCCTCGATGCCGTCGATGCCCCCGTCACCGGTCCAGTCCTTGGGCGCGGTGAAGATTGGATGGATGCGCAGCGTCACCGGCGCGAACATCGTCTGGTCCTCCGCATCCCGCCGGGTGGCCGCGGATTGGCAGGAGACCGACGTCGTCGCGACGACACACAACACGGTCAGGAAAAGCGCAAGTCGCATTCGCGGCAGAGCGTAGAACTGGCGGGAGATGGTGTCAAACGCGCCAGAAGCGGAGTGTTCACCGCAGAGACGCCGAGGCGCAGAGAAGAAAGAATATTTGCCCACGAATCGGCACGAAGGGACACGAATAAGAAAGCAGAGTTCTCGTCTACATTCGTGCCCCTTCGCGCCGATTCGTGGGCCGATCGCATTTCTTGTCTTCTCCGCGTCTCGGCGCCTCTGCGGTGTACCTCTCTTTGCCCTTGGCGAGGAGTCGGGTTGGCCTTAGAACTGTGCGAACCATGCTTCCCATCGACCCCTTTTCCATCGTGAATCGCTTGAAAACCTTCCAGGCCTCCGTGCGCGACGTCGTGCGAAAGTCGCACGCGAGCGCGGGCGGTTTGCACGAGGTCAGCCGGTCGTCGTCGGCGGACACGATTTACAAGATCGACACCGAAGTCGACCCGATCCTCGATCACTTCTGCGAGGAATGGGGCAAAGAAACACCGTTGGTGCTGGTGGCCGAGGGGTTGGAAGGCGTCGACGGGCACGAGGTCGATAGCCGCGTGTTTCCTGCGGGCGCGACGGAAGAGGACGCGAAAATCCGCGTGATTGTCGACCCGATCGACGGCACGCGCGGCATCATGTACGACAAACGCCCCGCGTGGGCACTGGCGGGCGTCGCGCCAAACAAAGGGCCGAATACGCGCCTGCGCGACATCGAGGTCGCGGTGATGAGCGAACTGCCCACGAGCAAGATGGGCTACGCCGACGTGTTGTGGGCGATCAAGGGACGAGGCGCCAACGGTGAGCGCGTCGACCTGCGGACGGGGCAGGCGTCGCCGTTGCCGATCTCACCGTCGAAAGCGCCGAAGATCGACCATGGTTTCGCGTCAGTCGCCAACTTCTTCCCCGGCACGAAGGTTCTTTCCAGCGAGTTGATGGAACACCTGATCGCCAACCTGATCGGAAAGGCCGACGTCACCAAAGCGACCGTCTTCGACGACCAGTACATTTGCACGGGTGGACAGTTTTACGAGCTGATCGTCGGTCACGACCGCTTCAACGCCGACCTGCGGCCGCTGTTCTACAAAATCCAAGGCCAACCCGAAGGCCTCTGCTGCCACCCGTACGATTGCGCCACGTTGCTGATCGCTGAAGAGGCTGGTGTCGTCATCACCGATGGACTTGGCAACCCGCTCGATGGTCCGTTCGACGTGACCAGTGGACTGTCATGGGCCGGCTATGCGAACAAGGAACTTCAGGCAGCGATTGAACCCCTGTTGACGGCGTTTCTGAACGAAAAGCAGAAGCCAGCAAAAAAGAAAACACCCGACCCGCGCACGCAGTTGCAGAACCGGATGGGACGACGGAATCCGTGATAGTGCCGGGACATAATCAGTAGAGCGTGTTCGATTTGGCCCCTCTTTCATGGATCCATGAGAGAGGGGGCAGATTTCGATGTCCTTCGGGTATAACCATTCCTTGATGTCTCAAGCCGTTCGCTGCAAGCGTATCGTCCTTACCGGTGGACCCGGGGCGGGAAAGACCGTCATCTCGCGCAGGTTGGCTGCGGTGTACCCCGAGCGATTCGTTCGCGTGGCCGAGGCGGCGACGCAGGTGTATGACCGGTTGCAGACGCGGTGGGATCGGCTCGACCTCGCCGGTCGGCGCGACGTGCAGCGGCAGATCTATCGGTTACAGATCGAACAAGAAGACCGCGTCTCCGCGGAACAGCCTGAAAAAATTCTCCTGCTGGACCGTGGCACGATCGACGGGGCCGCCTATTGGCCTGAGGGGACCGCGGCGTACTGGCAGGATCTGGGCTCGTCCCTCGAACGAGAGCTGGCTCGTTACGACGCGATCATCTGGATGGAAACCGCCGCCGCGCTGGGTCTGTACGATGGAGATGCGAGCAATTTCTGCCGCTTCGAAGACGCACCGGCCGCCGTCGCCAGTGGGAAACTGCTACTCGCACTGTGGGGCGCCCATCCTCACCTCAAACACGTCGGCGCCTTCGCGAGCCTGGATGACAAAGTCGCCGCGGTCGAGGAAGTGCTGCTGGCGTCGTAGGGGCGGACCACCCGCCTTATACCCTTTGGTGTTCGAGAGGTCCTTCGAAGTACCGCAGGATGACGAACAACGCGTTCTTTATTTTACTTCACCACCCCAATAGTCAGCAGCAAATTCGCATAGATCCGCTGCTCCCCGGTCGCGATCGTGAGACAGACGTCCTTCGCGCCCGCCGTCTCGTAAAACGCGAAGCGTTCGATCTGCGTTAGCTCGCCGTTGCAGTCGGTCGGCTTCAGCAGGGCGCGGAAGTCGTTCCAAATTTCAGGATCGCTCGCTTGCGCGTAGGCCCCACTTTTGTTGGTCGCCATGACGGCGGCGTGTTCGATGGGAATGGTGGTCGCCAGCACTTTCAGCACGTCGGTCACCCCCAACAAGCCTGGCGACAAGTTCAGGTAAACCAGTTCAGCGTTTGGCCCGCGCGCCGTGGAATGGGGGTAGTTGCCGTCGCTGATGAGCACCTTGCTGCCATGCCCCGCCCGCGCGAGGGCAGCGAGAATCTGGGGGTGAATGAGTTTGCCTTGAATCATGGGTTGCCTCCGGATGACGTGAATGTTCGCCAATGGCAATGTACCCGACGACCGCGGCGTTGTCCGCAGCACGCGTACTTGGCGGCGATCAGGCTGTGATCAGGCTCCGGTCAGTTCCATCGCGCGGTCGTAACCGCGCACGCTGCGGATTGTTTCGATGAGTCTGCGGACGTCGGCGTTGACGGTGTCGATCGATGAGGTCGACTTGAGGTTTGCCTCGGCGTCAGCGGCGAATGTCGTGATCGAGCCATACCCGAAGCTCCCGCCGCAACCCTTTAACTGGTGAACGACTACATGCAGCGCCGCAGCGTCGTGCTCGGCCAACAGTTGCTGCAGCTGTGCAACCGTCGCAGGCAACGTCGCGACGAACTCACCGATGACCTCGGCCATGTCCACGTCATCGGCAAAGGCGCTCTCGAGCACCGACATTGCTGGCACATCATCCGTGATGACAGGTGATGACGGTAAGTTCATCGACTGGACCCCAAACGACGGCGTGCCGTTCGCGTTCGATCTCGCGAACGACGCGCAGGTGTTGATCAGGCTCGCTTTGTCGATTGGCTTCGTCAGGTACTCGTTGCAGCCTGCTTCCAGGCACTTATCGCGATCGCTCGCCATGGCGTGGGCGGTCAGCGCGATGATCGACGCGGTGTAGCCGGCCCGGCGGAGCGTGCGGGTCGCGTCGTAACCGTCCAACTCGGGCATCTGCATGTCCATCAGGATCACGTCGAACGCCTGCTCGCTGGCCAGCTCGACCGCGACGCGGCCGTTGGTTGCGGGCGTCACGCTGGCTCCAGCCTTCTTGAGGAACGCGGTGATGAGGCGGCGGTTGTCGGGGCCATCTTCGGCCAGCAGGATTCGCTTCCCGTCCAGCCGTGCAATGACCTGTGTCCGCGGATCGCCACCCGACGGTGAAAGGGGTCGGGTGGATTCGGTCAGGCCCTCGATCATCTCGACGCCCGCAGACAGTCCCGCGTCGATCGTCACCCGGAACGTCGTGCCAGCGCCGGTGACCGAGCTGACCGTAATGTCCCCACCAAGCATTCGTGCCAACCGGCGGCTGATTGTCAGACCGAGCCCCGTTCCGCCGAACTTGCGTGTCGTCGACGAGTCGGCCTGCGTGAACGGTTGAAACAGCTTCGCAGCCTGTGCGTCCGTCAGGCCTATGCCCGTGTCGACGACGTCAAACTGCAGTTGTTGGTCGGTCCGCAGGCTGGTCCGAACCGTCACCGAACCGCGCGGTGTGAACTTCACACCGTTGCCGACGAGGTTGATCAGGATCTGCTTTAACCGCAACGCGTCGGTCCGAACCGTTTTCGGAATCGGTGTGTCGAACGCGAGGCTCAGCGCGATACCGGCCGCCGTGGCGCGCGGGCGAATCATGGAGATGACGTCACCGATGATTGCGGGCAGGTCGGTGTCGGTCAGATCGACGGCCATCATGTCGGCTTCGATCTTGGACAGGTCGAGGATGTCGTTGATCAGTTCGAGCAACAACTGGCCATTGCGTCGGATCGTCTGCAGGCATTCGTCACGATCGACGTCGTGACCGCCATCCAGCGCCATCTCCGAGTAACCGAGCACGGCAGTGATCGGTGTGCGGATTTCGTGGCTCATGTTGGCCAGAAAGCTGCTTTTGGCGCGGTTCGCATCGTCGGCGGCCAGACGAGCGATCTCGATTTGCTCCCCTTTGATCAGCAGTTCACACGCCTGCGCTTCCATCTCGTACTTTGCCCGCTCCAGGTCGGCCATGTACCGCTTGACCTCAGCTTCGGCGGCCCGGCGCTCGGCGAGATGCCGGCGAATGCGAAACATCGAGAACCCACCGATGCTGAACGCGAGAATGCTGCCCGCGATAATGCTGACGCGCGTAAGCGTTCCACTTTGTCCGACCAGGCTTCGACGCATCGCCAGGAGTTTGACTTCCCGATCGCGAACGATGTCCAACGTTTGCTCGATTTCCAGTGCCAGGCCGTGACCACTGCTGATCGCGAGATTCCGCGCCGCGTTGTCGAATCCTGCCTGCCGGCGCAGGCGGATCGTCGTTGCCGCGTTCGTCAGGAACGCCTGGACGAAGGTGGTTAGTTCACTGATCGTCTGTTGCTGCTGAGGGTTGTCCCGAGCCAGCGACTTGATGCTCTGAATCGACTCAACAGTATCGTGACTCACCGCGGGGAATCGCTCAGACGTCGCGACATCACCGGAGATGATGTAGTCACGCACCAGCAGCCGGACGTCCGATATGCGGCGTGCCACGTCGTCGCACTGTCCGATCACGTCATAGGTGTGTGTCACCTGCTTGATGTGCGACTGCAATTGCGACACGTTAAACCACGAGACCATGCCCACCCCGGCCAGCGCCAGAAAGGCAGCGGCAAAGCTGATCAGGATGTTGCGTTCGATAACGTTGCGCATAACGACGGACCGCCGCAAACTGGAGTGCCACCAATTCATCGGCCCGGCGAATGGACGGGATAACGCGTAAATCTCGCGAGCAGCCTGCTCTGGAACACCCTTATGCGGGGTCAGGAACACGCGTGATGCGAGGGTCGGTGAAATGATCCAGTTCGTCGCGACTCGTACTCGAAAATTCGGTGACGACCGCCCCATCCGGCCCGGCCTGGAACCAGTGCAGCGTGTTGGGGGGAATGGTGTATTGGTCGCCCGGCTTCAATTCGATCTCGTGGAAGACCGTGTAGTACGACTCACTGTGGACGGGCGGTTTACCGTGTCGCTTTGGCGTTGCCGTCCCCTCAACGTAAAGGTAAACCGTCCCGCGGCGACAGCGGAACGTCTCCATCTTGCCCGGGTCGACCCGACCCTCGGGCAGGGGCACCGGTGGGTGGCGATGTTCGGGGCAGGTCTGCCCGGCTGACAGCACCAGTTCCTTGCCGCAATAGCGATCGGTGTTGGCGTAGACGACCAGCGCAAGCCCCTGCCGATCGAAGTCGGATAAGCCGAAGTCGGCGACCTCGATCGTCGCACGCTCGTGGTCCGTCAACACGATGCCGGCGGCTTCCAATTGCGTCGCGGCTGCGGTGCGAGCGCGGGTGATGTCGTTGGCGTTCATAGGCTGCTCCGCTGAAGTGAATACGTTCCCGTCGCGTCGGGCGTTGCCGTGATGGCGTCGCCCCAGTTTAACGTCGTGCCAAGACGCGGCCAGCCAGCGTCGATGCGTCGTTGGACGACCAACCAGTTCGGCACACTGCCGGTGGCGTCGGGCCCTTCCACACTGCAGGCCCCCACCGCCGTCGCAGCCGTCGCGGTGCGGGTGACGTCATCCCCGCGCAGCATCGCCGCGAGGAAACCACCGATTGTGCAATCGCCCGACCCGGTGGTGCCGACCACCTCCGTCGCGCGGAAACAAGGTGAGTACACCTCGCAATCGACCCAACCCACCGCGTTAAGGCCGAGCCGCTTGCGGAACGCCGTCACTCGATCGCCATTCGCCGACGTGCGCGCGTACAGCCCGCTTTCACCCAGCTTGATGACGGCGACCGCAACGCCCAGATCGATCAATTGCTGTCCCAACCGTCGCAGCAACGTCCCGTCGATCACGTTTGGATCACCCGCGGCGAGCTTTGCGTGGGTCGGACGGTCCAGCATGTAGAGCAGTTCGTCGATGCTCGGGAAAAAGACGTCGACGTCCGGCAAAACCCGCTTCAACAGCGATGCCCAGTCCAATCGGCCTGCTTCGGATTGCGGATCGGGCTGGGCCATGTCCAGGCTGGTCGCCAATCCGCGCTCGCGCACCTGCTGCAGCATGCACGACAGTTCCGCGCCACCGTCGGTGTACATGCGGGCCATGATCGGTGGATAGCCGAAGTGGAAATGTTTTGCCGAGCCGAGCTGGTCGTATGGAATATCACCGGCCGAGAACGTGTCGTTCGCGCCGGTGCAGTGCCAGAAGGTGCGATCGATGCCCGGCGGACTGATGACGATGGAATAGCTCGTCGTCTCACCGGTCGCGACGATCATACCGTCGGCGAGCGCGAGGTCGTACGCGCGCAGTGTGTCGAGGATGTTCGCGCCGAACGTGTCATTGCCGACCTTTCCCATCAACCGCACTGGCACGCCCAGTTGATGCAGCGCCAGTCCGGTGTTCGCGACCGCCCCACCGGTGCTGACGGTGGCGGGGCCGATCTTCATCAACCGGCCCGGCGTCGTGATCGCCGCGCCCGGAAGCTGGGGGATGATGTCCAGGCAGATGTGGCCCGCGACGATGATCCGTGATGCGTTGGTGTCGGTCATGCGTGTTATCCCCACGAGGGCCGAACGGTCTGCCCGGTTTCGTGCGACGCCAGCGCCGCGGTGAACAGCGTGTGACTGTCGGCCGCTTCGTTGGGCGTGGCACAGTACATCGGCTGGCTCATGCCGGCCCGCCCGTGGGCGACCTCGTCGCAGAACGCGGCCCACATCTGCACGATCGAATCGCTGAAGCCGAACTCGAAGATGTTTCCGGTGATGGTGCTGTAAGCCGACTTGTACTGCAGGTCCGTCACGTGCCACGCCTGCTCACCGCCGGGCGTATAGGGCAGAACCGCCAACCGCTTGGGGTCTTTCGTGCTGAACTCGGCCGACAGTTCGGTGCCGGTCACACGCAGGAACCAGGTGTTGTTGTGTCCTGGCGCGACGCGCTTGGTCGACAGGATCATAGGAAAAGCACCCTGCGGCGACTCGACGTCGCACGCGAGCGTGGCGTTGTCCCATGTTTCGCACGGGACCATCGCGCCTTTGCCGTCCGGCCGTTGCTCGACAATTTTTGTCAGCAGCGCCCGCACGCTCGCCGGTCGCCAACCAAAGCGAAGAGGCATGTGCAGCACATGCATCCCCAGGTCGCCCATGCATCCGTACTCACCGTTCGTCGCGATGCGTCGTTTCCAGTTGATCGGCTTGAGCGGGTTCAGGTCCGACGAATGCCAGAAACCCGCCTCGACCTCGATGATGCGTCCGAATTTCTTCTGTCGCACCATCTCGGCAATCGCGTAGACGCCGGGGAAGAACGGGAACTCACTGGCACAGCGGACGACGATCTTCTCGTTGGCCTTGACCGCATCGGAGATCAGCCGATTGGCGGGCTGGTCGATACCGAACGGCTTTTCGCCAAGCAAATGCTTGCCCGCATTGATAACGTCCACGTACACCTGCGCGTGCAGATTGTGCGGCACAGCGACGTAGATCGCATCGATGTTGGGGTCGGCCAGCAATTGCTTGTAGTCGCCGGTGGAAATCCGGACGGTCGGCACGTTCTCTACGAACCACGCAACCGCCACGGGGTTGGGATCGCACACCGCGACGATCTGTGGCTGAACCTTCTGGTCCAACAGGTGACACCACCGCGCCGCTGCGCTAGCAAACTCGCGACCCATGAGGCCGCAACCGATGATGCCGAATCGTATAATCTTCTTTGCCATGACTTGCAGGTCCGTAAGGTTTACTTCAGATACTTCGATGCTTCGTCAGGTGACGCGCCATCGTGCACGACGGCCATCAGCGCCTTGGTAATGCCCGCGGGGTTGGCGTGCTGGATGACGTTTCGCCCGTAAACGATGCCAGCGGCGCCAACCTCCATCAGGGTAGCCGTGCGCTTCAGGATTTCCGCATCGCTGACCTTTCCGCCACCTCGCACGAGAACCGGAATGCGACCTGCGGTCTGGATGACCTTGGGATAGTCGCGCACGTCGTCGGTCGGGTCGGCCTTGATGATGTCGGCGCCAAGTTCGACGGCCTGGCGAACGAGCGGCACGATCTTTCTCGGGTCGCCATCGACCATGTAGCCACCTGCCTTGGCGTTGGATTGAAACACGAGCGGCTCGATCATCAACGGCATGCCCCAGCGGTCGCATTCGGGCTTGATCCGCAGAATGTTCTGGACGCACTGGTCGGCGACTTCCGGTTGCTCGGGAATGAGGAAGAGATTCACGACGACGCACGTTGCGTCCAACCGCAAGGCCTGCTCGACGGGCCGTTCAATCATCCGGCTGAACAGCGTGCGCGGCAGGACGGTCCCGTAGACGTTCGCAACGTCCGTCCGTAACACGAGTGACGGCTTGTGCCGACCGGGCAGGCCCTGCAGCAATGGCGCCTGGCCGACGGTCAGTTGAATCGCATCCGGCGCTGCGTCCACGAGTGTCCGCACTGCGGCGCCAAGGTCCTCGATACCGGAGAGGAAGGCCGCCTCGTTGAAGAAACCGTGGTCGACGGCGACGTCGAAACAGCGGTTGCTCTTGGCGTTGAACAGGCGATTCATTCGATATTGTTTTGGATCATTCATACTGTTTTACCGATCATCAGAATTTGCCACGACCACGTCGGCCCCTTTACGTTTCACGACCTCGCGCGCGCCCCTGGACACGCCGCGATCGACAACCCACGCGCTAATCTGCTTCCAGCTTGCGAATCGCACCGCAGCCGGTCGATCCCATTTTTCCGCGTCGGCCAATAACACCGTGCGACTCGCCCGGCCGATGATCGCGCCCTTGACGCTGGCCTCGCTCAACTCCGTTGTCGACAGACCGTCCGCATCCATCCCTGATGCCGCGATGAACGCGATGTCGAAACGCAGTTGCGTCAGCCAGTCGAGCGACAATCCACCGACGACCGCCTGGCTGACTTTTCGCAGTTCGCCACCGATCAACACGAGAGGCGCGGGCGCGTCACTCGTCGCAGCGTCCATCGCGACGCGCAGCGAGTGCGTAAACACTTTGACATCCGACCGCAGCAACACCCGGCGGGCCGCTTCAAAGCAGGTCGTACCGGCGTCGATGTAGACCGTCGCGTTGGCGGGAATGAGCGCCGCGGCCGACGCGGCGATTGCGCGCTTGGCGGCGACGGCTTCCTTGCCGCGGCGGTCGAACGTCGGCTCACCCTGCAGGAAGTCGCGATGCACGACGCCACCGTGAACGCGGACGATGTCACCCCGTTCTTCCAGTTCCATCAGGTCCCGCCGCAATGTCGAGCGGCTGATGCGCATCTCACTCTGCAACTGCGTGACCGCCCAGCGCGGCCGACGGGCCAGTCGCTCGAGAATCTGCTTCTGGCGATCATGAACGAACATGAACATATTTGAACAAATTGTTCATTCGCATGCAAGGGGGTTGCTGCGACCCTGCGGAAACCGCAGTGGAAGATCGCTTGCGCTCTTTAGTTCGTGCCGAGTACGGCCCGACACGACGGGGTACCGTCGCTCCACGGGCGAGACGCCCGTGCTACGGAGAGAAGTCATCTACTGGTCGCGCAACGGCACTTCGCGGAAGCGATCGGGTTCGGGTTGGTTGAGGGTGTCGACGATGTCTTTCGAGTGACCGAGGTCGGCGTCACGACGTTCACCGGTGCGGGTGTCTTCGACCGTACGCGTGCCACGGATCGTCTCGATAAAGTCGGCGTGGGAACCGTCCTGGCTCTTTTGGCGGTCGGCCCAGGACTTGTTGTAGCTGTCGAACGCCGCCATTCGGTCGCGGTGGGCGGCCTGGCCGGCGGCGAAGGTGCGGTTGCTGTTGTCGATGTTGTCGCGCGTCTTCTGGGCCATCGCGCCCTCGTTGATTTTCCAACTGTTGAGCATCTGAAGCATGACCGGCAGGTCGCTGTCAAACGTCTGTGTCGGGGCCATTGCCTCGATCGCGTAGAACATCCACGCATCGTGGCTCAGCGGAGTTGTCTGCACGTTCGAGAGGGCGCGGAAGTCCTGCGCGCCTCGGCCGGGCGTCTGTTTGCGAACGTCGTAGGCCAGCACCGCGCCCTGACCGTTGGGCATCCCTGATTTCAGTGTCTGCACAAGCTTGATGTTGCCAACCTGCGTCGCAGGGCCGCCGTTGCGCTGACTGAATTGACTGAACTGGGGAACAAGGGTCTGAAGTGCGTCCGCTGGCGCACTATAGGGCGCGACGATCATCGGTATCGTCTGGGGCAGCGCCATTCCCCATTGGCGGGCGTTCTGCTCCATCTCTCGCTGCATGCGGACGGTCTGTGAATCGGGGGTGTTAACGCTAATCGCGAAACCGACGCTGAGTTTCTGCTCGCCGGGACCCGCGACGACAAAGACGCTTTGACACGACGCCGCGTCGGTCGTCCATCCTTCGGCAAGACCAATACTGCCGGTGCCGTCGGGAAAGTTGTACTGCCGCAACGCCACGGGGGCCGGCTTGGGGGCTTCGGGTTGAGCCGGAGCAACCGGCGCTACGTTGGCAGCCGCGACACCACCGTCGGCCGGTCGGCGCGACTGCGGACCCAGCGGGTTGACGGGACCAACCGGTTTGGCGGCCTTTTTGAGCGAGTAAAGCGTGCCGCCGGTCTCGAACTTCATCGAGTTATCGCCAACCGTTGCAGTAAAGGGAAAACTATTGCCACCTGCGGTGAAGGAGCCGTCGAGCTTTGTCCCACCGGTGAGTTTCACGGTGACAGGGAACGTATTGCTGCCGAGCGTGACGGTGCCCTTGTACGAGCCATCACCGCCGGTGAGGTCGAGCTTCAACTTGCCATCACTGTACGACCCAACCAGCGGGTCGACCGGTGTCGCCGCCGCGCCGAGCGGGTTGGCAGCCAGGGGGTTGTCGTCGTTTCCTTCCACCACGGGACGGGGTGCCGCGACAACCGGCACCGGCGCACCGGTGGGCGCGTTGGTGATCGGCGCGGTATTAGCGATCGTCATCGTGCCGATGCCTTCCACCTGGTACGTCATCGCGTTGCCGTCGGGCGTTTGATTCTGCTGTTGACCGCTGGTGTTGATCGAGCCGGTCAGGTCGGTCTTGACCGTGTGGCCGGTCGCTATATCCACAAGCGCTACGCCTTGCAGGATCGTCTTGATGCTCAGCCCGTTCTGCTCCATCTCGACCGCGGTCGAAACCTTCACCTCTGCGGTCTGTCGACCGTCAATGTCCTTCACCGACAGCAACTTCAACCGCATCCCCGCGCGATCGTTGGCGTTGCGCAACTGCATCATGCGCGAGACCGCCTGTGGGTCGGCATCCCATTCCTGTCCTACGTCGACCGGTTGCTTTGGGTAGATCGCCGAGCCGGTCTCGAGCATGCCGTGCAGTTCCGACTGCGACTGCGGGTCGAGTTGCCCGTCACGGAAATCATCGGTCACCCGACCATCGGCGACCCGGCTGATCGTGACCGTCTTCCCAGCCAGTGGAAATGGCATGGACTGGCGACCTTGGCCGACCATCTCCATCGAGCTGTCGCAATCGTTGCCGAACGTGACGCGAAGAGACGTCGGCTCACCGGCTTCCACTTGCAGTACCTCGATCTTCCCACTTCGCCGGCCACTGTTGATCGTCGTGAACGGCTGGGTCATGCCGTTCATCGTCGCTTTATTCTCTGACTTAGCCGATTGACTTTGGCTGAACGTCCACGTCATGCCCGGCGCCATCGCGGGGCGCAGTGTGATTGGGTCCGCATGAACCTGCGCGACGAGAACGACCGACGACACGATTCCGATCAAACAACGTATCGACATAACTTGTTCCCTTCTCAGCCAACACAACGAAGCTCGCATCCTGCCGGAGCATGACTTGCGTCACTTCACTGCTGCATGAACCGCACGTCAAGCAAAAGTTAGTAAACTTCTCATCGACGCGCCCAACCCCAAGCGCCTACCATGGCGGCATCATGGAACATCGACTTCTGGGCAAGAGTGGATTCAAGGTCCCCGTCCTCTGTCTCGGCACCGGCACGTTTGGGGGCAGCAACGAGTTTTTCAAAGCCTGGGGCTCGACCAACGTCGCTGAGGCCACGCGCCTCGTCGACATCTGTCTGGAAAACGACCTGACCATGTTCGACTCTGCCGATGTGTACTCAAACGGTGACGCTGAGCGCATCCTCGGTGAAGCAATCAAAGGACGGCGCGACAAAGTCATCGTGTCGACCAAGGGCACCTTCCGCTTTGGGCAAGGACCCAACGATGTCGGTTCGTCCCGCCAACACCTGACTGCGGCAGTCGAGGGAAGTTTGAAACGACTGCAGACCGACTACATCGACCTCTACCAGCTTCACGCGTTCGACGCCCAGACACCAATTGAAGAAGCGCTGGGCACGCTGGACCATCTGGTCAGCGCGGGCAAGATTCGGTATATCGGCTGCTCAAATTTTTCCGGCTGGCATTTGATGAAATCGCTGGCGATTTCGGAAAAGCATGGCTTGGCGCGATATGTTGCGCATCAGGCGTACTACTCACTGGTCGGCCGGGATTATGAGTGGGAACTGATGCCACTGGCACTGGACCAAGGTGTGGGCACCGTCGTCTGGAGCCCGCTGGGTTGGGGCCGACTGACCGGAAAAATCCGTCGCGGGCAACCCGCCCCACCCAACACGCGCACCACCCACAAGCTGGCCAATGACGCCGGTCCACCCGTGGCCGACGAGTTCCTGTACACGATTGTCGAAGCGATCGACGAAATCTCGAAGGAAACCGGCAAAACCGTCCCGCAGATCGCGCTCAACTGGCTGGCCCGCCGGCCAAGCGTGTCGACGATCGTCATCGGTGCGCGCAACGAACACCAACTGCGCGCCAACATCGGCGCGGTCGGCTGGAAACTCAGTCATGCCCAGATCCGCCAGCTCGACGACGCCAGCAAAAAGACGCCGGCCTATCCGTACTGGCACCAGGCGGGCTTCAGTGAACGTAACCCATCACCGGTGGCGAACCTTTAGAAGGTCGAGCGAATCGAAAGCACCCA